>JAJLKH010000115.1:0-31977 GCA_033839205.1 Rhodobacterales bacterium | reverse complement strand
ATGATCACAGCAACATAGCCTGAAGGAAACCCTCATGAGCAGAAGTATCAAAACCGTCCGGGATGCGTGTGAAGCCTGGCTGAAAGAGTGTCAGCGCAACAACCTCGAACGCGCCACCATTCGCAGCTATCGCGGGCATGTAGAACATCACATTGACAAGAAGATTGGGGATCTGCTGGTCGCGGATCTGACACGCGGTGACATCGCCGAATTCATGGATGATCTGCAGGACGAAGGTTTGTCTCGCGCCATGACCCGCAAGGTGCTTGGCAGCCTGCGATCGGCTCTGGACAAGGCCATGCAACTGGGCTGGATCGACCGGAACGTTGCGCGTGACGTAAAACTCAAGCGGAACCGGCGGGATGAAGACGAGCGCACCATCCCGACCAAGGACGAGATCAGAACGATGATCGGCAATGTCCCTGACCGCCACCGTCCCCTGATCGTCACCGCCATCTTCACGGGCATGCGGATCAGCGAGTTGCGTGGACTGACTTGGGACTGCGTCGATTTCGACTCCAAACTGATTCACGTTCAGAAGCGTGCCGACAGGTTCAACGAGATGGGCAAGCCAAAGAGTCGCACGAGCAAGCGGAGCATTCCTATGGCCCCGATCGTGCATGACACGCTGAAGGCATGGACCTCGGTCTGCACGCGTGGCGAGTTGAACCTCGTCTTTCCCAACGGCAAGGGAAATATCGAGAACCACTCGAATATCCACAACAGGGTCTTCGTGCCTCTGCTGATCGAAAACGGGATTGTCGATGATGCGGGCAAGCCGAAGTTCAGCTTTCACGCCCTGCGCCACGCTGCGGCGTCTCTCTTCATCGAGCAGAACTGGCCTCCAAAGAAGATCCAGTCCCTGATGGGGCATTCCTCGATCAACATGACGATGGACGTCTACGGACACCTGTTTCACAACCCGGAAGATGATGTCGAGATGTTCGCAAAGATGCAGAGCGACCTGTTGGCGGCGTAAACTGCAAGATGCTGGACTAGGGCATGTTGTGTTGTCCGAGCTACTCCCGCAACTCTTGAGAAGAGTTCCTGGGTGATTTATGCTAAAGCGTGCACTTGCTTATCAGTTGCGATCTAGCAAAAAGAACGGTTGGTATCTGTGCGGATTTCTGATGACCGACGAGTTGCTATGCCCTACATGTCACCGATCGCAGATCTGACACAGTTTCACGCGTCCATGATTTTCGCCCCAACTTCTACGTGACGGCTTTACTTGACGTGCCCGCGCAATCCGGCATCATTTAATCTCGGAGGATGACAAGATGTGCCAGATTTTCGCGGGTCAAGATCCCAGCCGTTACGAATACATTACGCGCCGTCTGCGCCTGAACGGTCAATCGACCAGCATACGCCTTGAACGGGCGTTCTGGAGAATAGTCGATCAGATGGCAGAAAAGGATGGAGTCTCAACGCCGGCTTTTGTCTCGAAGCTCCATTCGGAAGTATTGCAACAGCATGGGGAGGTGACCAATTTCACCTCGCTTCTGCGCTGCGCCTGCACGATCCATCTGGGCGAGTTGGAACAGGTGCCGCAACCTGCTGCGCGTATCGCCGCAGAATGACGAAAATAACGCCTTTGTAGTAGTCACCTACTACCTGCCCGCAGAATTGGTTCGCTAACCTTACCAGAATGACAGATTCTGGAGGACACATGGCGAAGACCATTCATTCGATGATCCGCGTGCTGGAAGAGGCGCGCGCGGTGGCTTTTTACGAGACGGCGTTTGGCCTGCGCGTGGCCGACCGGCTGGATTTCGACAGCTTCACCCTGATCTACATGTCCAATGACGAAAGCAGCTTCGAGCTGGAACTGACGGTCAACAAGGGCCGGACAGAGCCTTACAGTCTAGGCGATGGTTACGGCCATCTGGCGGTATCCGTGGAGGATGTCGAGGCCGAGCATGCGCGGCTAAGCGCGGCGGGTCTGGCCCCGCGCAATCTGGTGGATTTTAAGAACAATGGTGTGACGGTCGCGAAGTTTTTCTTCATCGCAGACCCAGATGGTTACCAAATCGAAGTCCTGCAACGCGGCGGCCGCTTCCAATAGCGCCGCTGTCCCGGCTGTCGGGGAGGACGGACGGCCGGTTCATTTCTAGGGAGGAGACAGCAATGATAAGAGTGGAGCGAAAGGGGCTGACCCGGCGCGCGCTACTGGGCCGTGCCATGGCCATTGGGGCGCTTGCCGTGACCGGAACAGGTTTCATCGCGGCCCCTGATGCAGCATGGGCCATGGAAGTATCGGTGATCACACCGGAACAGATGGCGACACTGATGCAGATGGCGCGCGATATCTATCCGCATGATCAAGTGGCAGACCGTTTCTATGCGGTGGCCGTGAAGGGCTATGACGATGCGGCGGCCAAGGATCTGGTCGATGCGGGCATCGCCGCGCTGAACGCTGCGGCACAGGCGCAGGGTCATGCCGATTACGTCTCGATTGGATGGGAGGAAGACCGCGTCAAGGTTCTGCAGGCTATCGAAGGCGAGGTCTTTTTCCAGACCGTGCGCGCGGGTCTGGTCACGGGCCTTTATAACCAGAAGGACGTCTGGCCGATCTTCGGCTATGAGGGCGAGTCCTTCAGCCAGGGCGGATATATCGACCGTGGCTTCGACGATATCGACTGGCTGTAAGGGAGGACGCTGACATGGTTGCGAAATTTGATCTAAATGACGACTCGGTCGTCGTCATCATCGGCACCGGCGCAGGCGGCGGTGTTCTGGCCAATGAACTGGCGCAAAAGGGCGTCAAGGTCGTGGCGCTTGAGGCGGGGGGACGTTACCTGCCTGACGATTATATCAACGATGAATGGGACAGCTTTGGCCAGTTGGCATGGCTGGACGCCCGCACCACCAGTGGCGATTGGCGTGTAGCCAAGGATTTTGCCGGCCTGCCTGCTTGGATTGTCAAGGCGGTGGGTGGCACCACGACCCATTGGGCCGGTGCCTCGATCCGCTTTCAGGAGCATGAGTGGAAGGCGCTGTCGACCTATGGTGCGGTCGAGGGGGCAAATCTTCTGGACTGGCCCATTGATGCCGCCGAGATGGAGCCGTGGTATGCGCTGGCCGAAACCAAGCTGGGCGTGACCCTGACCGAGGGCCGCGCGGGGCTGCCGGGCAACAATAACTACAAGGTCTTTGAAGCCGGTGCCAAGAAGCTGGGCTACAAGGAGGTTCATACCGGGCGTATGGCCATCAACTCGTCCGACTATGACGAGCGGCCTGCCTGCCAGCAGACGGGTTTCTGCTTTCAGGGCTGCAAATGGGGGGCCAAGTGGTCCGCCGCATATACGGACATTCCCCGCGGCGAAGCGACGGGCAATCTGGAAGTGCGCGATCATGCCCATGTCGCGCGCATCCTGCATGACGAGACAGGCAAGGTCACCGGTGTCGAATATTTCGACAAAGAGGGCAATCTGCATCTGCAAAAGGCGCGGATTGTCAGCGTGGCGGGCAACAGCTTTGAAAGCCCGCGCCTGCTTCTGAATTCGGCCTCCAGCATGTTCCCGAACGGGTTGGCCAACAGCTCGGACCAAGTTGGTCGCAACTACATGCGCCACACGACAGGGTCGATCTATGGCATCTTCGAGAAGCCCGTGCGGATGTGGCGCGGCACCACGATGGCAGGGATCATTCAGGACGAGGCGCGTCACGATCCGTCACGTGGCTTTGTCGGCGGCTACGAGCTTGAAACACTGTCGCTGGGCCTACCCTTCATGGCGGCCTTCCTCAATCCCGGCGGCTGGGGGCGTGGCTTCACCACGGCACTGGATCACTATGAGAACATGGCAGGGATGTGGATCGTGGGTGAGGATATGCCCCAAGCCACCAACCGCGTCACCCTGTCTGACACCAAGGACCAATGGGGCCTGCCCGTGGCCAACGTGCATTTCGACGACCACCCCAATGATGTCGCGATGCGAAACCACGCCTACAAGCAGGGGATGGCGATATATGATGCGGTGGGGGCGACCCGATCCTTCCCGACCCCGCCCTATCCCTCCACCCATAACCTTGGCACCAACCGCATGTCCGAACGGCCCGAGGACGGGGTTTGCAATAAATGGGGTCAGACACATGACATTGCGAACCTGTTCATCTCAGACGGCTCGCAATTCACCACGGGGGCGGCGGAAAACCCGACGCTGACTATCGTGGCGCTGGCAATCCGTCAGGCGGATCATATCGCGCGTGAGATGGCGGCGGGCAACCTCTGATCTAGAACAAAACCGGGCGCCTGCATTAGCGTGGCGCTCGGCCTTTTTTATGCATTCAAGCTCAAATCATTTTGCCGCAGTCTGGACTTTCTTGGTGACCGATATCGCACTTGGAATGCCATCCAAAGATGCAGAGTGACCTGCCCCCCGGAAGCTCCCTCGCCGTGATGTAGAGTTTGCCCAACCTGAGAAGGAGCAGACGACATGAGGAAAAGCCGTTTCACCGAGGCGCAGGTTATCGGGATGATCAAAGAGCAGGAGGCGGGTTTGCCGACTTCTGAGCTTTGCCGGAAGCACGGGTTGAGCCCTGCGACGTTCTACAAGTTCAAGGCCAAGTATGGCGGGATGGACCTGTCGGACGCCAAGCGACTGAAGCAGCTCGAGGACGAGAACGCGAAGCTGAAGCGGCTGCTGGCGGATGCGATGCTGGACAACGTGGTTCTGAAGGATCTCTTGGGAAAGCCCTGACGACACCGATGGCGCGGCGGGACGCGGTGCTGCGGGCGATGAAGGATCATCCGATCTCTCAACGCCGTGCCTGCGTCCTGATCGGTGTTGACCCGAAGACGGTGCGGCGTGAACGACCGCCCGACAACCCGGAAATCCGTGAGGAGATGCACAAGATCGCCTAGAAGCGGCGTCGCTTCGGTTATCGACGCGTGGGCATCATGCTGGAGCGCAAGGGCATGATCATGAACGAGAAGAAGCTCTACCGCATCTACCGGGAAGAGGGCCTGTCGGTGCGCCGCCGCCGTGGCCGCAAACGCGCGCGGGGCAGCCGAACCCCGATGCCGGTGGCATTGCGCCCGAACCAGCGGTGGTCCTTGGACTTCCTATCGGACACGTTCGGGGCCTGCCGAAGGTTCCGCATCCTGGCCGTCAACGACGATTGCTGCCGGGAGAACCTGGCGCTGATCGCTGACACCAGCATCTCGGGGGCCAGAGTGGCGCGAGAACTCGATGCGCTGATCAGGATCTACGGCAAACCGGCTTGCATCGTCTCTGACAATGGCACCGAGTTCACCAGCAAGACCATCCTGAAGTGGGCGAACGACAACAAGGTCGAGTGGCATTACATCGATCCGGGCAAGCCGCAGAAGAATGGCTACATCGAGTCCTTCAACGGCAGTCTGCGGGATGAATGCCTGAACGAAGAGATCTTCGACAGTCTGGCTGATGCCCGCCGCAAGCTGGCCCTCTGGCGCTACGACTACAACAACGTCAGGCCGCATTCCTCGCTCAGTAACCAAACGCCAGCAGAAGCGCGCCGGGCGCTTGAGCTACTTGATCGCTCCGCGCCCGGCGCGCTTGCCCAACCCGAAACCGACAACAATCAACCCCAAGGGCTCTCGTTATGAACGAGGGACGACCGGGGGGCAGGTCAAGTTGATCACATGCTAACTACATTCCGAATTGTTATGGTTTGTAAGCTCACCGATCTGGTTGGCGATCAAGCAAGTTACAAACAGGGAAAATCATAATCCGCGTGTCGGGGGTTCGAGTCCCTCCTCCGCTACCAAGCATTTCCTCGAAATCGTCAGGTGATAAGCGGGTTTGATCCCTCAGCCTGCAAGCATTGCCTTTGACAGACTTAGTTCCGGCACGCGGCGCGTTGCTGTTCTGGCTGTCCGTGACGCTATTGGCTGGCGCTTACCTTCGCTGCGAACGCGATACGGGATCGCCGATCGGTTGCGGCCGCCATTGAGGTGGCGTTGGCATACCGCTTGTCGGACCGAACACGGCGCTGCATAAATGCGGTTCAAGTTCTTGCTGACGTCGGCCGTTTTTTTAGGCGCCAAAGCAGAATATCCACATCAGGAGACGGCACGATGAAATGGGCTCGGGGCTACACCAAGGATGGATCGCAGATCATCGGTGTCATCAACAATGACGAACTCCATCCGCGTGATGGTCTTGGGTCGGATACCGCTCTTGGAGCGCCTGTTCCACTTTCAGAGGTTACGCTGCAGGCTCCGGTTCGCCCCGGCAAGTTCATCGGCCTGTGGAACAACTTCAAGGCTGCGGCCGAGAAGGGCGGGATGGATCACCCCACGCATCCTCTTTATTTCTTCAAGTCGGACAGTTCACTGGCGGGGCCTGGTGCCAGCGTTGAACTTCCCCTCTCAGCCGGGCGGGTTATCTTCGAGGGCGAGTTGGGCATCGTGATTGGCAAAACCTGCAAGAATGTCAGCCCCGAAAAGGCAGCAGAGGCCATTTTGGGCTATACCTGCATCAATGACATCACGT
The DNA here is from genome assembly GCA_033839205.1 of Rhodobacterales bacterium. Classification (GTDB taxonomy): domain Bacteria; phylum Pseudomonadota; class Alphaproteobacteria; order Rhodobacterales; family Rhodobacteraceae; genus Seohaeicola. Next base: position 25,498 of record JAJLKH010000115.1, on the reverse strand, counting down.
CGCTGGATGTTCTTCATGCGGATCCATCATTCCCGCAATGGACCCGCGCCAAAAGCTTTGATGGGTTTGGCGTTGTCGGCCCGGTCATCGAAACAGATGTGAACTGGCAGGATCTGACGATCAGGGTCTTGGTGGACGGCCGGGAGCGCCAGTCATATCCGGCATCCGACATGATCTTGCCGCCAGCCGAGATCGTCAGTCTCTTGTCACAGGACATGACACTCAACCCCGGTGACCTTATCGCCTGCGGAACATCCCTGGGGGCCCGCCCGGTCAAGCCGGGGATGGTCGTCGAAGTCGTGATTGACGGTATCGGCGGTGTCAGCGTGACCATGACATCGCCTGCCGACGTAGGCTGAGTATTTTGCTGGGGCCCTGGTGTCAGAGCCCCAGCCGTCTTGCCCGGCTTGATGTGACCCAGCCCGAAAGCTGCCTACGCAGATAGGCCAAACCCGGGTTGATCCGACACAGTCAGGCTGTTGCCTGATGGCTTTGCGTGACCGGAAAACTGGTTGGCTGTCCAATCTGCATATTCAAGGAAATGTGCATTCGGAATGGCGGCCAAAAGGTGGCTGCTGATTTCAGGGTAAAGGTGGGAAGAAACTTTGACCCCGTGATCATCTGCAAGCCTTGCCGCTCTGAGCCACTGTGTAACGCCTCCGATTTTGCCCACATCAGGCATAAGATATCTGCTGGCCGACAGCCGCAAAGCGCGATCCACTTCCTTTGGTGACCATAGGTTTTCGCCAATCTGGATCGGCGTTTTCAGCTTGGCTTGCAGGGTAGCTGTCTCTTCCAGAAGGTCGGCATGGATCGGCTCTTCGATCCACAGCAGCCCGCGCTTGTCGATCTCCTTGCATCTCTCCATTGCCTCGGGCGGCGTAAGTCCCTGATTGTAATCCACCATGAGCTGGACAGAAGAACCAAAGGCATTGGCAAGCATGTCCAAAGCGCTCATGTCACCTGCCAGGGTTTCATAACCAAGACGAAGTTTCATGGTTGTATTGCCGTTCTTCAGGAAACTTTCGGCTTGCTGCCGGATCGTCCCATGATCACCTATCCCAAGTCCCGAGCTTTCATAGGTTCTCACCTCTGGGGACGTCCCCCCAAGCACGCGGTAGATCGGTTGGCCAACTGCTTTTCCAACTATATCCCAGACGGCCATATCCACAGCGGCCATTGCCATGGTGACAATGCCGGTACCGCCAAAAAGCCTGAAATGCCGAAGTATCTTGTCAGTGATGTGTTCCGGCAGGCATGGGTCGCCGCGGACCACTTGAAACACCGCTTTTGTCGCCTCGTCGAGTGCCGGCAAAAGCGCCCGGCTCGGAGAAAAGAGATAGCTTTCACCGACCATCCCACAGGCCGTCACAACCTCGACGATCGACAGCGGGGCGGCCTCCAATGAACCACTGGATGTTTGCAACGGTGTCGGTAGGGCGGGATAGGCTGCCTCAAGACGGATTGATGCCAGGCGCAAACCAGACACCTGCCTGCTGATGTCGGCGGGAAGGATTGGTGCATTTATTCGTTCAAACATCGTTCCGGCCCAAACTGAACGGTATTGCAGGAACCTTAAGCACCACGACCATTCCGACAAGTGGAACCGCGCAACACTGGCCGTCCCCGGATGAGAAACGCGCCGATAGGGGGCACGTCCCCCCAGCCATCGAATGATTTCACGGCAGGACAGGGTCAGTCAGTTTGATGCGCTTAAACGATATAGCCGCATCCGCTCGTCCCGGCGCCTTCAGGCCGCGCCGCCCCAATCCGGGGCGGCGTCGACTTGCAGGTCGTAACGGTCGTTGAACCGGACCTTATGCGCATTGCTTTGCTTGCCGGGTTCCATCACAGGTTCGATGCCATGCCAAATGCAGCAAGATCGAACGATCGAACATGATCCCGTTCCCGAACCGGAAAAGGCGATCAGGCGGCGGCAAGCTTCTTCTTGGGATCGAAGAAGGGTCGCTCGACAATGGTGGCACGTGTGGGGCCAGAGGGGGTCACCACCTCGATTTCCATGCCGATATGGGCGTAATCGGCCGCCACCATGGCCAGCGCGATGTTCTTGTCCAGCCGCGGAGAATAGACAGCCGACGTGACCTTGCCGATGGCGCTTCCGTCCTTGTTGATCGTCCAGAAGGTCGTGTTCGGCCCCTGCATCGGTTCGCAATCAATGACAATGCCGATTTGCTTGCGGGCAACACCTTCCTGCTGAATCCGCCGAAGCGCGGCCTTTCCGATGAAATCGGCCTCCATGTCCAGGTTCACAAGCCGATCCAGCCCCAACTCAAAGGGGTTCGTATGGATATCCGCATCCGCGTGATACGACAGCATCCCGCCTTCGATCCGGCGGATCGAAGAGGTGTGGCCGGGTTTCAGCCCAAAGGCCATACCGGTGGCCATGATGCGTTCCCACAGCGCATCGCCATGCGCGCTGTCGCGCAAATAGATCTCGTAACCCAGTTCGCTGGACCAGCCCGTGCGCGACACGATCAGCGGAATGCCGTCCAGATCGACCTCGCGCAGCCAATAGTATTTCAGGTCCATGATGCTGTCACCGAACAGCGCCCGCATGATCTCGCCGGATTTGGGACCCTGCAATTGCAGGGGCGACACGTCCGGTTCGCCAATCGTGACATCAAGGCCGGAATGCACCGCCACGCCCTGCGCCCACAGCAGGATGTCGCTATCTGCCAGAGAGATCCAGAAATGGTTTTCTGCCAGGCGCAGCAGGATCGGATCGTTCAGGATCCCGCCATCGGCATTGGTGATCAGGACGTATTTGCACTGTCCGACGGCCATGCTGGACAGATCGCGCGGCGTCAGCATCTGGACAAACCTTGCAGCATCCGGCCCGGTAATCTCGACCTGGCGCTCGACAGCTACGTCGCACAGGATGGCATCATTCACGAGGTTCCAGAAGTTCTGTTCCGGATCACCGAAATCGCGCGGGATATACATGTGATTATAGACGGAAAACCCCTTGGCGCCCCAACGGACCGTCGCATCGAAATAGGGGGATTTGCGGATTTGCGTACCGAAACCGAAGCCGTCTGATGTCATCTTTCTCGCCCTTGCTGCGTCGCCGGCGACAGGGCCGGGGACAGACTGAAACTGGCAAGAAACTAGAAGCGAAAGAGGCGCGCATGCGGACCAAAGAAATCGACACTTCAGACTGAACAGGCCGTTTTTCGGCGGAATGCAAACCGTTCGGTCGCGCGGCCTTATCGGCCGGCGTGCGCGGCCAGTTTGGCAAGGTTGGGTCGGCTTGCCTTGACGCTGCGAGTCGCGATGTAGGTCATGTAGCGGTCGACACCGATCTCGGCATCCTGCATCGCCTGCATCAGCGCCTGGAACAGGGCAAGGCTGGGGCAGATGACCTTCAGCACATAATCCATGCCGCCACCCGTCGCGATACATTCGGTGAATTCGTCATGGGCTTTGACGAAGGCTTCGAACCGCTCGAAATCCGCGGTCCTGTGATGGGTCAACGACACGGTCACGATGACTTGGACGAAGTCGCCGATCTGGCCCAATGCGATATCGCTATGATATCCCTTGATGAAGCCAGCCGCCTTGAGCCGGTCCAGGCGGGCCCAGCACGGGGTGGGCGAGATGTTGACGATCTCGGCAAGCCTCGTCTTGCTCAGCGGCCCATGCTGCTGCATCGCACTGAGGATGCGAATATCCGTTGCATCAAGGCCAAACCTTTTCATTCTTTCGCATCTCTTGCTTCATGCATGTAGCGGACGGGCCTGATGGAACTGCCTGCCGTTCTCTGGAACTACCCTATCACCGGGATTCCGTGTGGTGTCGGAATTTGCGACCCATTCATTGCCAACCGCGTCCACAAGGGCGAAAGCCGCCGTTTGATACTGTCCCGGTCTAATCACGAAGTGGCAGGGTGACGACCTTCGTGATGCCATTTGGTTATCGAAGGATCAGGCCTTTCCATTAGTCGCGATGCCGACCATGCAATAACCCTTCTCGCAAGAGACCCCGGGCCACAGGCGCTGAGGCTCTGTCTGGAGGAGGAAAACCCATGTTTCATGTCACGAAAGGCCTGTCTGCGGGCCTGCTCATCGCCGTTGCCTCGTTCGGCGCGGCCCCCGTCATGGCCGATACCTATATCGTTGCGGTCGGTGCCGCGTCCAACAGCCTGCAAGGTCAGAGCGCCGCACGCTTTGCCGAGGAGTTGCAGGCCAGGCTGGGTGACGCCCACAAGATCGAATTCTACGCCGATGCGCAGCTTGGCGACGAAAAGGAACTGATGCAGAAGTTGCGCCTTGGTACCGTGCACTTCACCCTGATCTCGTCGATCATGACCAACGTGTCCCCCGAGTTCGGCCTGTTCGAGATGCCGTTCCTGGTCAAGGACCGCGCGCATCTGAAAGCAATCGACACCCAGATCGTCCGGCAGGAACTTGCGCCCAAAGCCGAAGAGCAGGGCCTTCATGTCGTCTCGACCTGGGAAAACGGCTTTCGCCACATCACCAACAACACCCGCCCGATCAACGCGCCTGCGGATCTGGCCGGCCTGAAGATCCGCACTCCCTCGTCCGAATGGCGGGTTGCGATGTTCAAGGAATGGGGCGCAAACCCGACCGCCATGTCCTTTTCCGAGGTGTTTGTCGCCTTGCAGACCGGCACGATGGACGGCCAGGAGAACCCGCTGACCAACATCGTCGGCGCGAACTTCCAGGAAGTGCAGAAATACCTCAGCGTGACCGGCCATGTCTATTCGCCGACCTACCTGACGACCGGCCTCAAGGTCTGGGAAGGCCTGCCCGATGATGTGCGCGCCGCCGTCGATGCGGTGGCCGCCGAGGTGCAGGACTGGTCCCTTGCAAAAGGCGAAGCGGCCGACAATGAATTGATCGCCAAGGTCGAGGCGGCAGGTGTCACCGTGAACCAGGCCGACAAGGCCGCCTTCATCGCGGCCTCCGCCCCGGTCTACGAGGCGTTCGCCGCGCAGGTTCCCGGCGGGGCGGATCTGGTCAGCCGCGCACAGGCATTGGCCGACTGATCCGATCATCAAGCACCGGCCGGACTTCGGTCCGGTCGGCCCATCCGTGGTCTTTCAACATGCTTTCACTTATCGAAAAGGCGCTGTTGCGCGCGGTCGAGACCATCGGTCTGGCCTTGCTGCTGGCGCTGACCTTCGCGGTCATCTACGCGACAACCATGCGCTATTTCGGGGCCTCGCCCAGCTGGTACGATGAAATGGCCAGCGTTCTGCTCGCCTGGCTGACCTATTTCGGCGCAACCTATGCCGTGTTCATGCGGGCGCATATGGGGTTTGGTGGTCTGGTCACCGCACTGCCGCGCCGGTTTGCCGTGGCCCTCACGCTGCTGTCCGAAGGTCTTGTACTGACCTTCTTCGTGCTGATCGCATGGTTCGGATACCATGTGCTGGCCGTCGCGGCCTATGACTCGCTGCTCAGCCTGCCTTGGCTGACCCTCGACATCGTGCAGGCGGTCATCCCGCTGACGGCAGTCCTCATGATCATCGGCACCCTTCTGACCTTGCCGCGTGCCCTGCGCGACGCAGCCGCAGGCATCGACGCCGAACACGCCGAGATTGCCCATGCCATCGCCGAAGCCGAGGCCGAGATCCGGCAAGACAAGGACAAGTCCAGATGATCCTTCTTCTGACCACCATGGCGCTGATCACGCTCATCATGATCAACGTGCCCATCGCCGTGGCCATCGGCCTGGTCGCCGTCGGGGGCTTCCTCATGACCTCGGGCACTTCCAGCCTCTATGATGTGGCGATCGCGCTTTATACCGGCGCCACCTCCTTTCCGCTGATTGCCATTCCGCTGTTCATCCTTGCGGGCAACCTGATGAACACCTCGGGCATTTCCGTGCGCCTCATCAATTTTGTCACCGCTCTGATCGGTTTCGTGCGCGGTGGTCTGGGCATGGTCAATATCGGCGTGTCGATGGTCTTTGCCGAAATATCGGGCTCTGCCGTGGCCGATGTCGCGGCCACCGGCACCGTGCTGATCCCCGAGATGAAGAAGCGTGGGTATTCCCGCACCATGGCAGCGGCGATCACCTCATCCTCCGCCTCGCTCGCGATCATCATTCCGCCCTCGATCCCGATGATCCTTTATGGTGCCATCGCCGAGGTCTCGGTGCTCAAGCTCTTTGTCGCCGGTATCGTGCCGGGGGTTCTGGGCGGCTTCCTTCTGATGGTGGTGACCTACCTTCTGGCCGTCCGATACAACCTGCCGCGTGACGAACGCTTTGACCTGTGCAATGTCTGGCGCACCTTCCGCGAGGCGTTCTGGGCGCTGACCATGCCCGTCATCATCCTGGGCGGTATCTTCTCGGGTATTGTCACCGCAACCGAAGGCGCAGGCCTGGCGGTTCTGGCGGCCCTGGTGATCGGTCTCTTCATCTACCGTGACCTCGATGTGCGCCGCCTGCGCCGCGTCATGCTGGACGGTATCAGCCAGACCGGTGTCGTGATGTTCCTTGTGGCCACATCTGCAGCCCTCGGTCTGTTTCTGACCCAGGCGCAGGTGCCGCAGCAACTGGCCGCGCAGATCACCGAATTCACGACGAACCCCTGGGTGGTGCTTGCGCTTCTGAACCTGTTGCTGTTCGTGCTGGGCATGTTCCTGCACGGGGCGGCGGCGATCATCCTTGTCGTGCCCATCGTGCTGCCGCTGGTGCGCGAGGTGGGGATCGACCCCATCCACTTCGGCATCATCGTGACCCTGAACCTTGCTATCGGCCAGCAGACCCCGCCAGTGGCCTCGGTGCTGATCACGGCCTGTTCCATCGCCAAGGCCGGCATCTGGGAAACCACCCGCACCAACCTGCCTTTCATCGCGGTGCTGGCCTTCATCCTGCTGCTGGTCACCTACGTGCCCTTTGTCTCGCTGGGCCTGACGGAGTATCTGCAATGACCGATCCCAAACCTCGCCTGATCCTGACCCTGGGCGATCCTGCCGGGATCGGGTCCGAACTGGTGGCCAGGCTTCTGGCTGATCCCGAAGCGCGCGACATGGCCCATATCCTGATCCTCGGGGATGAGGCCGAGTTGCAGGACGGCATGACAATCGCAGGTGCGGATTTCCCGTATCGTCGTATCACGGATCCTGCGGCTTTGGGTGAAACCCCCGATCTGCCGCTGTTCATGGCCAAGGGCCGCGCCGCACCCAAGGGTGGATGGGCGCGGGCCGAAGCCACCGCGGAAGGCGGGCAGCACTGTCTCGATACGCTTGGGTATGGTCTGGACATGGTCGCACGCGGCCAGGCCGATGCTCTGGTCTTCGCCCCGCTCAACAAGGCGTCGCTGCATGCGGCTGGCATGACCCAGTCGGACGAGTTGCACTGGTTCGCCGACCGTCTGGGTCACAACGGTACCGTGTCCGAAATCAACGTGATGGAAGGCCTCTGGACCAGCCGCGTCACCAGCCATGTCGCGCTGCGCGATGTGGCCGACCTGATCACCGAGGACAAGATCATCGAGGCCGCGCGCCTGATCCATGCAGCACTGCGCGAGGCGGGGCATGAAAACCCCCGGATCGGTGTCTGCGGGCTGAACCCGCACAATGGCGACAACGGCAATTTCGGCACCGAAGAGATCACGATCATCGGCCCCGCTGTCGAACGCGCCCGCGCCATGGGGCTGCCGGTCGAAGGGCCATATCCCTCGGACACCATCTTTCTCAAGGCGGTGGCCAAGGAACTGGATGCCATCGTGACGCTTTACCACGACCAGGGCCAGATCGCGATCAAACTGCTGGGCTTCTGGCAGGGTGTCACCGTGCAGGGCGGTCTGCCTGTGCCCATCACCACCCCGGCGCATGGCACCGCCTTCGATATTCGCGGCCAGGGCAAGGCCCATGTCGGACCGATGCGGGCGGCATGGACCATCGCCAGCACCATGGGGCGTCGCGCCCGTTCTTTCAAATCAACATAACAAGTGGACTGACCCATGAAGATCAAATCTGTTCGCACCCGCGTCTGGAACTGGACCGGCCCGACCGTGCCGCCGCAGGGGAATTTCTGCACCAACGCCTCTGACGCCTTGTGGATCAAGGGGGATGCCATGTCATCCTTCCGGTTCCACCAGTGGCTGACCTGCGAAGTGGAAACCGAAGACGGCACCATCGGCATCGGCAACGCGGCCCTTGCCCCCACCGTGGTCAAGAAGGCCATCGACGATTGGTTCGCCCCGCTGGTAATCGGCGAAGACCCGTTCGATTACGCCTATATCTGGGAAAAGATGTATCGCCGTAGCCATGCCTGGGGCCGCAAGGGCATCGGGATGACCGCGATTTCCGCCATCGACATCGCGATCTGGGACCTGATGGGCAAGCTCACGGGCAAGCCGGTCTTCAAGCTTCTGGGTGGGCGCACCAAGGAAAAGATCCCGGTCTACTATTCCAAGCTCTACGCTGCCTCGATCGAAGAGATGCAGCGTGAAGCGCAAGAAGCCGTGGACGCAGGCTACCAGGGGTTCAAGACCCGGTTCGGCTATGGCCCCAAGGATGGCATGGCCGGCATGCGTGAAAACCTCAAACGGGTCGAGGCCGTGCGCGAGGTGATCGGCTGGGATCGCGACATCATGCTGGAATGCTACATGGGCTGGAACCTCGATTACGCCAAGCGCATGTTGCCTAAGCTGGCCAAGTATGAACCCCGCTGGCTGGAAGAGCCTGTCATCGCCGATGACGTGAACGGCTACCGCGAACTGAACGCGATGAACATCGTGCCGATCTCGGGCGGCGAGCATGAATTCTCGGTCATCGGTTGCGCAGATCTGATCCGCTCGGGCGCGGTCAGCGTGATGCAATATGACACCAACCGCGTTGGCGGCATCACGGCGGCACAAAAGATCAACGCGATCGCCGAGGCGTTCCAGGTGCCCGTCATCCCCCATGCCGGGCAGATGCACAATTACCACCTGACCATGGCGAACGTGAACTGCCCGATCAGCGAATACTTCCCCGTCTTCGATGTCGAGGTCGGGAACGAGCTGTTCTATTACATCTTCGAGGGAGATCCCGATGCGGTGGATGGTTTTATTGATCTGGATGAAACCCGCCCAGGGCTTGGGATCACGATAACCGACACGCATTTGCATCATTTCGAGATCACGGAATGACCCCCGCCATGACCACATACTCCGGAATCTGGCCCGTCGCGCCAACGCCCTTTCACGATGATGGCAGCATCGACACCGAAGGGATGCGCCGCGTTCTTGACTGCCTGATCGATCAGGGCGCCGACGGGATCTGTATCCTTGCCAATTTCTCGGAACAGTTCCTGATCGCGGATGACGAGCGCGCGATGCTGACGCGCCTGTGCCTCGAACATGTGGCTGGCCGTGTGCCGGTGATCGTCACCATCAGCCATTTCGCGACCCGGATCGCGGTGGAACGGGCGCGCTTCGCCAAGGAGCTCGGCGCCGATATCGTGATGATGATGCCGCCCTATCACGGGGCTGTCCTCAAAGGTTCGCCCAAACAGACCTTTGAGCAGTTTCAGACCGTAGGCGAGGTGGGCATCCCGATCATGATCCAGGACGCCCCCATGTCCGGTGTCGATCTGCCTGTGCCCTTGCTGGTCAGGATGGCGCGCGAGATCGAGATGGTGAAACTCTTCAAGATCGAAGTGCCGCAGGCCGCCAACAAGCTGCGCGCCCTGATCGCCGAGGGTGGCGCCGCCATCGAAGGCCCCTTTGACGGTGAAGAGGCGATCACCCTGCTGGCCGATCTGGACGCGGGCGCGACCGGGTCGATGACATCGGGCATGATCGTCGATCAGATCAAGCCGGTGATCACCGAATATCACGCAGGCCGGATCGACGCGGCGGTAGCGCATTACGCGCGCATCCTGCCGGCGGTGAACCATGAAAACCGCCAATGCGGCTGGCGTGCCTGCAAGGCGGCGATGGTCGAAGGCGGCGTGATCCGTTCCGAATACTGCCGCCATCCGATCGAGCCGTTGCACCCCGATATCCGCAACCGGCTGATCAGCCTGCTGCGCCCGCTCGATCCACTGGTCTTGCGCTGGGGACACTGACAGGATCCGGTTCCGTATGGGGCCGGGTCGCTGCTTTCATCGACCAAGTTAAGGCTCGAATCCCGACCGATGAGAATGCTAGACTGCGCGACAGGGGCACACGACCCGGATTGGAAAGATCCGTGGCGCCCGGCAATGCGAAGGACATTCAGCGTGCAGAGCGGCTTTGACATGGCGACCCTGTCGCGCCTGCGGTTCAAGCAATTGGCGTTGGTGGCCAGCCTGGTAGACACCCGCAATCTCCATAACTCGGCCCGCGATCTGAACCTGTCGCAACCGGGGGCCACCAAGCTTCTCAAGGAGGTGGAACGCACGCTGGGCGTTGATCTGTTTCACCGCACCGGCAAGGGCATGGAGCCGACGACCTTCGGCGCGGCCGTCGCCCGCCATGCCCGCACCATCCTGTCGGAAACCGCGCGGCTGAAATCGCAGGTCGACGCCATGATGCGCGGCGATCTTGGCACCGTCCGGCTGGGCGCGATCATGGAGGCCGTGCCCGATGTCCTGACCCGGGTCTTTTCGACAGTGATGGCCGATGGGGCCGGGCCGCTGGTCAATCTGACCGTGTCCACTTCGGATAACCTGATTGCCGCGATGAACGAGGGTCAGCTTGATCTGGCCCTTGGCCGGCCTGTCGAACATCTGGACATGGGCAATATCCGCTTCGAGCCGCTTTGGCTTGAAGAGTTGTCAATCGTCGCGGCCGCCCATCACCCCCTGATCGGCAAGACCGATCTCTCGCTGGACACCCTGCAAAGCTTTGAATGGATATTGCAGCCAAGACCCAGCCCGATGCGCACCTCGATCGAACTTGCCTTCGCGCGTGCGGGTCTGCCTTTGCCGGTCAACAGGCTGGAAACCGCGTCCATGTTGATGACGACCATCATGATCAGCCGCAGCGACCTGCTGGCTGTGCTCCCCCGATCCGTGGCAAGGTTCTACATCGAAACCGGCCTGATCGCCGAGGTTGCGGTTCAACTCGACGGGTTCATGGGCCGCTATGGCTTGCTCTTGCCCAACCGGGACGAACCCGATCCCGCCATCGAGGCCCTTGTGCGGCAGATACATCTGGCAGCGGCCACCGGGCCATCCTGATCGACCTGCCACCCCTTGCGCGACGGCCCCGAGTGGCTGAAGCCGACGGGTTTGCACCGGTGTGCACAGGTTTGCGTTGTTCGCCGGAACCGAACCTGCCTATCATCGGGTCTTGCCGGATCCGGGGGTGATCATGTCCGATTTCAGTTTCAACAGCCTTGAAGACTTGAGCGAAGGCCTGAACCGCAAGGCCTTTTCCGCGACCGATCTGCTCGACGCGGTGATCGCCCGCTATGAAACACTGGAACCCCGGCTCAACATGTTCTGCCATGTCGATTTCGATGCCGCGCGGGCAAGTGCCCGGGCAAGTGAAGAACGTATCCGGCGCGGCGAAAGGCTGGGCAAGCTGGATGGCATTCCCACCTCCATCAAGGATCTGGTTGCCGTGCAGGACATGCCGCAACGCTTCGGCTCGCGCAGCACCCCAGCCGCACCCATGGCGCAGGATGCCCCATCCGTGGCGCGTTTGCGCAAGGCCGGCGCCGTGATCCTTGGCAAATCCACCACAAGCGAATTCGGCTGCAAAGCCGTCGGCGACAGCCCGTTGACGGGGATCACGCGCAACCCCTGGAACCTTTCAAAGACCCCGGGCGGATCAAGCTGCGGTGCGGCCGCCATGGTGGCGGCTGGCCTCGTGCCTTATGCAATCGGCACCGACGGCGGTGGCTCGATCCGCATTCCCGCTTCGCTCTGTGGCCTCTTCGGGATCAAGGCTCAATTCGGCCGTGTCCCTGTCTATCCAACCTCGGCAACGCCGACGCTGGCACATGTCGGTCCCTTGACGCGCAATGTTCAGGACGCGGCGACCGTGCTGTCTGTCATCGCCGGTTATGATCGCCGCGATCCGGCGACGGTCGCGGGGGCATTGGCCGATCTGGATGCCGCGATGCGCGATCCGCGCCCCCTGCGCGTCGCCTGGAGCCCGACGCTCGGCTATGGCCGCGTCGATCCCGAGGTGCAGCGGATCACCGCCAAGGCCGTCGCCGCGATCGCCGAAATGGGCGTCGAGGTGGACCTTGTCGAGCATGTGATGGATGACCCGGTCGATCTGTGGGCGGCCGAATTCTATGCAGGCGTCGGCACCAAGCTGCGCCAGGTCTTGATTGATGCGCCCGAAACGCTGGACCCCGCGGTTCTGGAGGTCCTGAAAATCGCCGTATCGCAGGACATGGACAGCTATTATCGCAAGGTGTTCGAACGCTATGCGTTCCGCGAAAGGATGCGCCGTTTCTTCGAGGATTACGACCTGCTTCTGACCCCGACCTTGCCGGTCGCAGCCTTCGACGTGGGCCGCGACGTGCCCCCCGGCTACGATGACCATAGCATCGTCTCCTGGGCCACCTTCACGTATCCGTTCAACCTGACAGGGCAACCCGCTGCCTCGCTTCCGGTCGGTATGACGGATGATGGACTGCCGGTGGGCTTGCAGATCGTGGCCCCCAGTCATGACGAAGCATCGATATTCACACTGGCGGCCCGCTATCAGCGCGCCACGGAAACCCCGGCGGACCTTCGCCCTCTGCTATAGGCAATGCGGATTTTTTCGGCACCGCGCAGTTGCCTACCCCTTGAGACGCCTTTGCATCCTGCACGCGGCACCCTTCCGCACCCGTTTCGATTGCCCGCGGTCACAATCCATGGCCATGTGGCCGCGACAACGCGCGACAACCGCGCCCAGCAAACGGAGAACCACGTGCCCTATCCCACATTCCACATGATCGACGGCGCACCCCGGCCCGTTGCCACCTTCTCCCATGCCTCCGAGGTCGATGGCTGGGTGTTTCTGACCGGCCAGATGCCGACTTGGCCCGGTGAACCGGATCGCCCCCTGCCTGACGGCGTCGAGGCGCAGACACGCCGCGTGATGGACAACCTGATCCTGGTGCTTGAAGGCATGGGGCTGAGCTTGAAGAACGTGGCGCAGGCGCGGGTCTATCTTACCCATTTCGACCGCGATTACGAACCGATGAACGCAACCTACAAAAGCTATTTCGAAGAGGGCAAGCTACCGGCGCGCACCTGCATCGGGGTCACCGGCCTTGCGGTCGGTGCCTTGGTCGAGATCGACATGGTCGCCCGTCGCGCATGACACGCGCTTGAAGGGTCCCGCCAAAGGCCCCTCATGCCTCAGAACGCCACGTTCGCGGCCCCCTTCAGGCCAAGCATCTCGCGCGCCTCGTCGGGTGTGGCCACCTCAAGACTGAGGCCGGACAGGATCTCGCGCGCCTTGCGCACCTGGTCCGCGTTGCTTTCGGCCAGCTTGCCGGGCGCGATCCACAGCGAATCCTCAAGCCCCACGCGCACATTGCCACCCTGCGCCGCGGCTTGGGCGATGACCGCCATCTGGTTGCGCCCCGCCCCCAGCACCGACCAGACATAGGCATCACCGAACAGCCGGTCGGCGGTGCGCTTCATATGGGCCACGTCCTCGGGATGCGCGCCGATGCCACCCAGCAGGCCGAACACGGTCTGCACCAGGAACGGGGCCTTCACCAACCCCCGATCGACGAAATGCGCCAGGTTATAAAGATGGCTGGTGTCATAGCATTCGAATTCGAACCGCGTGCCATTGGCATTCCCGATCTTCAGGATGTGCTCGATATCCGCAAAGGTATTCTTGAACACCAGGTCGCGGCTGGCCTCCAGATGCTGCCGCTCCCAGTCGTGCTGAAACTCCTTGAACCGGTCCAGCATCGGATAAAGCCCGAAATTCATCGACCCCATGTTGAGCGATGCCACCTCGGGCTTCAGCTCTGCCGCGGGGCGCATCCGCTCTTCGACGGTCATGTGCGGGCTGCCACCGGTCGTCAGGTTCAGCACCGCGCCCGTGGCCTGCTTGAGTTGCGGCAGGAACGCGCGAAACGCGTCCGGGTCTTGCGTGGGGCGACCGGTTTCCGGGTCCCTTGCATGCAGGTGCAGGATTGTCGCCCCGGCTTCGGCCGCGTCCAGGCTGTGCTGGATGATCTGCGCGGGCGTGACGGGCAGATGCGGCGACATGCTGGGCGTGTGGATGGCGCCTGTCACGGCGCAGGAGATGATAACTTTGCGTTTGGGGGTCGGCATGTTGGTCCTTTCGCGGAATGCATGCGCCTTCTGGTCTATCCGACAGGGTCGCCTGCTTCAATCTCGGGCTTGCGTGACTGGCGCCGGTCAACGGATGTCCGGGCGCGGCTGTGCGAACTGCGGCGCGCGGCGACAGGTTGAACTTCCCGCCGTTCTCGGCAACATCTGCCGGCAGGGCGTCCGGACGGGCGCGACAGATGACACTCATGCAGGACAAACCAGATGCCCACAGCACCGCTTCTTTTCCAAAGCTTCCAGATGCGCGGCGTGGTTGCGCGCAATCGCGTCGTGATATCGCCGATGTGCCAGTATACGGCCCATGACGGTCATCTGGAGGATTGGCACCTGGTGAACCTGGGACGTTTCGCCATCGGCGGGGCCGGGATCGTGTTTACCGAGGCAACGGCCGTTCAGAAACAGGGGCGCATCACCCATGGTTGCCCCGGCCTGTGGGATGACAGCCAGATCCCCGGCCATGCCCGCATCGCGCAATTCGTGTCGCGCCACGGCGCAGTTCCCGCAATCCAGCTGGGCCACGCCGGTCGCAAAGCCAGCATGCAGCGGCCCTGGTTCGGCAATGGCCCGCTGAACGCCGAGGATTTCGCGCGCGGTGACATGCCCTGGACGCCGGTCGCGCCCTCTGCGATCCCGGTGGCCGATGGATGGCCGGTCCCGCAGGAAATGACCGTGGCGGATATCCAGACCTTGATTGCGGATTACGTGGCCGCGACCCGCCGCGCATTGGCGGCAGGCTACAAGCTGATCGAGATCCACGGCGCGCATGGCTACCTGGTCCACAGCTTCCTGTCGCCGGTCTCGAACCGGCGCACGGATGCCTATGGCGGCGACCTGCAAGGCCGCATGCGTCTGGCGGTTGAGATCGCGCAAGCCGTGCGCGCCGCCATGCCCGACGACATTCCGCTCGCTTTCCGCACTTCGGCCGTCGACGGCATGCCCGATGGCTGGCAACTGGAGGATACGGTCGCCCTGTCGATGGCGCTCAAGGATGCAGGTGTCGATATCGTGGATTGTTCCTCGGGCGGCATTGCGGGCGGTGCAACATCGGCGCGCGGCGCCAAACGCCAACCCGGCTTTCAGGTGCCCTATGCCGAACGTGTCCGGCAGGCGGCCGGCATTCCGACGATCGCCGTTGGCCTCATCACGCATCCCGAACAGGCCGAGGCTATCCTGGCAAACGGGCAGGCCGATCTGATCGCCATCGCGCGCGAAGCCCTTGTCGATCCGATGTGGGCGCTTCATGCGGCCCAGGCCCTGGGGCATGACGTGGATTTCACCACCTGGCCGCAGCAGTCGGGCTGGTGGCTTGCGGTGCGCGCGCAGAACTCGGAATTCTACGACCCGAAAGGCCCGACGGCCTGATCCGGTCAAGGCCGGCTTCAACGTCTCACCGATATAGGCGACGCAAGGGCAATAGCGGGCTGTGGCGATGTAGGGTTTGACTATGGGCAAGTCATGCGACAGCCTGACAGGCCAGAGTCGGCGGCTTGGGTACAACCCGCCCGGAGGAGCGGCCAATGCAGACGGAGTCCCCGCCAAAAGTGGATGGCAGCACTGACCAGCCCTATCTGATCGAGGATAGCGGCCTTGTCAGGATGCCCTTCAAGGCGCTGATGGCCGACCCCCACGGCATGTTCCGTATCGCGCGGTCGCTGGGGCCTGTCGCCGGCTTCAGCGATGGATCGGCCATGATGCTGCGCGCGGCGGATGTGCAGCGGATGTTCGGTGACCCTCGGATCCGCCAGATCGGTGTCGAAGGCATGCAGGCGGCTGGTGTTGCCGAAGGTCCCTTCCTCGACTGGGCGCGCGAGACGCTGCTGCTGTCGCATGGCCGCGATCATGTGCGGCGCCGCACGCCACTGGCCCGCGCCTTCGCCTATCCGCTGATGAACAGCTTGCGCCCGTCGATCCGTCGCGCAGCGCACAGGCTCGTGGCTGACTGGACTCCGGGTAAGGCGCTGGATTTGCGCGACAGCTTTGCGGCGCAACTGCCCGCGCGCACCATTGCCGAAATCCTGGGCGCCCCCGAAGCCGATGTGCCCGAGTTCACCAGCCTCGTCTACCGCATGACCAAGGGACTGGCCTTCGGTACGCTGCCCGAGGAATTCGACGATATCCATGATGCCGCCGCCGAGTTGCACGCCTATGTGGACCGGCTTTTGTCGGACAGCCGCGCCAATCCCCGCGACGATTTCCTCAGTGCCTATGTCGCCCGTGTCGATGCCGAAGGCGACCTCTCCCCGACCGAGATCATTACCCAGATCGTTACCGTGATCATCGGTGGGGCTGATACGACCCGCGCGGCGATGACGGTGCTGATCTCGCTGCTGCTGGATCATCGCGACCAGTGGGATCAGGTCTGCGCCGATCCCGACTTGGCCGCCGGCGCCGTAGCCGAAGGCCTGCGCTTCGAACCCTCCATCGGCTCGATCCCGGTATTTACCCTTGAACCGATCGAGGCTTCGGGCGTGGTGATCCCTGCCTACCGCGTGCTCTCGCTCTCGATGATGTCGGCGATGCGCGACGAGACGCTTTATGCCGACCCCGATCGTTTCGACATAAACCGCACCGATCATCCGCGCCTGCATCTTGTGTTCGGTGGCGGACCGCACCGCTGTCTGGGCGAGGCGCTGGCCCGTGCCGAACTCGAGGAAGGTCTGATCGCCCTGACCCAGGCCTGGCCGGGCCTCACACGAACGGGTCCTGCGGTGCGCATGACCGGGATCGGCGGTATCAGATCGGCCTCAAGCCTCACGGTGGTTCCCGCCCGCTGAAAAAGGAAAAGCCCGCGCTTGCATCGCGCGGGCTTGATGTTTCTGGCCGGGCTTGTGCCCTGGATCCGCAGCGCCAGGCGGGATCAGACCGCCACGCAATCCGCGAAATAGCCCACCACCCCATCGGGTCCGGTTTCCTGGACCAACCCGTGGATATCCGTCTCGAAGCCGGGGCATTCGCGGGCAAAGGCGCGGTTGAACTTGAGGTATTCCACGATCTTCCTGTTGAACACCTCGCCCGGAATAAGCAGCGGGATACCCGGCGGGTAGGGGGTAATCAGGCTGGTCGTGATCCGGCCTTCCAGATCGTCGATCGGAACCCGTTGCGTCGTCCGGCGCGCGATCTGCGCGAAGGCGTCGCTTGGCTTCATCGCGGGCATGTGGTCGCTCAGGTAGATCTCGGTCGACAGGATCGCCACGTCATGTTTCGCATAAAGCGTGTGAACATGCTGGCACAGGTCGCGCAGCCCCATGTGTTCATAACGCGGATGTTTCGCGCAGAACTCGGGCATCACCCGCCACATCGGCTGGTTCCGGTCGTAATCATCCTTGAACTGCTGCAACTCGGTCAGAAGCGTGTTCCAGCGCCCCTTGGTGATGCCGATCGTGAACATGATGAAAAAGCTGTAAAGCCCGGTCTTTTCCACCACGATGCCATGTTCGGTCAGGTATTTCGTCACGATGGACGCGGGAATGCCCGTACCCTCGAAACGCCCGTCAAGGTTCAGGCCCGGCGTGACGATCGTCGCCTTGATCGGATCCAGCATGTTGAAGCCGGGTTCCATGTCCCCGAACCCATGCCATGAATCCTCGCCATCCGACGGCTGCACGCCATCGGCATCCGTCTTCTTCAGGATCCAGCGCTCCGTGCGCCCGATCCCCTCATCCTCCGGCGCGTCGGGGCCCCAGACCTGGAACCACCAGTCGTCAGGGCCATAGTCCTGATCGACCTTGCGCATCGCGCGGCGGAAATCCATCGCCTCTGCGATGCTTTCCTCGACCAGGGCGGTGCCGCCCGGCGGCTCCATCATCGCGGCGGCCACGTCACAGCTTGCGATGATGCTGTATTGCGGGCTTGTGCTGCTGTGCATCAAGTAGGCTTCGTTGAACAGGTGGCGATCCAGCTTGGTATCGCGGCTGTCCTGCACCAGAACATGGCTGGCCTGGCTGATGCCCGCCAGCAGCTTGTGAACCGACTGGGTCGAATAGGTCACCGAATGCATGGGGCGCTCGCGCTTGCGGCCCATCGCGTGGAAACTGCCATAGAACGGGTGAAACGCCGCATGGGGCAACCAGGCCTCGTCGAAATGCAGGTTCGCCACGTAGCCGTCCAGCATCGATTTGACCTTCTCGGTATTGTAAAGAACGCCGTCATAGGTCGACTGTGTCAGCGACATGATGCAGGGCTTGACCGTCTCGGGATCCACCCCGTCCAGCAGCGGATTGGCGCGGATCTTTTCCTTGATCGCGCTCACCTCGAATTCCGACTGCGGGATCGGTCCGATGATGCCGAAATGATTGCGCGTCGGTTTCAGGAAGACAGGGATCGCCCCCGTCATGATGATACTGTGCAGGATCGACTTGTGACAGTTCCGATCCACCACGACCACGTCATCCGGTGCCACCGTGTGATGCCAGACCATCTTGTTCGAGGTCGAGGTGCCATTGGTCACGAAAAAGCAGTGATCGGCATTGAAGATGCGGGCGGCATTGCGCTCGGACGCGCCGATTGCGCCGTTGTGATCCAGCAACTGGCCCAGTTCCTCGACCGAGTTGCAGACATCCGCGCGCAGCATGTTTTCACCGTAGAACTGGTGATACATCTGCCCGATCGGGCTTTTCAGAAAGGCAACGCCCCCCGAATGCCCCGGACAATGCCAGGAATAGGAACCGTCCTCGGCGTAATCCAGCAGCGCCTTGAAGAATGGCGGCTGGATGCCTTCCAGATAGCTTTTCGCCTCGCGGATGATGTGACGCGCCACGAATTCGGGCGTGTCCTCGAACATGTGGATGAAACCGTGCAACTCGCGCAGGATGTCGTTGGGCAGATGCCGGCTGGTCTTGGTCTCGCCATAGACATAGATCGGCACATCCGCGTTCTTCCAGCGCACTTCCTCGATGAAACTGCGCAGGTTCAGAACGACCGGATCAAGATCGGGACCGGGGCTGAATTCCTCGTCGTCGATCGACAGAAGAAACGCGCTGGCGCGCGACTGCTGCTGCGCGAACTGGGACAGATCGCCATAGCTTGTCACGCCCAGAACCTCGAAGCCCTCGTTTTCAATGGCCTGTGCCAGGGCACGGATACCCAGCCCCGATGTGTTTTCGGAACGGTAGTCTTCGTCGATGATGACGATGGGGAAGCGAAACTTCATGTAAATCTCCTGTCGCCCCCATTTTAGATCACAATACAAAAGAAGTCGAAAGAGAAGGCGATTGCCCGCGTAATGGATTGCGCGCCGTCGCAAGACTGGCGGGACCCGGAAGATAAGGTTAGGATCATGGGATAGTGCGGTAAATGGACATTGTCCCGCGGGTGGACCAACCCTGTCCCGATGCGGAAAGGCAAGCGTTTTGGCGTATCGCTACGGGCTTGTGCAAGGCGGTTGTCCCACGCAAGCCCCGTCGCCCAAGCCTGCGAGCGTGTGACGGCTCTGCCAGCGCTTGGATACGGGAAAGCTTTCTTGCTCAACGCCGCATCCAGTCTTTTTCAGATCGAGGTCAGCGAACAGGGTGACGGCGCGCACGTCAGCCTTGCCGGCAGCCTGAGCGTGCAGACCCTGTCACAGCTCGATGCGGCGTTGCGCAGTCTGCCTGCGCGACCAACCCGCCTTGATCTGTCCGCGGTGACAAGGCTGGATACGGCCGGGGCCTGGGCAATCGTGGCGCTGCAAAAACGCATGGCCGATGCCGGGGCCATGGCCGCTATCGACGGTGCCAATCCGCAGCAGCTGGATCTGCTGAAGACGGTCGCGGATGCCTGGCCCGACATCCCCGTAACGCAGGTCACGCCGCCGACCCTGTCCCAGAGGCTTGCCACGGTCGGCCGTGCGGTGGCGGGCGGGGCGACCTTCCTGATGGAGCTGACCGGCTATCTTGGCCTTTTCCTGTCCCGCCTTGGCCGTGCCCTCCTGCACCCGCGCGAATTCCGCCTGACCGCGCTGGTGCATCACTGCCAGGAGGTGGGGTTGCGCGCCGTGCCCATCGTATCCCTGATGGCGTTCCTGATCGGGGTGGTGCTGGCCTTTCAGGGGTCGGCGCAACTGCGGCAGTTCGGCGCCGAGGTCTTTGTCGTCGACCTGATCGCCATCTCGATCCTGCGCGAACTTGGCATCCTGCTGACCTCGATCATCGTGGCCGGTCGTACCGCATCCGCCTTTACCGCCGCCATCGGCTCGATGAAAATGCGCGAGGAAATCGACGCCATGCGCACACTGGGCATCGACCCGGCCATGGCCCTCTTCGTGCCACGCATCCTTGCGCTGCTGCTGATGCTGCCGATCCTCGGGCTGATCGCCAATGTGATGGGCCTTCTGGGCGGCGCCATCATGTCCTGGATCGAACTGGGGATTTCCCCGGCGATGTTCCGCACGCGCTTGGTCGAAGGGACGGGCATCAGCCATGTGATCGTGGGCATGGTCAAGGCGCCCGTCTTTGCGGTGATCATCGGGGTCGTCGGATGCCATGCCGGCATGAAGGTGGGCAACAACGCGGAATCGCTGGGGCGGATGACCTCCAACGCGGTCGTCACCGCCATCTTCGCGGTGATCGTGGCCGATGCGCTGTTTTCCATTTTCTTCGCCCAGATGGAGCTGTGATGGAAACCGAACCGATTATCTCCCTGCGGGGCATCCGCAACCAGTTTGGCGCGCAGGTCGTGCATGACAACCTTGATCTGGATGTCTGGCGCGGCGAGGTGCTGGGCGTGGTCGGTGGTTCGGGTACCGGCAAGTCCGTCTTGCTGCGCACGATCGTGGGCCTGCTGCGCCCGCGCGCCGGCAGCGTGTTCCTGTTCGGTCAGGATGCCCTTGCCGCGAACGAGGACGAACGCGCTATGATCGACCGGCGCACCGGCGTCATGTTTCAGGACGGTGCGCTGTTTTCATCCCTGACGGTGCGCGAGAATATCGAGGTGCCGATGCGCGCCATCGACGGTCTGACGCCCGATCTGCGCCGCGCCCTGGCCGATCTCAAGATCTCGATGTCAGGTCTGGCCTGGTCTGCGGGCGACAAATACCCCTCCGAATTGTCCGGCGGGATGCGCAAGCGCGCGGGCTTGGCCCGCGCCCTCGCACTTGACCCCGAGATCGTCTTTCTGGACGAACCGACAGCCGGCCTTGATCCCATCGGCGCGTCGGCTTTTGATGCCCTGATCAAGGGCCTGTCGCGCCAATTGGGGCTGACGGTGTTTCTCGTGACCCACGATCTTGATACGCTGCATGCAACCTGTGACCGGATTGCCGTTTTGGCGGAAAAGCGCGTGCTGGTGACAGGCACGATGCAGGACATGCTGAAGGTGGATCACCCCTGGGTGCACGAATATTTTCACGGCCCCCGCGCACGCGCCGCCATGGCGGCCAAGGACAGGAACGATTGAAACCATGGAAACACGCGCAAATTACGTGTTGATCGGGGCCTTCGCCTTGGCGGGGTTCTTCGGGTTGCTGGCGTTCCTGTTGTGGTTCGCCCGGTTCGAACTGGACCGCCAGTTCGCCTATTACGATGTGCGCTTCACCTCTGTCTCGGGCCTCTCACGCGCCTCCGAAGTGCGCTTTGCCGGGTTGCCCGTGGGGCAGGTGGTCGACGTGCGCCTCTCGCCTGATCTGGACGGCACGGTCATGGCCCGTCTCGAGGTGGCAGGCGACACGCCGGTGCGCACCGACAGCATCGCCACGATTGAATCGATGGGTGTGACGGGCGTGTCTTATGTCGGGATCAGCGCGGGCGACCCGCAGGCGCCCTTGCTGCGCGACGATGAAACCATCCCTGAAATCACCGCGGGTCGCTCGGTGCTGCAAAGCATCACCGAAGACGCCCCCGAAATCGTGGCCGAAGCGCTGGCCGTCATGCAGAAGATCGGCGAGATCCTGAACGAGCAGAACCAGCAAAAGGTGCAGGACATTCTGGACAACCTCGCCCAGTCCTCGGGAGAGCTGAGCCAGGCGCTGGCCGATTTCGCCGTGGTCAGCCAGACCATCGCCAGCGCCTCGGTCGATATCGCCAGTTTCACCGGACAGCTTGAGCCCGTGATCGGCGCGGTCGAGGTGACACTTGGCAATGTGGACACGACACTGGATGCCTTCACGGCCCTCTCGCAGCGGCTGATTTCCTCGCTGGATGTCGGGGATGCGGCGCTGGCCAGCGGGCGCGTGGCCCTTGATGCGGCCGAGGTTTTCATGACCGGCGAATTGCCCGTGATCGTGCAGGACCTGACCGCAACGACGAAACTGCTGCGCGAACAGACCGAGGTGCTGGTCGCCGACACGCGCGACATGATCGCCACCTTCAAGACAACCGGCGCCGAAGCCACCGCCCGCCTGACAGAGGCGCGCACGACCTTGCAGGCCACGGAAACCACGATTGCCCGCCTGGTCGAGACCTTGGACAAGATCGACACCGCGGCCACCTCCTTCGATGACCTGATCACCAATGACGGCACGGCCCTGATGGCCGAAACGCGCACCATGATCGCCAATGCCGACAGCGCCGTCGGCATGATCAGCAAGGTCGCGCAATCGGATCTTCCCACGATCGTCGAAGACATCCGCACCGCCACCGCCACCGCCAATCGCGTGATCGCCGACCTTGGTCAGCGGATCGGCGACGCGACAGGGCAGGTGGCTGGCCTGACCGATGATGCAAGGCTGGCCATGGCGCAGGTCACCGATACATTCGCCAACGCCAACCAGACGCTCGATGCGATCAACGCCGCACTCGAAACCGGACAGCGCACGCTGGACGCGGCCGAACGCGCCTTCGCCGGGGCGGACCGCGTGATCAATGAAGACATCGGGGCGATGACCGCCGATCTGCGCGGGGTGATGGAACGGCTCGATGGTGCCATCGCCACCGTCTCGGCCGATCTGCCCGCGATCACCGCCGATCTGCGCCGCGCGGCTGAAACCGCCAACACCACCTTTGCAGATCTGGGGCAGATCGTGGCCGATGCCAGCGCGCCGATCGGCAGTTTCGCGGCCAACGGCTTGCCCCAATATGCCCAGCTTGCCCGCGAGACACGCAACCTGATCGCCAATCTCGAAAACCTCGTGCGCCAGATTCAGCGTGATCCGGCCCGCTTCTTTCTCAACCGCCAGTCACCGGAGTTCAGACGATGACCCTGATCCGCACGGCCCTGACCGTTCTCGCAATCCTCGGCCTTGCAGGATGTTCGGCCCTGTCGTCCCTGACCGATGCGACAACCCCGCTCGAGGCGTTCGAACTGCGCGCGCCCGCCGAACCGATCCAGGTGCGGGGCACGGTGCGCCGCGATCTGGTGATTGAAACACCCACCGCAAGCGGCGCGCTGGATACCGACCGGATCATGATCCGTCCGGGTCCCTTCCAGGCGCAATACCTGCCCGGCGCGCGCTGGACGGATAGCGCCCCGATCATGCTGCAAAACCTGATGCTGCGCGCGTTCGAGGATACCAACGCCCTGCGCTACGTGGGCCGCAGACCGCTGGGCGGCGCGGCGGATTACGTCCTGATCTCGGACCTGACAGACTTTCAGGCCGAACTGAACCCGGAAGGGCAGGGCGTGACGACAAGACTGCGCCTGACCGCGCGCCTCGTGCGCGAATCCGACGCCTCCGTCATCGCAAGCCGGACCTTCCAGACAACCGCGCAGGCGGCATCGACAGACACCCTTGCCATCGTGCAAGGCTTCGATCAGGCCACCGGCGCCGCGTTGCGGGATCTGACAGGTTGGGCCTTGCCGCTGATCGGGTTGCGCATCGCGAACTGACGCGGGCCCGATCAGTCGGGCTTGCCCTCTTCCATCGGCTTGCCCGTCGCAAGGGCCGCGGTTTCCGGGGTGCTTGCCCGCGCGATCGGAGACACCTGGAAGGACCCTTTGACATCGCTGGGCAGGCTGGCCCTTGCGCGCAGGCGAACGATTGCAAAGCCCAGCAGCAGCACATGGGCAAGGGCCGTTGTCATGAACAGGCTCTGCGGCCCCAGGGACGCCATGGCAAAGCCCGCGCTGGTAGGCCCAAGGATGGATCCGATCCCGTAAATCAGCAGCAGGCCCCCGCTGATCTGGATGAAGGATCCCGGCTCCGCGTGATCATTCGCATGCGCCACGATGACCGGATACATCGCGAAAACGGCAGCACCGAAGACGGCCACATTGGCAATCAGGAACGCGGGTTGCGTCATGCCCCCGAAGATGAAGACAAGATCGGCCAAAAGGGCCACGATCGCCGTCCCGATCAGCACAAGCCTGCGGTCCTTGCGATCCGACAGCATGCCGATCGGCACCTGCGCGGCGGCCCCGGCCAGGATCGGGATACTGGCGAACAGCGCGATCTCTCCGGTGCTCAGCCCGACCCGCGCCCCATAGACCGCCGCCAGCGTGCCGAAGGTCGAATTGGAAATCCCGACCATCAGCACCGCGAAGACGGCAATCGGCGAATTGCGCCAAAGCGCGCGCAGATCCAGCGAGACGCTGACAAGCGCCGTCGGGGTCGATGTGGCAGAAAGGGCGGTCGGCAGCAGCGCCATGCAATAGAAGATGGCCGCCACGACAAAGAACAGGAAACCGCGCGCATCCCCCATCGTCAGAACCATCTGCCCGCAGGTCGTCGCGGCCAGGTTCACCATCGTGTAGATGCCAAAAACGCGTCCCCGCGACGCGCTCTCGGTGCGCTCGTTCAGCCAGCTTTCCACGATCATGGCCGCGCCCGCAAAACAGAACCCCGACAGCGCGCGCAGCGGCACCCAGACATAGGGCGTCAGAAAGATCAGCGACAGAAGGACCGTGATCGCGGCCATCGCGCACATCACGCCGAAGGCGCGCACATGGCCGACCTTGGCGACAAGAGCCGGGGTGCGCAGGCACCCCGCCACGTAACCTATGGCCCATCCCGTTCCCAAAAGGCCCAGCGATACGGCCGAAAACCCCTCGAACTGCCCGCGCAGCGGCAGGATCAGACCATTCAGGCCCCCGGCGAACAGCAGGAAGGCGGATCCGACGAAAAGGGCGGTCAGCGGAAGCAGGCTTTTGAACATCTTCGAAAGGTTAACCATGCAAGGGCCTTCCCTGCAAGCCAGTGGCCGAACTGGCGCAACGCCCCGGCTGTTCCGGACACGCGCGGTCTTGCGATTGACGCCATCAAACCAATCCTGCCATATCGCGCGGGGGGCGACAGCGATGGCGCCATCCGGGGGCAGGGGCGCCGCGCCGTCCCGCTTTCCCTGTCGGGTTTCACAGGATTGCGCAGCGGCCGGAAAGGCAGACAACGTCATGAAAACATACAGGATCGCGGCTATCCCCGCCG
>JAJLKH010000114.1:0-40104 GCA_033839205.1 Rhodobacterales bacterium | reverse complement strand
TTTGTCGGGTTGTAACGAGATATCAAGGCTTGCGAGCGCGTCCCTGCAATGGGCGATCATTACCTCGGTGAAGCGTTGCACCTTGGGATCACGATATTTGCGGCTGGGCGACAGGCAGGCCAATTGCGTGGGCAAGGGCGGTGTCGCGGTGGCCACGGGAACCAGCGCGCCGCGTCGCAGATGCTCGGCCACTTCGAAGATTGGTTTCATCACGATTCCCGCCCCATCCAGCGCCCAGCCCGTCAGGACATCGCCATCATCGGATTCCAGCGGTCCCGTCACCTCGAACCGCTTGGGTCCGTCTGCCGTCAGCAATGTCCACTGGAATTCCTTTGCGCCCGGAAACCGCAGGTTCAGGCAATCGTGCCGGTCGCGCACAAGCGCTGTCCCATCCGCCGGCATGCCGCGCCGGGCGATATAGTCGGGCGCTGCGCACAGAACGCGCGGGCAATCGGCAATGACCCTGACCTTCAGATCGCTATCGGTCAGCGGGCCAAGGTGAAAGGCCAGATCCAGACCTTCGCCCGTTACGTCGATGACCCGGTCCGACAGGCGCAGGCGAATGTCGATCTGAGGATAGTCCCGCTTGAAGCCCGGCACCGCGGGCGCGATGAACCGCCGCCCCACGCCCAGCGGGGCGGCCACGAACAACGTGCCGCGCGGTGATTGCGTGGCCGCCATCACCTCGGCTTCGGCCTCGTCGATGGCCTGCAGGATGCGCGCGGCCCCGTCATAGAACAAGCGCCCGTGTTCCGTCGGGTTAAGCGCGCGGGTGGTGCGGTTGAACAGACGCACGCCCAGATGTTTTTCAAGCTCCGCGATCCGGGCCGAGGCGACGGCGGGCGAGGTGCGCTGATCACGGGCCGCCGCGCTCATGCTGCCCAATTCGAAGACGCGCAGGAACATTCTGATGTTGTTCACATAGGCCATTATCAGTCTTTGCTTGAAACTGTTCCCGTCATTCGCAGGATTAACAAACAAGTTGGTGCTGCGATAGCCTGATCGAAACCCCTGCCCGAAGGAGAGCGTGATGTATGATCTGGCCGCAATGGGTGCCTGGCTTGAATTCGCGGTGCGCTGGCTGCACGTGATCACGGCGATTGCCTGGATCGGATCATCCTTCTACTTCATCGCGCTGGATCTTGGGCTGCACCGCGACCGTAACCTGGCCTCGGGCGCCGATGGCGAGGAATGGCAGGTGCATGGCGGCGGATTCTACCACATCCAGAAATACCTGGTGGCCCCGGCGAACATGCCCGACGGGCTGATCTGGCACAAATGGCAAAGCTACTGGACCTGGATGAGCGGCTTTTTCCTGCTGGTGTTGGTCTATTACCTGGGGGCCGAATTCTATCTGATCGACCCTACCGTGATGGAACTGGCCACTTGGCAGGCGGTGGGGATCTCGCTTGCTTCGCTCGCCTTTGGCTGGATCGTCTACAACACGCTTTGCAAGGTTTTCGTGGATGCGAACCAGACGGGTCTGATGCTGGCGCTGTTCGTGGTGCTGGTGGGGATGGCCTATTTCTATACCAGCGTGTTCTCGGGCCGGGCCGCGATGCTGCACCTGGGGGCTTTCACCGCCACGATCATGAGCGGCAATGTCTTCTTCATCATCATTCCCAACCAGAAGATCGTCGTGGCCGACCTGATCGCGGGGCGCAAACCCGATCCGAAATACGGCAAGATCGCCAAGCAGCGCAGCACGCATAACAATTACCTGACGCTGCCGGTGATTTTCCTGATGCTGTCGAACCACTATCCGCTGGCTTTCGCCACCGAGAATACATGGATCATCGCCAGCCTCGTGTTCCTGATGGGTGTCACGATCCGGCATTATTTCAACTCGATGCACGCCCGCACCGGCAACCCGACATGGACCTGGGCGGCGACCGTCCTGATCTTCATCGCGATCATGTGGCTGAGCACCGCGCCGATGTTCCGTGTCGATAGCCCGGAAGAGGCGCAAGGCGCTGCCCTGCGCTTTGCCGAAGCCGAAGGCTTTGAGCAGGTGCATGATATTGTGATGGGGCGGTGTTCCATGTGCCACGCGGCCGAGCCGTTCTGGGAGGGGCTGCTATGGGCGCCCAAGGGCGTGCGCCTGGATACGCCCGTGCACATCGCCGGGGCGGCGCGGGAAATCTACCTGCAGGCGGGCATCAGCCATGCGATGCCACCCGCGAACCTGTCCTACATGGAAGCAGAAGAGCGCGCGGCGATCGTGGCCTGGTACAAGGCGGCCACGGGTGGCTGATCTGCGCTGAGGCGCTGCTGGATGGTGGTCGAATCGGATCGGGCCATGCTAGGTTTTGCGGCATGGCACATCCGAACCCCAAGATAGGCGAAAACCGCCCCGTCATCAGGCAACTTGATGAGGCTGCGATCAATCGGATCGCGGCGGGCGAGGTGGTGGAACGCCCTGCCTCTGCGGTCAAGGAACTGGTGGAGAACGCGCTGGATGCCGGTGCGCGGCGGATCGATATCGCGCTTGCTGATGGAGGCAAGACCCTGATCCGTGTCACCGATGACGGGTGCGGCATGGCACCTGACGATCTGCCTTTGGCCCTGTCGCGCCATGCCACGTCCAAGATCGACGGATCCGACCTTCTGAACATCCACAGTTTCGGCTTTCGCGGTGAGGCGCTTCCATCCCTGGGGGCGGTGGGGCGGTTGACGATCACAAGCCGCGCAAGCGGGCATGATGCGGCGCAGATCACGGTGGCGGGGGGGCAGATCGGCCCGGTCAAACCCGCCGCCCTGACGGCAGGCACGGTGGTCGAGCTGCGCGATCTGTTCTACGCCACGCCCGCGCGGCTGAAGTTCATGCGCTCGGACCGGGCCGAGCAGCAGGCGATCAGCGATGTGATCAAGCGGCTGGCCATGGCCGAGCCTTTCGTGGGTTTCACGCTGCGCGACGTGTCGGGTGGGGGCGAAGGGCGGGTGCTGTTCCGGGCGGATGGCGAAACCGGCGACCTGTTCGATGCCTTGCACGGGCGACTGGCCCGCGTGCTGGGCGGAGAATTCGCCGACAATGCGCTGCGGATCGATGCCGAACGCGAAGGCTTTCACCTGACCGGCTATGCCGCCTTGCCGACTTATTCGCGCGGCTCCTCCGTGGCGCAATTCTTGTTCGTGAACGGCCGCCCGGTGCAGGACCGTCTGTTGATCGGCGCGCTGCGCGGCGCTTATTCCGATTTCCTTAGCCGAGACCGTCACCCGGCGGCCGCCCTGTTCCTGGATTGCGACCCGCAGATGGTCGATGTCAACGTCCATCCCGCCAAATCCGAGGTACGCTTTCGCGACCCCGGCATGGCGCGTGGGCTGATCGTCACCGCCCTGCGTCACGCGCTGGCCGAAGCCGGGCATCGTGCCTCGACCACGGTTGCGGCGGCCACCCTTGGCGCGTTCCGCCCGGAACCCGTCACCCCGGGACAGCCCGCCCGCGTCTACCAGATGGACCGGCCCAGCCTTGCCGCGCGGCAGGTGTCTTATGCCGCGCAGGCCCCCGGTTTTTCCGAGATGCCCGCCAGCACATATGCCGCGCGGGTCGAGGACACAGCCCCTGAGGTCGAAGAAACCGCGCTACCCCTTGGGGCCGCCCGCGCGCAGGTGCATGAGAATTACATCATCGCCCAGACCGATACCGGCATGGTGATCGTGGATCAGCACGCCGCCCATGAACGGCTGGTCTATGAGCGGCTCAAACGCCAGATGGCCGAGAATGGCATCGCATCTCAGGCCCTGCTGATCCCCGAGATCGTGGAGCTTTCTCCAGGCGATTGCGCGCGCCTGCTGGAACATGCCGATGATCTGGCGCGGTTGGGTCTGGGGGTAGAGCCATTCGGCGGCGGGGCCGTCGCCGTGCGCGAAACGCCCGCGCTGCTGGGGACGGTCAACGCGCGGGCCATGATCCTCGATATTCTTGATGAACTGGCCGATCAGGGGGAAACAACCGGCATCCAGACCCGGCTTGAGGCGATCCTTAGCCGTGTGGCTTGCCACGGTTCCATTCGTTCGGGCCGCCGGATGCGCGCCGAAGAGATGAATGCGCTGCTGCGCGAGATGGAAGCCACCCCCCATTCGGGCCAATGCAACCACGGGCGCCCGACTTATGTCGAACTCAAACTGGCCGATATCGAGCGGCTGTTCGGGCGGCGATGATTACCCTTGGCGGTCAGAGCTATGCGCTGGATGATCCGGCGGTGATGCTGGCGCTGGCGGGTCTTTTGCTGGCGTTGCTGGTCGTGATCCTGCTGATCCTTGCCCTGCGCGCGGCGGGACGATCCGCGCGGATGACCGAACCGCTGGCGCAGCAGATGGCCTATCTTGCATCGCGTGTGCAGGGGCTTGGCGACGGGCAACAGCAACTCTCTGGTGGCCTGACCCATGTGGCCGAAGCGCAGGCGGCATCGCAGGCGCAGATGATGCGCCTGATGGAACAGCGTCTGGCCCATGTGACGGGGCAGATGACGGAAACCTTGCATGGATCGGCTCGCCGCACCGCGCAGTCGCTGGGCGAATTGCAACAGCGGCTTGCCGCCATCGACAAGGCGCAGGACAACATCACCAAGCTGTCAGGCGATGTGCTGTCCTTGCAGGATATCCTGTCAAACAAGCAGACGCGTGGCGCTTTCGGCGAGATCCAGTTGCACGACATCGTCGGCAAGGCCCTGCCTGCGGACAGCTACAGGATGCAGGCGACCCTGTCGAACGGGCGGCGGGCCGATTGCCTGATCCATCTGCCCAATCCCCCCGGTCCCATCGTCGTGGACAGCAAGTTCCCGCTGGAAGCCTACGAGGCGCTGCGCCGCGCGGACAATCCCAATGACCTGAACCGCGCGGCCAGCCTGCTGCGCCAGTCTGTGCGTGGTCATATCAAGGCGATTTCCGAACGTTACATCATCGAGGGTGAAACCGCTGACGGCGCGCTGATGTTCCTGCCGTCCGAGGCGGTCTATGCCGAATTGCACGCCAATTTTCCCGAACTTGTTCGCGAAGGCTTTGCCGCGCGGGTCTGGATCGTGTCGCCCACAACCTGCATGGCCACGCTCAACACCATGCGCGCGATCCTCAAGGATGCGCGCATGCGCGAGCAGGCAGGCGCCATCCGGCGCGAACTTGGGCTGCTGTCGCAGGATGTGGAACGGTTGGGGCAACGGGTGGAGAATCTGGATCGCCATTTCGGTCAGGCCGCGCGCGATATCGCGGATA
Source organism: Rhodobacterales bacterium (assembly GCA_033839205.1). Taxonomy (GTDB): domain Bacteria; phylum Pseudomonadota; class Alphaproteobacteria; order Rhodobacterales; family Rhodobacteraceae; genus Seohaeicola. The sequence goes on along the minus strand of JAJLKH010000114.1, from coordinate 34,893 downwards.
TCAAGGTCAGCGCCGACAAGGCCGGGCGCCGGGCCAAGCGGCTGGACAATTTCGATTTCGAGGATGTCATTCCCGAAGTCGATCATGAACAGCCACCGCTTGTTCTGGCGCAGGGACAAAGGCGCGAGCCCTGAACGCAAAAGGGCGGCCCGTATGGACCGCCCCAAGGGCCGTGAGTGGTTCGCGGATCAGATGCGGAAAAACGGCTGCGCGATACGCGGGATCAGCTTGTTGAACCGCAAGGGCGCGTCGGTTGCGGCAAGGCAAATGCAATCCTCGCCGATATCCGCAACCGGGGTATGCGTCAGATCTTCATTCGCGATTTCGATATCGCCACGCGCAAAGCGATCGGTCTCATCCACGAAGGCGCCCTGCAGCACCAGCGTCAATTCCATTCCGCGATGGCCATGATCCGGCACCGCCGCACCAGCCGGGATATAGAGCAGCCGCGCAGAGGCATCCTTGGACGTCGGCAATATCGCCTGCTTCACGCCCATGCCGATGGGTTTCCATTTCACCTTGTCCACATCGCCGCCCACATACTCGCGCACGGGCGCGGGCAGAATGGCCGTCGAATCTTGACGTGACGGCGAACGCTTTTCGGGGCGCAACGCACCCGAATTGATCAGGCGCATCGTCTCGGCAAAGCAATCCTGCGACACGGGTTCGCTATCGCTTCCGTCAAGAAGAGCACCGCCCACGCTGTCAAAGCTTGCCAGCTGCGCGCGGCACTCGTCGCACATCGACACATGTGCCGCGACGATCAGGTTGAACGCCTCTGGCAGCGATCCAGCCGAATAAGCCATCAGCAGCTGGTCTGTCAGATGATGTTTCACGTTATGCATCTTCATTTTCACTTCATTGCGTGGCGAAGCCTGTCCAACGCCAATCTGATGCGGGATTTGATCGTGCCAAGGGGCAGCCCGGTCTGTTCTGCGATTTCGCTATGCGACAGATCGCCAAAATAGGCCTTTTCGATCAGTTCCCTCTGTTTCTCGGGCAGGGCGGCGATCGCGCGCCCCAGTTGTTCGCTTTCCTGTTGCAGGCTCAGGATATCCTCCTGGTCCGGCTCGTCTTCGGGACCCCAATCAAGGTCTTCCGGTTCGGGGCGCCGCTGTTTGCGCAGCGCGTCGATCTTCCTGTTCCGCGCGATGGTGAACACCCAGGTCGCAACGGACGCGCGGGACGCGTCGAACAGATGCGCTTTCTGCCAGAGCGTCGCCATCACTTCCTGCGTGCATTCCTCGGCCAGCGTTGCATCTGCCCCGGACCGCATCAGAAATGCCTTCACCCGGGGCGCGAAATACTGGAACAGCTCGGCGAAAGCCACCTGGTCCTGATCTTCCCTGATCCGGGTTATATGGGTGATCCAGTCGGTCGGATCGTATTTTGTCTTCATGGCCAACGGCTTCGCCTTCGCGGACAAATCTGCTTTTTCCCCTGTCCTACCACGCAGGGCGGTCGGGGACGAGGCGACATTTGCTTCCGAAGGGTCAACCAGGTTGAACATGCAGATCATTACGCAGGCGCGTTGCCATCGGATCACCCCGCAAGTGTTTTTTCTGTAAATCATCCAAAACGCGTTCTACTGCGTATCCACCTCAAAATTCGAATTCACGTCGATCGGAGCCAGAACCACATGCCATTCGAAGCGGGCCGCGTCGCCCCAAGAAAAATAGCCGTCATCGGAGCAGGAATTTCAGGCATGGGGGCGGCACATATGCTGGCGGATACCCATCACGTGACCCTGTTCGAGGCAGAGCCAAGATTGGGCGGCCATGCCCGTACCATCGTGGCGGGCAAGAACGGCGATCAGCCGGTCGATACCGGCTTTATCGTGTTCAACTACGCCAATTACCCGCATATGGCATCGCTGTTCGATCGCCTGGATGTGCCGGTTGTCAAATCGAACATGAGCTTTGGGGCCTCGCTCAAGGGTGGGCAGCTGGAATATGCGCTGACCAGCCTGTCGGCGCTCTTCGCGCAAAAGCGCAACATCGTGAACCCGAAATTCCTGGGCATGGTACGCGATATCCTGAAGTTCAACGCGCAGGCGCTGATCGTCGCGCAGGATCGCAGCCTGACGACCGGGGAATTCCTGAAACAGCTGGGCACGGGTGACTGGTTCCGTGACTATTATCTTCTGCCGCTCTCGGGCGCGATCTGGTCCACGCCGGTCGAGCAGATCATGGATTTCCCGGCCCATGCAATGATCCAGTTCTTCGAAAACCACGCCTTGCTGAACACGACGGGCCAGCACCAGTGGTACACGGTCAAGGGTGGCTCGGTCGAATATGTGCGCCGCCTTGGGGATGCGATGCGCGCCCAGGGCGTGACATTCCGCCTTGGTACGCCGGTCGATGCCGTGCGCCGTCCGCATATGGGCGTAGAGGTCAAGGTTCAGGGCGGGGAATGGGAAACCTTCGACGAGGTGATCTTTGCCACCCATTCCGATGATACCCTGCGCCTGCTGGCCGACCCCACGCCCGAGGAAAAGGCAAACCTGGGCGCCATCGCCTATCAGCCCAACGATATCGTGCTGCATGCGGATCCGGCCGTGATGCCGCAGCGCAAGGTCGTCTGGTCGTCCTGGAACTATACCGAGATCATGGACAAGGACACCGACAAGATCGACCTGACCTACTGGATGAACTCGCTTCAGCCGATCCCGCAGGACGATCCGCATTTCGTCACGCTCAACAGCACGCGTCCGATCCGCGACGACCTGATCTATGACCAGGTCACGCTGCGCCATCCGGTCTATGACATGGCGGCGCTGGACGCACAGGAACGCGTGCGCGCGACGAACGGCACGCGCAACACGTGGTTCTGCGGGGCGTGGATGCGCCACGGCTTCCATGAGGATGGGCTGGCCAGCGCGGTCGATGTGGTCGAGGCGCTGTCGCGCAACAACGTGGCGCTGGTGGCAGCCCAGTGACAAGGATCGACCATATCGCCGGCCATACCTGGCATGGGCGCAAGGGCGGTGTCGAAAACGCCTTCCGCTACGGGGTGGATTACCTGCTGCTGGATGCCGAGCATCGGCAAGACGCGCCCACCCTGTTCGGGCGCAATCGCGGTAACCTGACCTCTGTCTGGGACAGCGATCATGGCGGGCCGCCCAAACAGGGACGCGGCGCGCCATGGGTGCGTGATGTCCTGTCAGCGCATGGGATCGAGGAACCTGCCAGGATCGAGCTTCTGACCCAGCCACGTGTCCTGGGGCATGTGTTCAACCCTGTGTCCTTCTGGCTCTGCCGTGATGCGCAGGATGAGCTGCGCGTCGTCATCGCAGAGGTCACGAACACCTTCGGGGATCGCCATTCCTACCTGGTGCATCGCGACGATCATGGTCCGATCACGGCCGAGGACCGGATGCGCGCCACCAAGCTGATGCATGTCAGCCCCTTTCAACCCGTCGAGGGTGGGTATGAATTCCGCTTTGACATTCGCCCTGACCGGATCGGGATCTGGATCGATTATACGGGCGGCAATGGCGGCGTGATCGCAACGCTTGTCGGCGCGCGCAAACCCCTGACCAGCATGGGCATCCTGCGCGCCGCATTGCGCCGTCCCTTTGGGTCGCGGCGGGTTCTGGCGCTGATCCACTGGCAAGCGGTCAAGCTGTGGTGGAAAGGCGTCGCCTATCGTCCGCGCCCTGAACCGCCCGTTGAAGAGGTCAGCCGGTGAACACCCTCAGCGTGACATTGCCCGCGGCGCCCGCGCTGCCAGCCTACGGGGTCTTCGCCGCCCTTTTGGCGGCGGCCGGTTTGCCGATCTACATCCACGCCCCCAAGGTTTACGTGGATGAATACGGCGTGTCGCTGGCGGCTTTGGGTGCTGTCCTGTTCGGTCTGCGTCTGTTCGACGTGATCCAGGATCCGCTGTTGGGGCGGCTTGCCGGTATGTTGCGGCATCAACGCGCGGCGGCTGTCACCGGTGGCGTGGCCCTCATGGTGGCGTCTATGCTGGGACTGTTCGCCGTCACACCGCCCGTCGCGCCACTGATCTGGTTCGCGCTGATGCTGGCGGGTGTCTTTTCGGCCTTCAGCTTCCTGACCATCTGTTTTTACGCCCAAGGCGTGCAGACCGCTGGAACGATGGGCCCCGCAGGCCATATCAGGCTGGCCCGGTGGCGCGAAACCGGGGCCCTTCTGGGTGTTTGCGTGGCTGCTGTGGCGCCCGTGGCCCTGGGCGGCTTCGAAGGCTTTGCTCTTGGCTTTGCCATCCTGGGTCTTGGCGCCGTCTGGCTGATGCGGCACCAATGGTCTGGCCCGCTCGATATCGATGAGGCCGGCATGCTGCCTGTGCTGCGCGATCCCCTGGCGCGCCGGCTATTGCTGATTGCGCTGGTCAACGCGGCCCCCGTCGCCGTCAGCTCGACGCTGTTTCTGTTTTTCGTCGAAAGCAGGCTGGCCGCCCCCGGTTGGGAAGGGCCTTTCCTGCTGCTGTTCTTTCTGTCCGCCGCGATTGCAACCCCGTTCTGGGGCCGCGCGGCCGAGGCATACGGACCTAAAAAGGTTCTGATGTCGGGCATGGTCCTGGCGATTTCGGCCTTCGGCTTTGCCTTGACCCTGGGCGCCGGTGATACATTTGCTTTCGCGGTCATCTGCATCGCGTCGGGTGCGGCGCTGGGCGCGGATATGACGCTGTTGCCCGCGATATTCGCGGCACGCATGGCGCGGATCGCGCCGGGGGCATCCGGTGCCTTCGGCCTGTGGTCCTTCGTGTCGAAACTGTCCCTGGCCTTTGCCGCGATTGCCCTGCTGCCCGCGTTGGAAGCCGCCGGTTTTCGCGCCGGGGCTGAAAATTCGGATGATGCGCTTCTGGCGCTCAGCCTGGCTTACGGGCTGGTGCCCTGCCTTCTGAAATTGCTTGCCATTGGCCTGCTGGCCACAACCAACTGGAAAGAGGACTAGATGGCGGATTCTCTTCTCTTCATGCTTCTTGGCATGGCTCTTGTTCTTGGCGCGCTTTGGGCCAAGGCAAGGTTCTGGTCATTCACATCGCAGACGCCGCAGGATTATGAAAAGGGCGCGCCGCAATTCGATCTGCGCGAACATCTGAATGGCCCGATCCTGTGCGAAGGCGTGATCTATGGCCCGCTGGGTCGAGTCACGTCGCGCTTTGTCGGCAAGTTCGAGGCGCGGTGGGACGGGAACCGTGGCGTGATGCGCGAGCACTTCATCTATGACAGCGGCGCCACGCAGGATCGCGAATGGCGTCTCGAGATCGGGAATGACGGGCAGATCAAGGCCGATGCCGACGATCTTGTGACACCGGGAAGCGGCCAGATGTCTGGTTCTGCGGTGCAGTTGAAATACCGGATCCGTCTGCCAGAGGAATCCGGCGGGCATGTCCTTGATACGGTGGACTGGATGTATCTTGCGCCCAACGGCACGGTGATGAACCGCAGCCAGTTCCGCAAATTCGGGATTCCCGTGGCCGAGCTAGTCGCGACAATGCGCAAGGTGGACGCGGCATGATGGATTGGCAGGGCAAACGGTACTGGCTGATCGGCGCAAGCGAAGGGCTGGGCGCGGCCCTGGCCCACAAACTGAGCAGCGCCGGAGTCGAAGTGATCGTCTCTGCGCGCAACGAGGATCGCCTGAAGGCATTGGTGGCCGAGCTGCCGGGCAAGGCGTCTTTCGTGCCCGTCGATGTCAGCGACCGCGTGAGCGTCGAACAGGCCGCGGCGAAGGTGGGACAGATCGATGGCATGGTGTACCTGGCTGGCGTCTATTGGCCGATGCCTGCGCAGAAATGGAACGCTGACCAGGCCGAGGCGATGGCCGATATCAACTTTACGGGCGCGGTGCGCGCTGTCGGCGCCGTGATCCCGCAGATGATCGCGCGTGACGCAGGGCATATCGTGATCACCGGGTCATTGTCGGGGTTTCGCGGCCTGCCCGGCGCGATCGGCTATGCGGCGTCCAAGGCCGGCACGATGTCCCTGGCCGAAAGCCTCTATGCCGATCTGCGCAAGACCGGTGTGCGCGTGCAGGTGGCCAACCCCGGCTTCATCCGCACACGCCTGACCGACAAGAACGATTTCCGCATGCCCTTCCTGATGGAACCGGAACAGGCGGCGCAGGACATGTTCGAGCTGATGAACGACGAGGGCCGTTTCAAGCGCAGCTTTCCAACCGTGTTCAGCTGGCTGTTCCGGCTGTCCCAGTTCATGCCGGACTGGATGTATTATCGCCTCTTTGCCTGAGATCAAGGACGCTTCCGTTTGGAGGGATCATCACTGTCTGGCATAGTGCCGACAGGAGGACCCCCGCCATGCTGGAGATTTCAGTCAACAAGATCGCCCAGGTCGTTCTGATGTCGCGCGAATTGAACCGCGCCGAAGGCGAATTGCGCGCCTTCATCGATCGGCTGAGTGACGAGGAACAGACAAGTCTTGTCGCCCTGATGTGGATCGGGCGCGGCTCTTTCGAGCCCGAAGAACTGGAAGAGGCGATCAGGACCGCCGCCCAGGAAGCCACGACACCAACCGCCGATTACCTGTTGGGCACGCCACATCTGTCCGATCATCTTGAAAACGGGCTGGATGCTCTTGGGCTGTCTGCCATCGACGAAGAAGATGATTTGATTCGAGGCGGTTAGGCAGAGTTCTGGCCGGATTTACCCGCGTTTTGCCGGGTTTGTGCATTTTTGCACCAAGCTCGTGCAGCTTTTCGATAATTGACCTCAAGGCAGGGTGCTTTTCTGCTTCACGAATTCCCTCTCCCGGCGATGCCATTCACGTGAGCTGTTAGCAACATTTCAGCCCCCGCAGAAAAAATATTTCGTAAACATCTGTAATTGATAAATAAAAATTACGATTTTCCGTTTCCGGGAAAAGTTTCAACTTTCAAGATGGCGCGGTCACACATTCCCTTGAGCAGCTGTGTTTTGAATGTGCGCTGGTGCGGCGTCATATTGGGTTCAGATCAAAAACGATCGTAACCGAAACACAAGGAGTTACACCATGAACCGCATCATCATGACCGCAATCGCCGCCGCTACCTTTGGAACCGTTGCCTATGCAGGCGACATCGCATCCGGCAACGACACCCTGGGGACTCGCGCCGAAGCCGCAACCGTCACCGTGTTCGAGCGTGATCGCGGCATCTCGGGCAGCGACATGATCTCGGCCACCGCAGGTACCGAACTGACGGTCGACGCAAGCCTGATCCTCGAGCCCCGCGAGCGGGCGATTGCAGAAGACGGCCAGGTGACGGTCTACAGCTTCAACGCACCGGCCAACAACAGCGCCGTGACCTTCGCAACGCGCTAAACCTTCCCTCCCCCGACGCTGACCTCCTCCCCGGCGTCGATGAACAGCTCCCCGTTGTTCAAAAAGCCCCGCCCAGGTGATCCCGGGCGGGGCTTTTCCGTTTGAAATGTCGGGCCTTGGTCAGGCCGCGCTGCGGTCCACGATCTGCAGATGCTGCGCCAGTTTGTCGATCTCCGCCATCCAGCGTGTCACAAGCCGCGGATCGGAGGGCGCGGCCGAAACGCCGGCCGGGATCTCGCGGGCCAGAACGGATTCGACCGCCAGGGAAACCGGGATCGACACAAGCCGCGCCATCGCCGTTCCACGCGCATCGCCCCAGGCATCCATCACGTAGGATTTGTGCCAGACCGTCTTGCCATCTTTCTCGGCCTTCAGCTCCACGCAAAGAACCACGCGGTCCGGCTCGCCTTCGTCATAGGCGTTTTCCGACCAGAACTGATCGGACATGTCCTTGAGCCGCGCGTCGCCCTCGGGTCCGGACAGTGTTTCGATCTCGGCGAAAACATCGGCCCATGCGTCGGACCAGCCATTCAGACGCAGGGTGCCGCGCACGAAATCGCGCACCGGCCATGCGGGATCGAAGCGGTAATCCTCCATGAAGGGGATCGAATCGCGGTTCGGATAGACCTCGAACGTCTCGGGTGTCGGCAGGGGCGCGTCGTAGCTGCTCAATGCGTTCCAGGGGCGATCCACCCGCAATTCCGAGAAGTTGCGGATCGACCGCGAGGGCGAACGCAGCGCCTTCAGCACACCCAGCGGTGACCAGCTGAACTTGTAGCGGAACGCGTTCGGGATCTTTGGCACCCCGCCGCAATAGGACAGGAAAGAGATCGCATTCGCGGGATCATAGGCATCCGAGGCGCGATAGTCTGCCACCAGGTGGTGCGCCATCAGGTGGTCGATGCCCGGATCGAGACCCACTTCGTTGACCGAACACAGACCCTTGTCACGGAACGGATCATCCAGTGCGCGCATCTCTGGCGCGATATAGGACGAGGACACGAAATGCGCGTCCTTCTCAAGACACAGTTTAGCCAGCGGCACATGCCAGTCCGCAGGCAGCATCGACACGACCACATCGCCCTTGGCCAGATCGGCGCCAAGTGCATCGATGTCGAAGGCCTTGATCCGGTCGGTCAGATCGCCCACCGACTTGCGTGCCTTCTCGACGGAACGGTTCCAGACGGTGACATCATGCCCCGCCTCGATCAGGCGGCGCAGTCCGGGGATGGCCGACAGGCCGGTGCCGCACCAGTGGATGGTCATGGGCTTTCCTTTCCTTACTTGAATTTCAGCTTGGCGGTGACGATGGCGATCATCGCCGTGACCGACACGATATTGGCCAGGATCAGCGGCCAATCGACGATCATGATGCCATAGGCCAGCCACAGCGACACCGTGATCAGAAACAGCACCTGCGCGACAAGCGACAGGCTGCGGGTGTCACGCGTGCGCCAGACCTGCAAAGCCTGGGGGATCCAGCAGATCGTGCCCAGTATCGCGGCTGCGTAGCCGATGTAGAGTGGCGTCATGTCAGACCTTTGCCAGATGGGTCAGGAAGATGTCTTTCGCACGCCCCCAGACGCCGGTTTCAAGTGTGTTCAGTTCCAGAAGCGTGGGCAGCAGCTGCGCCGCGTAATCCTGCGAGCTTTCAACCGGCAGCATGGATGGCAGGTTGTCGATCGCGGTCACATCAAGCGGGGGGGCATCATGCACCCGCAATGCCGGCTTGGCCCATGTGGTGGTGCGGTCATAGACCTTGATGGGCGAGAAATCACTGGTCGGATCGCAGGCGATATCGCCGATCACGGTCAGGGTGCGCGGGTCGGTCGGGGCGGATGCGGGCACGAACACGGGTGTGCCTGGACGCGCCAGGATGCAGTTCAGGAAGATCTCATGCTCCATGATCTGCGGGAAAGGCCCACCGCTGGCGGTTTCCGCCATGTCCCAGCGGGTGACTTGCATCCCCATCGCCTCGCAGAGGTCCGATGCCCCGGTGCCGACGCGCCCCAAGGCCCCGATGACAATGGCGCGGGGGGCATCGGTCTTGATGCCCGCCATGGCCGCGGTCAGGTCGGCCACCAGCGCGTCGCGCCCGGCATAGACGCCGACAGGGCCGCAAATCCCGCCTTCCTGCTGCGCGAGCCAGCATTTCAGCGCGACAGCCGCGCCCGCGAATCCCGCCCAATAGCCAAAGGCGGCGACTCGCCGGCCATTTTCATCGACCAGGTATTCCAGGTCATAAAGCGTCCCGCCCCCGGCCTTGAATCGCTTCAGCAGGTCCTGACCGGCCGGTTGCCCCTTGAAAGCATGCCCGAACATGATGTGGCGATGCGGCAGCGGCGTGCCATCCTCGGGCAATTCCTTCAGCCCGAAGATGATCGCGTCAGCGGGCGCATCAGGCCAGCTGTTCTGCGCGGCAATCGCGGCGCCAGCGGCACGGTAGCCATCAATGGCGATGGCCCGCACATCGCTTTCCTCGATTGTCACGCGAATGCCCGCCTTGATCAGCGCGGCACAGCCTTCGGGGGTCAGGCCGACCCGTTCTTCATTCGCGCGCTGCTCGGCGCGGACCCACAGATGTGTCATGTTTCTGGTCTTTCGGCGGAACTGTCCCGCGCACCATAGCCAAGGGCTGTGGCGGCTTAAAGATGCGTTTGTGCGTGTTGACGATCGGGCCGGTCCAGATGGGGCACCGCGTTGAACTGGGTTACGGCCATGTCTGTGCCCAGTCGGTGCAGACGATGAACCGAGGTGTTCATGATCGCGATGCAGGCGCGCGCGAAAGCAGGCGTGCCCAGCCCCATGGTCTGCCGCAACACCATCCCGATCAGCCCGCCCGAGGTGACGACAAGTGCCGGCCCGCGCCCACCCGAGATCTCGTCGATCGCATCGCGCACACGGGCGTGGAAATCCGCGAAGCTTTCCGGCGGGCTGTCGATGTCGCCTGATTCCCAAGCGGCTAGAAGCCGGGGCATGTAGCTGACGAACCCCTCGCGCGTGTTCGGCAGATGGACGCCATGCTGCTGTCCGTAAAGCTGGGCCAGCGTGAAGAACTCCATCTCGTTCAGCCGCGCATCCTGCACGATCTCGGCATATTGGCCCGCCCCCATGGCAGAGGCCGTTTCCACATGACGCATGAGCGTGCCGCAATAGACCCGGGTGATCTGTTCGCGGGTGTCCCGCAGATACTCCCCCAGCCAGGCGGCCTGCTGATGGCCCAGCGGGCTCAGGCTGTCATAACCGTGTTCGTCCCGCGCCCCGGTCTGGGCCTGCCCGTGCCGGACAAGGGTGATCTGCGACATGGGCGGTCTCCGTTTGCTTGCGTCGCAGACCTAGGTCAGCGCGCGGGGCAAGACAACCCGCAAGGCGGCGTCTGGACATCCCCGGCGGATGAAGATTGTGTAACAGTCAGCAGACAGGAAAGGGCACCGAATGCAGGTCAATGGCGAACGATTTCTCAAGGATCTCCACGATCTGCGGCAGTTTGGTGCATCCGGCGTGGGCAAGGGCGTGGTACGCCCGGCCTATTCGGCTGACGATATCGCTGCGCGCGAATGGCTGGCCGAACGGATGCGCGACGCGGGGCTGGAGCCGCGCTTTGACGCCGTGGGCAACCTGTTCGGGCTTGCCCCGGGGCGCTCTTTGCTGATGGGATCGCACAGTGACAGCCAGCCAGAAGGTGGTTGGCTGGACGGCGCGCTGGGCGTGGTCATGGCGCTGGAAATCGCCCGCGCCACGCAAGAGGCGGGTGGCCCCGCTGTTTCAGTGGCCAATTTCCAGGACGAGGAAGGGCGCTTTGGCGTCACCACCGGAAGCGCGATATGGGCGGGCCAACTACCGCTGGACCGCGCCGACACCCTGACCGACAGCGCAGGCGTCACCTTTGCCGAAGCCCGCGCCGCCATGGCGCATCTAGCGGGTGACCCGATCGATCCGTCCCGCTTCACCGGCTTTGTCGAATGCCATATCGAACAGGGGCCCTGGTTGCACGAGGCCGGGCAAGCCATCGGTGTCGTGACGGATATCGTTGGCATCCGCGACATGACCATTACGATGGTGGGCGAGCAGAACCATGCGGGCACCACGCCCATGCACCGCCGCCGCGACGCCTTTCAGGCGCTGTCGGCCTTCAACACCGCGTTGAACGACAGGCTGCGCAATATCGTGACACCGCAATCTGTCTGGACCATCGGCCATGTAAGCCTCCATCCCGGTGCCCATTCCATCGTGCCGGGGCGCGTCGAATTCTCGATGCAATGGCGTGACGGCGACACATTGCGCCTCAAGCGGATGGAAGATGTCATCCGCGACACCGTGGCCGAAATCGCCTCTGCCCATGGCATGAGCCTGTCTTTCTCGGACATGCTGGGGCTGGAGCCTGTCGCGATGCATCCGGCCTTCCGCGCCGCGCTGGGCCAATCCGCCGAAACCCGCGTGCCCGGCCGCTGGCGCGAGATGCAATCAGGTGCGCTGCATGACGCCACGAACGTGGCGTCGCTCATGCCCGCCGCGATGATGTTCGTACCCTCTATCGGGGGGATAAGTCATGCCTTTGGCGAAGATACGGACGAGGCCGATCTGTTGACCGGGCTTCATGTCATGGCCGATGCGCTGCCCGCGCTTGCCGCTGCGCGGTGAACGACCCTGCCGATCTAACCGGTCCAGGTGACATCACCCAGAAAGATGTAGCCCGCGCCATAGATCGTCTTGATCAGGCGGGGGTTCTTCGGGTCTTCGCGCAACTTTGTCCGCAGGCGCGAGATCCGGACATCCATCGCCCGGTCGAAACTGTCGCTGGCCGCACCGCCCAGGATCTCTTGCATCATCGCGCGCGAGATCAGACGTCTGGGCCGTTCCAGGAACAGGCGCAGCACTTCACCCTCGGCATGGGAAAACGGCGTTTCGCCCCCGTTTTCGTCTTCCAGCGCGTAGCGGTCGAAATGGGCGGTCCAGCCATTGAACAGCGCCGTCTGCCCGGTTTGCGTGACCGGCTGGCCGCGCCGCAGACGCGCGCGGATCCGCGCCACGACCTCGGCCGGATCGAAGGGTTTGATGATATAGTCATCCGCCCCTAGCTCCAGCCCGGTGACCCGGTCCTGCACCTGCGCCCGGCCCGAGATGATGATGACCACGGCCCCCTGTTCCAGCGCCAGGCGATGCACCAACGTCAGACCGTCGCGATCCGGCAGCGACAGGTCCACAAGGCAGATGTCAGGCGTTGCCGATTTCAGCGCGGCCTCGAACTCGGTGGCGCGCCCGAAACTCATCGTGCGGAACCCGGCCTCGGTCAGGGCATGGGCCAGCATGTTCCGGATCGCCGGTTCGTCATCCAGAATGGTGACCAGTGGTGCGCTCATGGTGTCTTGTCTCCGCCTTGAAGAAATGCGGACAGGCCGCTGGCGCTGAAGGGTTTCATCAGCACGGGCACCCGCGCGACGGCCGCCTTGTGATAGGGATGATCGCGCGGCAGCGACGTCATCAGGCGGCAAGGCGGATGGCCAAGGGGCAGACGGTCCAGCAGGTCCAGCCCGGTCCCATGCCCCTCCAGCGTGATGTCGGACAGGATCAGCGCGATATCCGGCAATTGGTCCAGCAGCGCCAGCGCCTCGTCCACGCTGGCGGCTTCGATGACCGCATGCCCAAGCTCGCGCAGCATTTCGCGAATGCCGACCCTCAGATCGGGACTGTCTTCGACCAGCAGCACGAGGCCCGGCAACAGTGCCAGGGCCGCAGGCCGCAGCGGCAACCGCAGGCTGACCTTGCCGCCCTGTTCGGTATTGCCGATCACGACGCGCCCGCCGGCAAGCTTGACCATGTCATAGACCATGGCCAGTCCCAGCCCCGTTCCTTCGCCACCCTTGGTCGTGAAAAACGGCTCAAGCGCATGTTCCAGCGCGGCTTCTGAAAAACCGGGTCCGGTATCTGTCACCGTGAACTCTGCCCATGTGTTCTGCACCGGGGTCACGTCCAGCCGGATCTCGCCCGAGGTGCCGCAGGCATCGCGCGCATTCAGGATCAGGTTCAGCAGCGAATCCTGCAACATGCCGGTATCCAGCATCAGCGCATCATGTGGGATGGCGTTGTGGATGGTCAGCGCGATACCGGGCGGCAAGGCCGGTGCGGCCAGCGTTTCCAGGTCGGACAGCGCCGCGCGCAGGTCGGCGGCCGTAGGGTTCCATTCGCGCGCGCCGGTGATGTCCCCGATCCGGTTCAGCAGCGCCCCGCCGCGATGCGCCGCCGATAGCGTGGCTGTCACCAGATCGCGCGCATCTGTCGGCAGATCCATGCGTTGCAGGCGCGACTGGCTGCCCAGGATGATCGTCAGCAGGTTTGAAAAATCATGCGCCATGCCGCTGGTCAGTTGGGCCGCCATTTCGCGCCGGCGCGTCTGTTGCAGGGCGCTGCGGGCCTGGCTTTCCTCTGTCACGTCCATCGACAGGATATAGACACCGTTGATCTGGCCGTCCGGCGCGCGGTCCGGGGTGAAGGCCGCGCGAATGCGGCGCGAGCTGTCTTCGTCGTTGAACTCGAACACTGATGCGGTGCCAAAGAAGGCGGCATCCAGATGCGGCTGAATGGCGGTATAGGCTGATTCGCCAAGCGCCTTGCGGATTGGCAGGCCCAGGATATTCGTGGGCCTTCCCGGCATCACGACACCCAGCTTGCGGTTCGAGAAGGTATAGCAGCGGTCGCGCCCGACATGCGAGATATGCGCGGGCATCATCTCGGTCGTCTGGCGGGTGCGCGCCTCGGTTTCGGTCAACTGGCGCTTGGCTTCCTCCAGCGCGGTGATGGTCGCTTCCAGTTTGCGGTTGGTGGCGCTCAACTCCTCGGCATAGGCCAGCACCTTGTCGCTCAACTCTTCGGATCTTGCGCGCAGCAAGGCTTCCTGCCGTTTGGTCGGGGTGATGTCCGTGTAGACGGTGACCCATCCGCCCTGCGGCAGGGGCGAACCTTCGACACTGATGCTGCGCCCGTCGGGACGCACCCTTTCCATGTAATGCGGCTCGAAGGCGCGGGCCTGTTCGACCCGTATGCGCACGGCTTCGTCCAGATCATCGACCGGTCCGTATTCGCCCCGCTGCGCCAGAAAACGGATCGTATCCTCGAAGCGCGCGCCGGGGGTCGTCAATTCGACCGGCAGGTCGAACATCTCGCGAAAGGGGCGGTTGCAGATCACAAGCCGCAGCTCGCTGTCATAGATCGACAGCGCCTGCTGGATCAGGTTCAACCCGGCCATGGTCATCGCGGCGGTGTCGAGCGGTGCGGTTGTCATCGTCAGTCCTCTGGTCGGGTATGGCTAGCACCACAAGCCGCGCCCGCCTAGTGCCCGATCGGCGCCGGCGGCTGTTACAATTCGTAACAATTGGGAAATCATCAGGAAAAAGTTGACGTAGAGCCTTGCAGGTGCACCATCGAAACTCGGTAAAGAATCGCCGATCAAGGTGGTCACCGGCCCGGAGGGAGAACGGGCGCAAGGGAGGGAAAGATTTGGCACAGTCGTCACAGGCGACCGGTGGACTTGTGTCCATACCGGCGCTGTTGCAGCGCAACGCCCGGCAGTTCGCGGACAAGCCCGCGTTCCGCGAAAAGGAATTCGGCATCTGGCAAACCTGGACGTGGAAAGACGTTCAGCGCGAAGTGGACAACTTCGCCCTCGGGCTGATCAACCTCGGCGTCAATGAGGGTGATTTCATCGCCATCATCGGCAGCAACCGGCCACAACTGTATTGGTCGATGGTTGCCGCGCAATCCGTGGGCGCGGTGCCCGTGCCGCTCTACCAGGATTCCGCCGCCGAAGAGATGGCGTATGTCCTCGACCATTGCGGCGCGCGTTTCATCATCGTCGAGGACCAGGAACAGGTCGACAAGGTGATCGAGGTGCAGGAACGTTTGCACCAGTTCGAGCACATGATCTACCTCGATCCGCGCGGTCTTCGGAAATACGACCATTCGCGCCTGCATGAATTCAGCCATGTGCAGGAACAGGGCCACGCCGCGCGCGATGAATTCACGCCCGAACTCGAAAAGCGCCGCTCCAAGCTGGACATGTCATCGACCTGCGTGATGCTCTACACTTCGGGCACCACCGGCAAGCCCAAGGGCGTCGTGCTCAGCAACCGCAACATCATCGAAAGCGCGCACAACTCGGCGGATTTCGACAAGCTGGGCCCGGACGAGGAAATCCTGGCCTACCTGCCGATGGCATGGGTGGGCGATTTCATCTTCTCGGTCGGGCAGGCCTATTGGGCCGGGTTCTGCGTGAACTGCCCTGAAAGCCCCGAAACCATGGTCACCGACCTGCGCGAGATCGGGCCGACCTACTACTTTGCACCGCCGCGCGTCTTCGAAACCCAGCTGACCAACGTCATGATCCGCATGGAAGACGCCAGCCGGATGAAGAAATGGCTGTTCGACACATTCATGGCCCATGCCCGCAAGGTTGGCCCCGCCATCCTGGACGGCAAGCCCGTGGGCTTCATGGACCGGTTGAAATACAAGCTGGGTGATCTGTTCGTCTATGGACCGCTGAAAAACACCCTGGGGCTCAGCCGCGTGCGTATCGGCTATACGGCCGGCGAGGCGATCGGCCCCGAGATCTTCGATTTCTACCGCAGCCTCGGCATCAACCTGAAACAGCTCTATGGCCAGACCGAGGCGACGGTGTTCATCACCATGCAGCCCGATGGCGAGGTGCGCTCCGATACCGTCGGCGTGCCGGCACCGGGCGTCGAGCTGAAGATCGGCGACAACGGCGAGGTCTACTACCGCAGTCCCGGCGTGTTCGAATGCTACTACAAGAACCCTGAAAGCACCGCCGACACCAAGGATCCCGAAGGCTGGGTCGCCACTGGCGACGCGGGCTTCATCGAGGAAAGCTCGGGTCATCTGCGGATCATCGACCGCGCCAAGGACGTGGGCAAGATGGCCGATGGCAGCCTGTTCGCACCCAAGTATGTCGAGAACAAGCTGAAGTTCTACCCGAACATCCTGGAAGCGGTGGTGTTCGGCAATGGCCGCGACCGTTGCATGGCTTTCATCAACATCGACCTCAGCGCGGTGGGCAACTGGGCCGAACGCAACAACATCGCCTATTCCTCTTATCAGGAACTGGCCGGGCATCCCAAGGTGCTGGCCCAGGTGCAGGCGCATGTCGAGGAAGTGAACCGTTCGATCGCGGAAGACCCGATGCTGTCCGGCTGTCAGATCCACCGCTTCCTGATCCTGCACAAGGAACTGGATGCCGATGACGGTGAAATGACCCGCACCCGCAAGGTCCGCCGCCGTATCGTCGAGGACAAGTACAACGATCTGATCACCGCACTTTACGATGGGTCCGACAAGATCAGCACCCGCACGGAAGTGACCTACGAGGACGGGCGCAAAGGGTACATCAGTGCAACGCTCGAGATCCGGGACGCCAAGGTGCAGCCCGTGACCACGCAGAAGATGGCAGCAGAATGAACCAGATGAGCACAGAAGGCTACACCACCGCCGACGGTCGCAAGATCGGCGGCGTGCTGATGGAGATGAAGAACATCACGCTGCGCTTCGGTGGGGTGAAAGCGATCACCGACATCAGCTTTGACATCCGCGAGGGCGAAATCCGCGCGATCATCGGACCGAACGGCGCGGGCAAATCCTCGATGCTGAACGTCATCTCGGGCTTCTATGTCCCGCAGGAGGGCGAAGTCTGGTTCCGTGGCGCCAAGCGCCCGCCGATGAAACCCTACCAGGTTGCACAGCAAGGCATCGCGCGCACGTTCCAGAACATCGCCCTTTTCGAAGGCATGAGCGTTCTGGACAACGTGATGACCGGACGCCTGACCCATATGAAAAGCACCATGCTCGATCAGGCCATCTGGAAGGGCAAGGCCGAGAAGGAAGAGGTCGAGAACCGCGAAGTCGTGGAAAGGATCATCGACTTTCTGGAAATTCAGGCGATCCGCAAGACACCCGTGGCGCGTCTGCCCTATGGTCTGAAAAAGCGCGTGGAACTGGCCCGCGCACTGGCGGCTGAACCCAAGCTGCTGCTGCTGGACGAACCCATGGCCGGCATGAACGTCGAGGAAAAAGAGGACATGAGCCGCTTCATCCTTGATGTGAACGACGAATTCGGCACCACCATCGCGCTGATCGAACATGACATGGGCGTGGTGATGGACCTGTCCGACCGCGTGGTCGTGATGGATTACGGCAAGAAGATCGGCGACGGCACGCCGGACGAGGTGCGCAGCAACCAGGCGGTGATCGACGCCTACCTGGGTGTGGCCCATGACTGAGCCATTTTTCGCAAGCCGTTCTTTCAACAGTTTCGCAGGGAGTGCTTCGCATGCCTGACCAACTTCTCTTTGCCATCGAGGTGACGCTGAACGGGCTGATGGCAGGCGTTCTTTATGCGCTGGTCGCCCTTGGCTTCGTGCTGATCTACAAGGCCAGCGGCATCTTCAACTATGCGCAAGGCGTCATGGCGCTTTTCTCGGCGGCAACGCTGGTGGGCATCATGAATGGTGACGTGCCCTTCAGCCACCTGATCAACGCCATCCTCGGCACGGATATCCATCACTTCGGCTGGCATGTGCCCGCGATCCTCGCGATCCTGCTCACGATGGGTGTGATGATCTTCCTCGCCTGGGCCGTGAACCGGTTCGTGTTCAAGCATCTTGTCAACCAGGAACCGATCATCCTGTTCATGGCCACGATCGGCCTTGCCTATTTCCTCGAAGGTCTCAGCGACATGATGTGGGGCGGCGACATCAAGAAACTGGATGTCGGCCTGCCACAAGGCATCAACGAAACCATCGACGAGGTGACCTTCAACCTGTTCGGATACGGCTTCTTCATCGACAACCTCGATATCGTGGCCGCTGTGGTCGCCGTGATCCTGGTGATCGCCCTGACCCTCTACAGCCAGTATTCCAAGCAGGGCCGCGCGCTGCGCGCCGTGGCCGATGACCACCAGGCCGCGCTGTCGGTTGGCATCTCGCTCAACTACATCTGGGTTCTGGTCTGGTCGATCGCCGGTTTCGTGGCGCTGGTGGCAGGCATCATGTGGGGCGCGAAATCCGGCGTGCAGTTCTCGCTGTCGCTGATCGCGCTCAAGGCGCTGCCGGTGCTGATGCTGGGCGGCTTCACCTCGATCCCCGGTGCCATCGTGGGCGGGCTGATCATCGGCGTGGGCGAAAAGCTCTTTGAATTCTCGCTTGGCAGCTTCCTGGGCGGCGCTACCGAAAACTGGTTCGCCTATGTTCTGGCGCTGATCTTCCTTGTCTTCCGGCCGCAGGGCCTGTTCGGCGAGAAGATCATCGAAAGGGTCTGATCATGAAAAAGCTGATCGCCATCATCAATGTCATCGCCTGGTCCGGCTTCTGGGCCTTCGGTTACCTGGCGCTGACGGCAACCAATCTGACGCAACACCAGATCACCATCGCCAGCCTGCTGGCCGGTCTTGGCTTCGTCACCGGGGTGATTGCCTATCTGAAACTCTCGCATGGGACGCCCGGTGTGCGCCACATGTCGAAAATCCGCGAAGAGGGGTAAGGGCTGATGTTCTACCGTGAGGCAGGCGATTTCAAGACATCCTACGTGGATGACAACCAGACCTTCCCGATCAAGTTCGACCGCTACCGCTACTATGCGGTTCTGTTCGTGGCCTTCGCGATCATCCCCTTCGTGATCAACGATTACTGGGTCAACGCGGTCTTCATGCCGTTCCTGATCTACTCGATCGCGGCCATCGGGCTGAACATCCTGATCGGCTATTGCGGTCAGGTGTCGCTGGGTACGGGCGGTTTCATGGCGGTGGGCGCCTATGCCTGTTACAAGTTCATGACTGGCGTGGATATCTGGTGGGGCGGCGAGCTTGTGTTCCAGCTGCCCGAGTTCAACATCTTCTTCGCGGTGCTGATGGGCGGCCTGACAACGGCGCTGGTGGGCGTTCTGTTCGGCCTTCCCAGCCTGCGGATCAAGGGCTTTTACCTTGCCGTGGCAACCCTGGCGGCACAGTTCTTCCTGGTCTGGCTCTTCAACCGGGTGTCCTGGTTCTACAACTATTCGGCATCGGGCCAGATTTCCGCACCCGAGCGCGGCATCGCGGGCGTGCCGATCACTGGCCCCAACGCGGACGCCTGGGCGATGTACCTCTTCTGCCTCGTGTTCGTCGCCGCCAGTGCGATCATCGCACGCAACCTCACCCGTGGTTCAGTCGGGCGCAAATGGATGGCGATCCGTGACATGGACATCGCGGCCGAGATCATCGGCGTGGACCCGCTGCGCGCCAAGCTGAGCGCCTTCGCCGTGTCGTCCTTCTTCGTCGGCATCTCGGGCGCGCTGTTCTTCGCGGTCTACCTGGGCGCGGTCGAGGTTGGCGAAGCCTTCGGGATCCAGAAATCATTCCTCGTGCTCTTCATGGTCATCATCGGTGGCCTGGGGTCGATCTTCGGCTCCTTCGCCGGCGCGGCCTTCCTGGTGCTGCTGCCCGTGTTCCTCAAGAACACGCTGGTCGGTACGCTTGGCTGGCCCACGGACCTTGCCGCGCATCTGGAATTCATGATCGTCGGCGCACTGATCATCATCTTTCTGATCGCCGAACCGCATGGTCTTGCGCAGCTCTGGCGCGTGACCAAGGAAAAATTGCGGCTTTGGCCCTTCCCGCACTAGGGCAGGGGCAAGGCAACTTTTTCGGAGGCTTGCTTCCGGACATCACCATCGGAAAAACCAAGGGAGGATAACCCGATGAAACTGAAACTGATTACAGCGGTGACCGCAGCCATCGTGGCGGCAGCACCTGCGATGGCCGAGCTGACCTTTACGGCGCTCAGCTATCGGACCGGACCCTACGCCGCGAACGGGATCCCCTTCGCAGACGGGTACCAGGACTACTTCACCCTGCTCAACGAGCGTGACGGCGGCATCGGCGGCGAGCCGGTCAACCTGATCGAGTGCGAAACCGGCTACAACACCGAAAAAGGCGTGGAATGCTACGAATCCACCAAGGGTTCGGGCGCGCTGGTCTATCAGCCCCTGTCGACCGGCATCACCTATCAGCTGATCCCCAAGGCAACCGCTGACGGTATCCCGGTCCACTCGATGGGCTATGGCCGGACCTCGGCCAAGAACGGCGAAGTGTTCCGCAACATCTTCAACTACCCCGCCAACTACTGGGATGGCGCATCCGTCGGCATCAAGCACCTGCTGGACATCAACGGCGGCGACATCAGCGGCAAGAAGGTCGCGCTGGTTTATCACAACTCCGCCTATGGCAAGGAGCCGATCCGCACGCTGGAAGAGCTGGCCAAGAAGCACGGTTATGAACTGACCCTGCTGCCGGTCGATCACCCCGGCCAGGAGCAGAAGTCCCAGTGGCTTCAGATCCGCCGTGACAAGCCCGACTACGTCCTGATGTGGGGCTGGGGCGTCATGAACCAGGTTGCCATCCAGGAAGCCGTGAACATCCGCTTCCCGATGGAAAACTTCATCGGCGTCTGGTGGTCCGGTTCGGAAAACGACGTGCTGCCCGCAGGTGAAGGCGCGAACGGCTACAAGGCGCTGACCTTCCACGCAACCGGCGCAAACTATCCGCTCTTCGACGACATCAAGACGCATGTCGTGGACAAGGGCAAAGCCGCCGGTGCAGGCGACCAGATCGGTACCGCGCTTTATAACCGCGGTCTCTATGCGGCCATGCTGGCAGCCGAAGCGGCGAAAACCGCACAGGCGATCCACAACACCACGGCCCTGACCCCCGCGCAGATGCGCGACGGGATGGAGAACCTGGAAATCACCGAAGCCAAGATGACCGAACTGGGTCTGCCGGGCTTTGGCCCCTCGTTCAAGGTCAGCTGCCAGAACCACGGCGGTGACGGCCTGGTGGCGGTTGTGCAGTGGGATTATGCCTCCAAGTCCTGGAACATGATCTCTGACTTCCAGCAGTCGGATCAGGATATCCTGAACCCGCTGATCGCGGAAGACTCGGCAGCCTATGCGGCCGAGGCCAACATCACGCCGGGTTGCAACTGATCCAGACCCGCTGCGGGCAGTCCAAGTGGCTGCCCGCGCATTTGGGATATTTGAAGCAAGAAGAAGACTGGACGCTGCCCCTACCCGCAAAAGGGCGCGTTAACCTTAACGGAGCGTGAGACATGCTGGACGCAGGCCGGACCGAAGAAACCCTTCTTGAGGTCAACAACATCGAGGTGATCTACAACCACGTGATCCTCGTGCTCAAGGGCGTGTCGCTCAAGGTGCCCAAGGGCGGGATCACCGCGCTTCTGGGCGGCAACGGCGCAGGCAAGACCACCACGCTCAAGGCGATTTCGAACCTGCTGCATTCCGAACGCGGCGAGGTGACCAAGGGCAACATCCTTTACCGTGGCGAACGCGTTCAGGACCTGAGCCCCAATGACCTGGTGAAGAAGGGTGTCATCCAGGTGATGGAAGGACGCCATTGTTTCGAACACCTGACCGTCGAGGAAAACCTGCTGACCGGCGCCTATACGCGCAAGGACGGAAAGGGCGCCATCGAGGCTGACCTCCAGATGGTCTATAACTATTTTCCGCGGCTGAAAGAGCGCCGCAAAAGCCAGGCGGGCTATACCTCGGGTGGCGAACAGCAGATGGTGGCCATCGGTCGCGCGCTGATGAGCCGCCCCGAGACGATCCTGCTGGATGAACCCAGCATGGGCCTTGCGCCGCAGCTGGTCGAGGAAATCTTCACCATCGTGAAGAACCTCAACGAGAAAGAGGGCAATACCTTCCTTCTGGCAGAGCAGAACACGAACGTCGCGCTGCGCTTTGCGCATTATGGATACATCCTTGAATCCGGTCGCGTCGTGATGGACGGCCCCGCTGCCGATCTGCGCGAGAACCCGGACGTCAAGGAATTTTACCTTGGTGTGTCGGAAGAAGGGCGAAAGTCATTCCGTGATGTGCGGTCCTATCGGCGGCGCAAACGCTGGCTCAGCTGATCCGACCCAATTCAATTTTTTTCAGTCCGGTTATGCGAAAGGTCTCCCATGGCCCGGTTTTTTGATGAACTCGAAACACGTGGCGCAGCCCAGCGCGCCGCCCACCTGGCAAAGGCGCTGCCTGATCAGATCACGCGCGCAAAGGCGCTGCCGGGATATGCCGGCGCCCTGGACGGGGTGAACCCTGCAAGCATCACGTCGGTCGAGGCGCTGGCCAGACTGCCTGTGCTGCGCAAGTCCGACCTGGGGCGCGCACAGGCGGCCGACGGCCCATTCGGCGGGCTGACCACCCGGCCCGCGCATGGCTTTGCCCATATCTTCCAGTCCCCCGGCCCGATCTATGAACCGGGCGGCACCGAACATGACTGGTGGCGTATGGGGCGTTTTCTGAACGCCTGCGGCATCGGGCGCGGCGATATCGTGCAAAACTGCTTTGGCTATCATCTGACCCCTGCTGGCATGATCTTCGAATCCGGCGCGCGCGCCGTGGGTGCGGCGGTGCTGCCAGCGGGCACCGGCCAGACCGAATTGCAAGTCATTGCAAGCCGGGATGTCGGTGTCACCGCCTATGCCGGTACGCCGGATTACCTGAAGGTGATCTTGGACAAGGCCGACGAGATGGGCGTGACGCTGGGCATCACAAGGGCTGCCGTGGGTGGCGGAGCGCTTTTCCCCTCGCTGCGCAAGGAATATGCCGATCGCGGTATCCTCTGCCTGCAATGCTATGCCACGGCCGACCTTGGCAATATCGCTTATGAAAGCGAGGCGCAGGAAGGCATGATCGTGGATGAAGGCGTGATCGTCGAGATCGTGACCCCCGGCACCGGTGACCCCGTCGCACCCGGTCAGGTGGGCGAGGTTGTCGTGACCACGCTCAACCCCGATTACCCGCTGATCCGCTTTGCCACAGGCGATCTGAGCGCGGTGATGGAAGGCGCCAGCCCCTGTGGCCGCACCAACATGCGCATCAAGGGCTGGATGGGCCGCGCCGACCAGACGACCAAGATCAAGGGGATGTTCGTGCGTCCCGAACAGGTGGCGCAGCTGGTCGCGAAACACGCCGAAATCAGCCGCGCGCGGGTCATCGCCAGCCGCGAGGGCGAGATGGACGTAATGACCGTGCAGATCGAGGCGGCGGGCGGCAATGCCGATGCCTATGCCAGCACGGTGGCCGAGGTGCTGAAGCTGAAAGGCAAGATCGAATTGCTCAGCCCCGGCAGCCTGCCCAATGACGGCAAGGTGATCGAGGATCAGCGCGTCTACGACTGATCCGCGCGCAACACGCATCGGACAAAGCAAAAAGACCGCCCCGAGGGGCGGTCTTTTCGTATTGCGATCGCAAATCGATCAGCCCTGGCGGGCTTTGAACCGACGCTGCGTCTTGTTGATCACGTAGACGCGGCCTTTGCGGCGCACGACACGGCAGTCGCGATGCCGGTTCTTGAGCGAGCGGAGCGAGTTCTTGACCTTCATGGTCCTCTCCTATCAGTCGCGGCGCGGGCCTTGCGCCTTGTGGTTGCCATGTCCCGCGAACGGGACGGTGAAATGGCCCCCGAAGGGGCCAGAGAAACATCCCGTTACCGGAATGGAGAAATCATGGTGGGCGATACAAGGTTCGAACTTGTGACCCCTTCGATGTCAACGAAGTGCTCTACCACTGAGCTAATCACCCATGATACCGGTCGGAAGCACGCCCTCTGAAACGAAGAGGGGCGCGGGATTCCGCGCCGGTTCGTGGTCTATAAAAGGAGTCGGAAGCAGGATCAAGGGCTTTTGGCAAAGCGATTTATCGCGCTATGATAGGTTTAGAGCGAGGACGACATATGCCATCGGTAGCCTACCATCTGATCCGGCCGGAAGAAACACGCACCAGCGTGATATTCGCGTCGCCCCATAGCGGTCGCGACTACCCTTGGAGCTTTCTGCGCCGCACCGTGCTGGACGAGCATTCGATACGCACCTCGGAAGATGCTTTTGTCGATCGGCTCTATCAGGCGGCGCCCGGCCTTGGCGCGCCTTTGCTTCTGGCTGGCGCGCCGCGCGCCTATATTGACCTGAACCGCAGCGCCGATGAGCTGGACCCGGCGCTGATCGACGGGGTGCGCGGGCTGACGCATAACCCCCGCATCGCCTCGGGGCTGGGGGTCGTGCCCCGCGTCGTGGCCGGTGGCCGGGCAATCTATCGCGGCAAGTTGCAACTGGACGAGGTGCAGGGCCGGATTTCAGGCTTCTGGCGACCCTATCATGCCATGCTGCAACGTCTGCTGGACGAGGCGCATGGACAATTCGGCGAGGCAATCCTGATCGACTGCCACTCCATGCCGCACGAGGCGATGGACGGAATCGCAAGGTCCGGTGCGCGGCGGCCCGATATCGTGCTGGGCGACAGGTTCGGCGCATCCGCGGCCCCATGGGTTGTGGATCAGGTCGAGGCGGCGTTCGAGGGAACCGGTCTTGTCGTGGCGCGCAATGCGCCATTTGCAGGGGCCTACACGACCCAGCACTACGGCCGTCCCGCCCGCAACCAGCACGTCGTGCAGATCGAGGTCGACCGCGCGCTCTACATGAACGAGCAGCTGATCCGCCCCAATGGCAACTTCGGCAATTTCCAGAAAACCCTGAACGGTGTGATCGGCCGCATCATCGACATCGGCCAGCGCAACCAAAGACTGGCGGCGGAATGATCGCGCCTATCTGAGGGCGCGCCCCTTCAGGATCGCATCCTCGCCAAACCGCGCCCGGATCGAATCGGTCGCGCGTTCCGCGCGCTGGCGCGCAGCCGCCTGCGGGTCCAGCAGGTCATGCGACAGATCTCCTGCAGTCTCGGGAACCAGATCGGACAGACCCACCCCGATCAGGCGGTAAGGTCCCGCGTTCGGCCCCTGGTCGAACAGGGCGCGCGCCTCGCGGTAAAGCCTGTCTGCCAGTTGCGTGGCATCGCGCAGGGCATGGCGCCGGGTCAGGATCCGGTGATCCGCCCGCTTCAGCTTCAGTGTCACCACCCGGCCTGCCAGTGCCTTGGCCTTGGCGCGGTCCGCCACCTTCTCGGCCAGCCGCCAGATATGACCGTCAAGGATGTCGGGGTCTGACGTGTCCTCGGAAAATGTCGTCTCGTTCGAGATGGATTTCATCGGGCTGTCGCGCGACACGCGCCGCGTATCCTGCCCGCGCGCCAGGTGCCACAGACGGTCCCCCATGCTGCCGAACCGCGCTGTCAGGTCGCGCGCTTCCCAACGCAGCAGATCGTCGAAGCTGCGGATGCCCGCGGCCTCAAGTGCGGCCTGTGTCGCCTGTCCGACGCCCCAGATCATCCGCACCGGCTTGCCGCGCAGGAACTCTGCCGTGTCGGCGCGTCCGATCACGGAAAACCCGTGCGGTTTGTTCAGGTCCGACGCGACCTTGGCCAGGAACTTGTTGTGGCTCAGGCCGATGGATCCCGTCAGGCCCAGTTCCGTCTTCATCCGCCGCACCAGCCGCGCCAGCATCACCGCCGGCGGCGCACCATGCAGCCGTTCGGTGCCCGTCAGGTCCAGAAACGCCTCGTCCAGCGACAAGGGCTCTATCGCGGGCGTCAATTCCTCCATCATTGCGCGGATCGCGCGCGATGCGTCGACATAGGCCTGCATGCGCGGCTTGATCACCACCGCCTCGGGGCACAGTTTCAAGGCCTGGAACATCGGCATCGCGGATCGAACCCCCTTGATCCGGGCGATGTAGCAGGCCGTCGACACAACCCCGCGCCGTCCCCCGCCGATGATCACCGGCTTGTCCACCAGGTCAGGGTTGTCGCGCTTCTCGACCGAGGCATAGAAGGCGTCGCAATCCATATGCGCGATGGTCAGGCTGTCCAGTTCAGGATGGCTCACGATGCGCGGTCGTCCGCAGGACGGACAGCGGGCGGCAGCGTCAAAGCGGGTCAGGCAGTCGCGGCACAGGCTGGGCATCGGGGAAATCCGGGCGCATGGTATCGGTATGGCTGCCGTTCAGCATATATGAGGGCTATGACACAGGAAACCGATATCACCGGGCAGGATTTCATCGGGGCCAAGCTGGCCCTGTTCCTGGGTGACCGGCTGGTCACGATCCTGCGCGACGATACCCCCGATATTCCCTGGCCCGGCCGACTGGATCTGCCGGGCGGCGGGCGCGAGGGGCTGGAAACGCCGCAAGCCTGCGTGCTGCGCGAAACCCATGAGGAACTTGGCTTGACCATCACCCTGCGCGATCTGCGCTGGGGGCAAAGGTTCATCGGCAGCGCCGGCCCGGTCTGGTTCTTTGCTGCCCACCTGCACAAGACGCGCGCGCAGGACGTTGTATTCGGAAACGAAGGGCAAGGCTGGCGCCTGATGACACCCGCGGCCTATCTGGCCGATCCGCTGGCGATCCCGCATTTTCAGGACAGGCTGCGCCTATATCTTGGGTCGGTGTGACCAGGCGCGCGGGCATGCAATTCGATAATTCCCTTGGACCTGACAACGGGTTATCTTCGGTCCGGCATAAGGGAGTGAATTTGAATGAACGATAATATCAACGATATTTTCGGAGGAAACGCCGTTTCACTGGCGATTGCCCTGCTGGTGATCGTGGCGCTCTACAAGGCGGTCAAGATCGTTCCACAGTCTGAAAAGCATGTGGTCGAGCGTTTTGGCCGTCTGCGCACTGTGCTGGGGCCGGGGATCAATTTCATCATCCCCTTCCTCGATGTCGTGGCGCACCGCATTTCCGTGCTGGAACGGCAGTTGCCCAATGCCGAACAGGACGCGATCACCTCGGACAACGTGCTGGTCAAGGTGGAAACCTCGGTCTTCTACCGGATCACCGAACCGGAAAAGACGGTCTACCGGATTCGCGATGTGGACGGCGCCATTGCAACGACCGTGGCGGGGATCGTGCGCTCCGAGATCGGCAAGATCGAACTGGACCAGGTGCAATCGAACCGCGCCGATCTGATCAACAAGATCCGCGAACAGGTTGTGGCCATGGTGGACGACTGGGGGATCGAGGTCACCCGGGCCGAGATCCTGGACGTCAACCTTGATGCCGCCACGCGTTCCGCCATGCTGCAGCAGCTGAATGCCGAACGTGCCCGCCGCGCCCAGGTGACCGAAGCCGAGGGCCGCAAGCGCGCCGTGGAACTGGCCGCCGATGCCGATCTCTACGCCGCCGAACAGATGGCCAAGGCCCGCCGCGTCGAAGCGGATGCCGAAGCCTATGCCACCGGCGTGGTCGCAGCGGCGATCAAGGAAAACGGGCTTGAGGCGGCGCAATACCAGGTCGCCCTGAAACAGGTCGAGGCGTTGCAAGCGGTTGCGAACGGTGACGGCAAGCAGACGATCCTGCTGCCCGCCGCCGCGCTCGAGGCCTTTGGCAACGCCTTTGGTCTGCTGAAAGGAAAAGGCTGATGGTGCTCTGGCAGGAATGGTGGGTCTGGGTCGTCGTCGGCGTGACGCTGGCGGTGGCCGAGGTGATGCTGCCAGGTTTCATCCTTCTGGGATTTGCGATCGGCGCCGCGCTGGTCGGGCTCTTGCTGCTGATCGGCGTGCTGGGCGGCAACCTATTCGCGCTGATCCTTGTCTTCGCCATCGCCTCGCTGGTGGCCTGGATCGCGCTGCGCCGCCTGGTCGGCATCCGCAAGGGTCAGGTCAAGATCTGGGATCGCGACATCAACGAGAACTGATCGCCCCGCAGGGCGCGATCAGGCCCCGCGCAACTCGTCCAGAATGGCCAGCGCGGCCTGGCGCGGATCGGTCGCCTGCCAGATCGGGCGACCGACCACGATGTGATCGGCCCCGTCCGAAACCGCCTGTGCCGGTGTCGCGATGCGCTTCTGATCACCCTTGTCGGCACCGGCAGGACGCACACCCGGCGTCACGATCAGCCGCCCCTGCGCCTGGGGAAGCGCCCGGATCAGCGCCGCCTCCTGCGGCGAGGCGATGACCCCATCGGCCCCCGCCTCAAAGGCAAGCGCAGCGCGTTCCAGCACCAGCTCGGTCACATCGCCCGGCTTGATCAGCCCCGCGTCCAGATCGCCACGATCCAGCGAGGTCAGGATCGTCACTGCAAGGATCTTCATGTCCTTGCCGCCAACCCCGTTGCGCGCGGCCCGCACCACATGCGGATCACCATGCACGGTCAGGAAATCCAGATCAAACTGCGCCAGCCCCCGGACGGCGGCCTCGACCGTGGCGCCGATATCGAACAGCTTCATGTCCAGGAAGATGCGCTTGCCCTGTTCCTGCTTCAACTCATTGGCCAGGGCCAGCCCGCCCCCCGTCAGCATCCCCAGGCCGATCTTGTAGAAACTGACCGCATCGCCCAGCTTTTCGGCCAGGGCCAGACCCTCCAGCGCGTTGGGCACATCAAGGGCAACGATCAGGCGGTCATCGGCGGCTGTCATGGCGGTATCCTTCGGGCTGGGGCGTATCGGGGTTCGGGCGGTGTTAGCGGCATGGCCGCTCGCGGGCAAGACTCCAGATTGACCGCGCCACCGCGCCGCAGCATCATCGTCTCACAGCGGTAAGAGGTATCATGCGGTTTTCAGTGACATATGACCGGGACGACGACAGGCCCGGAACAGGCCCGATCATGGTGGGCTGGTTTTTGACCAGCGACAAGGGCGCGGTTCTTTACGATCCCCCCGAAAGGCTGGCATCCCGTCAGACGCACAAGGCACATGCCAAGTCTGCCGCGCGCTGTCCCGCCGTGGTGCAGATGGAAAGCCGCTATTTCGTGGTGAAATGCCCCTTCGATCTGCATATCGGCTTCAAGCGCGATGAACAGGGCAAGGCGACCTTGATCAACCTGGCCGGCGGCGCATCGCCCGTAAGGGCCAACAAGCTGGGCCAGATCCTGACCCTGGTGAACGAGGCCGAGTGGCGATACCCCGATCGGCCCACCCTGCAGATGTCACTGCCCTATTGCTTCATCGCGGACGAGGTCCTTTACCTCACGCAACTGGGCACTTTCGCCCATTACCGCGCCGATCCGCTGCCCGGCACCATCTTTGGCGGGCGCTTTCCCATCAATATCTGGCCGCGCCCCCTGATGTGGGCCTTCGAATGGCACGACACGCAAAAGCCGCTTGTCCTGCGCCGGGGCGAGCCCTTGTTCTACTGCCAGTTCGAAGGAAACGCCCCTGATCGTCCAATCCAGCTGGTCGAGGCCGAACGGACGCCGGAACTTGACGCCTACATGGAAAAGCTTTCAGGGGTCGTGAACTACGTGAACCAGACGTTCAGCTTGTTCCAGGCCGCGGAATCCATGCGCCCGCAATCCCTGCTGACACCCAAGAAACGGTAGGCCCACGGCCGGAAATCAGGCAATCAGCCCGTCCGCAAGGCAGATCTCGTTCCTGCCGTTGCGAAACTCCGGCATGCGTCGAAGCTGCCGGATGGCTTCGTGCATGACAGCCGATCTGCGGTTTTCGGCTGCCATGTCCTCCAGCGGAACCCGGCAGTTCATCAGAATGCGGCCCATGTCGGATATCACCGCCACATGCGCACGGATGTCGCTGTGATGATCGTCGATCTGCAAGCCTGCGATGTCGATTTGCGTGATATACATCTGTGGTTACCTTATGCCTTTTTTCCCCTTCTAGACGAAAGAGACGTCAAAATTATGTTCGGCCAAACTTTGTTTGCCGAAAATTCGAACCACCGGCGCGCATATGGGGCAGGAGGGTCTTGAACAGGTTGCGATGTGCAACCATCTTGGACCCGAGGCCCGGAAAAGGGTGTGCCGCAGAGCGGGCACCACGATACGCGGGCGCTTGGACAAAGGAGAAAGACCATGGACTTGAGCAAGTTCACGGAGCGGTCGCGCGGTTTCATTCAGGCCGCCCAGACCATCGCCATGCGCGACAATCATCAGCGACTGGCACCTGAACACATCCTGAAAGCATTGATGGACGACGACCAGGGGCTTGCCAGCAACCTGATCAAACGCGCAGGCGGCGATCCCGTCCGCGTGGCCGAGGCAACGGCACTGGCGCTGGGCAAGATCCCGAAAGTGTCGGGCGACGCCGGCCAGGTCTATCTGGACAATGTCACCGTCAAGGTTCTGGACGAAGCGGGCAAGCTGGCCTCCAAGGCCGGTGACAGTTTCGTGCCGGTCGAACGCATCCTCATGGCGCTGTGCATGGTCAAATCGCCTGCCAAGGATGCGCTGGATGCAGGTGCCGTTACCGCGCAAAAGCTGAACGAAGCGATCAATGACATCCGCAAGGGGCGCACGGCTGACACGGCCAGTGCCGAAGAAGGCTATGACGCGCTCAAGAAATACGCGCGCGACCTGACCGAGGCCGCCGAAGCGGGCAAGATCGACCCGATCATCGGCCGGGACGAGGAAATTCGCCGCGCGATGCAGGTTCTCAGCCGCCGGACCAAGAACAACCCGGTTCTGATCGGTGAACCCGGTGTCGGTAAAACCGCCATCGCCGAAGGTCTGGCGCTGCGCATCGTCAATGGCGACGTGCCGGAATCGCTGCGCAACAAACGCCTGATGGCGCTTGATATGGGCGCACTGATTGCCGGTGCGAAATATCGCGGCGAGTTCGAAGAACGCCTGAAAGCGATCCTGAGCGAAGTGACCGCAGCAGCAGGCGAGATCATTCTCTTCATCGACGAAATGCACACCCTGGTGGGTGCCGGCAAGTCGGATGGCGCCATGGACGCGGCCAACCTGATCAAGCCCGCCCTTGCCCGGGGCGAGCTGCACTGCGTCGGTGCCACGACCCTCGATGAATACCGAAAATATGTCGAAAAGGACGCGGCCCTTGCCCGGCGGTTCCAGCCGGTGATGGTGTCCGAACCCACGGTCGAGGATACGGTATCCATCCTGCGGGGCATCAAGGAAAAGTATGAACTGCACCACGGTGTGCGGATCAGCGATTCGGCTCTGGTGGCAGCCGCCACGCTCAGCCACCGTTATATCACCGACCGTTTCCTGCCGGACAAGGCGATCGACCTGATGGACGAGGCTGCAAGCCGTCTGCGCATGGAAGTGGACAGCAAGCCCGAGGAACTGGACGCGCTGGACCGCGAGATCCTGCAAAAGCAGATCGAAGCCGAGGCCCTGCGCCTTGAGGACGATGCCGCTTCCAAGGATCGGCTGGGCACGCTGGAAAAGGATCTGGCCGAGTTGATGGAACGCTCTGCCGAGATGACGGCGAAATGGCAGGCCGAGCGTGACAAGCTGGCCGGCGCCCGCGATCTGAAGGAACAGCTGGACCGCGCCCGCGCCGATCTTGAGATCGCCAAGCGCGAGGGCAACCTGGCCAAGGCCGGCGAGCTGTCTTATGGCGTGATCCCCCAGCTTGAGAAACAGCTGGCCGCGGCCGAGGAAACCGGCGCCGATGGCGTGATGGTCGAAGAGGCCGTGCGCCCCGAACAGATCGCGCAGGTCGTCGAACGCTGGACCGGCATTCCCACCAGCAAGATGCTGGAAGGCGAACGCGAGAAGCTGTTGCGCATGGAGGATGAACTGGGCCGCCGCGTGATCGGACAGAACACCGCCGTCAAGGCCGTCGCCAATGCGGTGCGCCGCGCGCGCGCGGGTCTGAACGACGAGAACCGGCCGCTGGGCTCGTTCCTGTTCCTCGGGCCGACGGGTGTGGGCAAGACCGAACTGACCAAGGCCGTGGCCGAATACCTGTTCGACGACGAGAACGCGATGGTGCGGATCGACATGTCGGAGTTCATGGAAAAGCATTCGGTCAGCCGCCTGATCGGCGCACCTCCGGGGTATGTCGGTTATGACGAGGGCGGCGTTCTGACCGAAGCGGTGCGGCGCAGACCCTACCAGGTCGTGCTGTTCGACGAGGTCGAAAAGGCGCATCCCGATGTCTTCAACGTGCTGTTGCAGGTGCTGGATGACGGTGTGCTGACCGATGGGCAGGGCCACCGCGTCGATTTCAAGCAGACGCTGATCGTGCTGACCTCGAACCTTGGGGCGCAGGCGCTGAGCCAGCTGCCGGAGGGTGCCGATGCGGCGGATGCCAAGCGCGACGTGATGGATGCGGTGCGGGCGCATTTCCGGCCCGAGTTCCTGAACCGTCTGGACGAGACGATCATCTTCGACCGCCTGTCGCGCAAGGACATGGATGGCATCGTGGAGATCCAGCTGCGCCGCCTGCTCAAGCGGTTGGCCGGTCGCAAGATCGTGCTTGAGCTGGATGCCAGCGCCAAGACCTGGCTGGCCGATGAAGGCTATGACCCGGTGTTCGGGGCGCGGCCGCTGAAGCGGGTGATCCAGCGGGCGCTGCAGGATCCGCTGGCCGAGATGCTGCTGGCGGGCGACATCAAGGACGGCACGACCGTGCCGGTGTCGGCCGGGGCGGACGGGCTGATCATCGGCGACCGCATCGCGGCGACGAACCGGCCCAAGCCGGATGGCGCCGTGGTGCATTGATCCTGACGGATCGAACAGGGGCCGGGGCCGCGGGGGAGACCTTGCGGCCCCGGTCCTTTTGGGGCCTGTCCCATGATGGGACATTTTCGAGATCGTGCAATTTCAACGGCTTGCGCAAGGGCGTTAGGGGTTTTTTAACGAACCGCCGTCAATACTGCCCTGATTTGACCGCTCAAGGATGGGCAGAGATGTTGCGGATGGTTGCCCATCATTGTCGAAAGCTGTGGACGCACGGTCAGCGACCTGTCTTGAAAATACACCATTATGGTGCTATTTGATGGACCGGAGGAAACCGGCCTACGATCTTGGGGCGATCCAATCCGCTGCGGCGGGCGGGATGAGTGTCACGACTGGCGCGTTGCGCGGCGCGGCTGCCATGGGCATGACCCGCGCTGACATGATGCGCGTGATCAAGGGGCTGACCCGCCGGGATTTCTACAAGTCGGTGACGACATATCATGATCATGCCGTCTGGATGGACGTCTATCACGGGCGGGCGGAAGGCTATGAAATCTATATTAAGATCGTCGAGGATATGGTGACGGAATTCACCTGCACATCCTTCAAGGAGAAGTGACATGAGGCAAGACGGGCTGACAAGACGGCACCCGGAAACCGGCGTGATCCTGTCGCGCGGTATGCGTTGCGTCACGCTGTCTTTCGGTTCGCAGCGCGAGACGATTGATCTGCCGGGCTGGTATCCTGCGGATGATCCGACGGCGGAGAACGGGCTTCATGATGCGCGCGACATGAGGGTGTCGGATCGGGCGATCACGCTGATGAAGGCGCGTGAGGCCGGGTTGCTGACACCCGATCAGATCCGCAAGGTGCGCAAGAAGCTGGGCCTGTCGCAGCGCGACGCGGGGCGCATCATCGGCGGCGGGCCGAATGCTTTTCAGAAATATGAAGCGGGCGATGTTCTGGTCAGCAAGGCGGCGGATACGGCGCTGCGTCTGCTGGCGAATGATCCGGCAAGACTGGCGGAATTGGTGCCGGAGGCAAGCCAGATGGCGTAAGCCGGGCGCGGCCCGGTTTGATGGCAGGTAACACAGTGTGATCCGTTCAGGCGCCGCCCCGGGGGGCGTGTCGGCGATCGCGCGGCGGCGCGTTGCGCCTTGATCCCGCGCGGGGCTGCGCATCCTTCCTCAATCCCCCGTCTGCAACCAGTGCTCCACCAGATCGAAGACGTCATCGACCAGCCCCGGTGATTTCGCCATGGGGCCGGTCAGGCGGATGATCCAGCCGTCATGCGCGCGGGCGCGGGTCAGGGTCATGCCCTGGCGCAGGGTCAGGGCGTGGCGGGGGCGGCCCGGTTTGGTGCCGGTCGCCGGTTCTGTCAGGATGGTGTTGAGGATGGGGCGCAGCGCCTCCCATTGCTGGGACAGGCCGTGGGCCGCACCGGCATTGGCGGCGAGCGTGGCGCGGATTGCCTGCGCCCCGCCAAGCCGCAGCGAAGTGGCCAGCCGATCCATGCGGGCGATGGACAGCGCCTCGGGCGTTTGCAGGGCCGAGCCTTTGAGCGCCGCCACCACGCGGGAAAAGCCGCGCAGCCGCGCGCGCTGCTGGCGGCTGGCGGCGGGGTAGAGGGTTGCCACGGCCCCGGCCGCATCGGGAAAGGTGCCATCCTCGACCAGCCTGAGGATCAGGCTGCCCTTTTCCCATGGGGAAATCTGGGCGCGCACCTCGTTTTCGGTGACCATGGCGGCCAGGGCCGCAGGGATATCGGCGGGGTTGCAGCAGAGCGCCGGGATCGTGTCGCGGCCGAGGGCGCGGAAGGCCATCAGCCTGCGGTAACCGGAAATAAGGCCATAGGGGCGGGGTTGGTCATCGCTTTGCACAAGGCCGAACACTTCGATCGGCTGGCGCAGGCCCATCGCCTGGATCGAGCGGATCAGGTCGTCAAGCGCCGCCGGATCGGCAAGGGACCGATCACGCGGCAGGATATCGGCGGCGATGGCGGATAGCGGGATATCGGCGATTTGCATGGCGTGCCCCTTTGCCGTGATCCGGTCAGTATCGCGGAAAATCCGGGGCGTTGCCGATGGCGCGCCTGTTGCGCGCGGTGATGCAATCGGTTTGCAAGACATGAAGTGGCCCCGGACGCGTGGTCCGGGGCCTGCGTGGTGGTCTGGCTGCGGATTATTCCGGCAGGATCACCGCGTCGATGACGTGGATCACGCCATTCGAGGTTTCGATGTCTGCGGTCACGACATTGGCGCCGTTCACGGTCAC
>JAJLKH010000113.1:0-3224 GCA_033839205.1 Rhodobacterales bacterium | reverse complement strand
GGGGCGCGATCCCGAACCGGGCGAACAGCCGAACATCCTGCAGGAATATGCCAATACGTCTTCGGCCGGGTCGATCATTGCCTTTGCGAAACACTCGGCGGATCTGAAACCCGGCGATCTGGGGCTGATCTGCTCCTTTGGTGCAGGTTACTCAGTGGGATCGGTCCTGATCGAACGCGTCTGAGCCGACCCTAGCGCAAGGCCGATTTCATCGCGGCCTCGGGGAAACATGTCGGGGTCTGGCCCCTTGCTTCCTGCCACTTGCCGATGGCGCGGCGGGTGCGGAACCCGGCCAAACCATCCGCGCTGCCCGTGTCATGGCCCATGCGTTCAAGAGCGGCCTGCATCGCCGCCACGTCTGATCGCATCAGCCCACCGACACGTCCCCAGCGGCCCGCGAAATCGCCCATGCCATAGGCGATGCGATCCCCCACATGACCGACAAAAAGCGCGTAGAGATCGGACATGTTGTAGTCTTTCAACACGTAGAAATTCTGCGTCACAACAAAAGCCGGGCCTTGCCGCCCTGCAGGCATCAGCAGGAAGCCCTCACGCTGCAATTCCTCGGCGGGGAAGGCGCGACCGCCGACACGCGTGATTCCCATGGCCGCCCATTGCGCAAAGCTGCGGCCCTGATCGGGGCCTTCCAGCGCGCAGGACACCTGCGGGGGAACGCTGACCTCGAACCCCCAGTCGCGGCCCCGCTGCCAGCCATGCGCGGCAAGGTAGGCCGCGATCGACGCGATGGTATCCGCCTCTGAGCCCCAGATATCCGCGCGTCCGTCGCCATCCCCGTCGCGGGCATGTCGCAGAACATTCGATGGCATGAATTGCGGCTGTCCCAGTGCGCCTGCCCAGCTTGATCGCAGACGGCGCGGGTTCATCCGGGTCTTTTCGACCAGCTGCAATGCGGCGATCAACTCTTCGGTGAAGTAATCCGCGCGGGTGGACATGAAACCCTTGGTGCCCAGCACGGCAAAGACGTCATGTGGGATGCTGGCCCGGCCAAAGGCGGATTCCCGACCCCAGATGGCCAGGATGATCCGTCCGGGAACCCCCGTTTGTCGTTCCGCACGTTCCAGCGCCGTAGCGTGACGACGGGCCATGGCGATCCCGTCGCGCGTGGTTGCCGCGACCGTGTTCGGTGCAAAATAGGCCGCAGGGCTGCCGAATTCGCCTTGGCGTTGGGGCCTAGGGCGGCTGGTGTCGCTGCCGGGGGGGATCAGGTCGGGCAGATCCCACATCAGGCTCACACCCTCGAACGCCGCCTCTTGGGTTGCGCGGCTGACACCGGCAGCCCTTGCGCGGGGCCAGACGGTGTTGTCCAGCCACGCGCGGAACTGACGCTCTACCGCCGGGCGATCCTGCGCCACGACGGGCAGGGACAGAAGCACAAGGCTCAGGGCAAGTATCAGCAGGCGCATGGCATATTCCCAAGAATACCCCTTGCTAGCACGAACCGGCGAACCGGTCAGCCGTCCGTTGCATCGCGGGGGTGATCGCCCACCGCTTCGCGCCAATGCCGGCGACAAAGGCTGACATAGGTTTCATTGCCGCCGATCTGGACCTGTGCGCCGTCCCGCTGGGCGCGGCCTTCGGCATCCTTGCGCACCACCATCGTCGCCTTGCGCCCGCAATGGCAGATGGTGCGCACCTCGCGCAGCTCATCCGCCAGCGCCAGCAAGGTGGCCGAGCCAGGGAATAGTTCACCCCGAAAATCGACACGTAGCCCATAGCACATGACAGGCACACCCAGATCATCCACGGCACGCGCCAGATCCCAGACCTGCGCCGGCTCCAGGAATTGGGCCTCGTCGATGAAGACGCAAGCGATGGGTCCCTGCTCCAGCCGTGTGACAAGCCTGGAATACAGGTTTTCGCCCGGCGCGAAAGTATCCGCCGCCTCGCCGATCCCGATACGCGACGCGATACGCCCATGTCCGGCGCGCCCATCAACCTGCGCGGTCAACAGATAGGTCTGCATGCCCCGTTCGCGGTAGTTGTGCGAAGCCTGCAGCAGCACGGTGGACTTGCCGGCATTCATCGTCGAAAAATTGAAATAAAGCTTCGCCATGCAGCGATCTAGCGCGCCCCTTGCCATGAGCGCAAGGCGTTCTGGTCAGGGCGAAACACGGAAAATACAGTGCTGGGGATTTGGATACGATCCGTTCTGCAGCCCGCCGCATGGTCTGCCATTACTGGCCCTGCCTTCTCCAATGGCAGGCACACGGCGGACTAAAACACACCTCGCGGGAGAATCGAGGTTACTCTTTACATCTGCCAACACTGCAGAGTCTTCGGATATCTACAGGCGGTTAAAAAATCGCTATAAATATAAACCTATTCTTAAGTAGTGTATTCTGGTGACGTAAAAAGGCCACAATCAAGGCCGCTTCAACGGTGTGAAGCGGCCTGATCCAGTAAGTATTCAAAATATATTATATTTTTAGACGTCAGCCTTGCAGTGGCATCACGGTGAAATCACCCTCTGACCGAGCCCGCATGGCAAGCGCTGCCGCATGGCTGCCCGCTGCGGTTGTGAAGTAAGGGATCTTGTCGTACAGTGCCACTTTGCGGATCTCGCGGCTGTCCTCGACCGCCTGTGTGCCTTCGGTCGTATTCATCACAAGGGTGATGCCGCTGTCCTTCAGCATGTCGACGATGTTGGGACGGCCCTCATAGACCTTGTTCACAACCTCGCAGGCCACACCATTTTCCTGCAGCCATGCAGCGGTTCCCCGCGTCGCGACGATCTGCAGACCAAGGCCTGTCACGATACGGGCGGTCTCGACCATCTCGGCGGTCTTGTCGGCATCGCGGATCGAGATGAACACGCGCCCGGTGCGGGGCAGATCGGTGCCTGCGCCCAGCTGCGCCTTGAGGAAGGCAAGCGGGAAGGACACGTCCCATCCCATCACCTCGCCGGTCGAACGCATCTCGGGGCCCAGAATCGTATCCACACCCGGGAAGCGCGCGAAAGGCAGCACCGCTTCCTTGACCGAGAACCAGGGCATCGCCGGATCGGCCAGCGTCAAGGGATCAGCCATCGGCAGGGTGCCCGGCTTGGCGTCTTTGGGGTAGGGCCCACGCAGCGGGAAATTGGCCATTGGTTCGCCCGCCATCAGTCGCGCGGCGATGGATGCGATCGCGCTGTCGGTCGCCTTTGCCACGAAGGGCACGGTGCGCGAGGCACGCGGGTTCACCTCGATCAGATAGACCTCATC
>JAJLKH010000112.1:0-12399 GCA_033839205.1 Rhodobacterales bacterium | reverse complement strand
CATCGCGGCAGAGGGCGCAACCGTTGGCGTTGACGCGCTGCTGGCCACGATCAGCGAAGGCGCCACCGCCGCACCTGCGGCCAAGGCCGCCAAGGCCGATGACAAGCCCGCCAAGGCCGGCAAGGCCGACAGCGTCGATGTCATGGTCCCCTCTCTGGGTGAATCCGTGTCCGAGGCGACGGTTTCGACCTGGTTCAAGAAAGTGGGCGACACCGTCGCGCAGGACGAAATGCTCTGCGAGCTGGAAACCGACAAGGTCAGCGTCGAGGTGCCCAGCCCCGCGGCAGGCGTTCTGGCCCAAATCGTGGCCCCCGAAGGCACGACCGTGGATGCATCCGCGAAACTGGCCGTGATCTCGGCCTCTGGCGCCGCACCTGCCGCCAAGGCCGAAGCCCCGGCAGCAGCCCCCGCGCCCGCAGCATCGGGCAAGGATGTAGAAGACGCCCCCGCCGCCAAGAAAGCCATGGCCGAGGCAGGGATCAGCCGCGACGCGGTAACAGGAACAGGACGTGACGGACGCATCATGAAAGAAGACGTGCAGAAAGCCATCGCCGCCGGCACCCGCGCCGCACCCGCCGCCGCACCCGTGGCCAGCGCACCGCGCGCGCCCGTCCCCGCCGATGACGCCGCCCGCGAAGAGCGCGTCAAGATGACCCGCCTGCGCCAGACCATCGCGCGCCGCCTCAAGGATGCGCAGAACACCGCCGCCATGCTGACCACCTACAACGAGGTGGACATGACCGCGACGATGGACCTTCGCAAGGAATACAAGGACATCTTCGAAAAGAAGCACGGCGTGAAACTGGGCTTCATGTCCTTCTTCGTGAAGGCATGCTGCCACGCGCTGCGCGAAGTCCCCGAGGTGAACGCCGAAATCGACGGCACCGATGTGGTCTACAAGAACTTCGTGCACATGGGTGTGGCCGTGGGCACGCCCACAGGCCTCGTGGTGCCGGTGGTGCGCGATGCCGACCAGATGAGCTTTGCCGCGATCGAAAAGAAGATTGCCGAACTGGGCGTGCGCGCCCGCGACGGCAAGCTGTCGATGGCGGAAATGCAGGGCGGCTCCTTCACCATCTCGAATGGCGGTGTCTACGGCTCGCTGATGTCCTCGCCGATCCTGAACCCCCCGCAGTCGGGCATCCTTGGCATGCACAAGATCCAGGACCGCCCCGTCGCCATCAACGGCCAGGTGGTGATCCGCCCGATGATGTACCTGGCGCTGTCCTATGACCACCGGATCGTCGACGGCAAGGGCGCCGTCACCTTCCTCGTCCGCGTGAAAGAGGCGCTGGAGGATCCGCGCCGCCTGCTGATGGATCTGTGATCCCAAGACCTGCGAAGGGCGCGTGATCCGCGCGCCCTTCCCCCGCCCCCGTGGTGCTCCCTCCTTTTGTCCCGGTATTCCCCCATGACCGTCGCAGCGGAACAGACAGCCATCGTCTCCTGTATGCGCAACGAGGGGCTCTTCATCCTGGAATGGCTGGCCTATCATCAGGTGATCGGCTTCGATCATGTGACCGTGGTCAGCAATGACTGCACCGATGGCTCGGATGCGCTGCTGGATGCTCTGTCCACGGCGGGCCACCTGACCCATATCCGCCAGACCGTGCCCGCGGGCACACCGCCACAGGACAGCGGCATGGCGCTGGTGCTGGACTGGGCGCGCGCGCATGATGTGACATGGCTGTTGCACATCGACAGCGACGAATT
Source organism: Rhodobacterales bacterium (assembly GCA_033839205.1). Taxonomy (GTDB): domain Bacteria; phylum Pseudomonadota; class Alphaproteobacteria; order Rhodobacterales; family Rhodobacteraceae; genus Seohaeicola. The sequence continues at coordinate 10,686 of JAJLKH010000112.1, read as the reverse complement.
CCTGAACATCACCGCAGGCGACGGGCGCTTGCCCGACCTGATGGCCAACGCGGCCGAGGCGGATGTGATCGCGATCCCCTGGCAGCTGTTCGGCGATGCAGGCATCACCGAATGGACGCCGGGCATGGCCGTGCTGCCCAGCTTCACCCGCGCCGAACCGGCGCCAGAGCCGCGCGTGACGAAATCGAAATGCCTGTTCCGCGCCGCCAGCTTTGCCGCCGCCACCGATCACAACCCGCGCAACCCGCTGGTGGATGCGCCGCGCGTGGTCAACCCGGATGGCAAACCGCTCAACGCCGCCAGCCTCTACCAGGACCGCTCCAGCCGCTTTCGCCCGCATGATCTGGCGGCGACCAACGCGACCGCGCGGATCAACCACTATGCCGTCAAATCCCGCGATCTCTTCATGATGAAGAACGATCGCGGCGACGGGCAGGGCAAGACGGGCCAGACGAAATACCACCTCGGTTCGAACTGGCACCGCAGCGCCAACAAGAACGATGTCGAGGACCGCAGGATCCTGCGCCACTGGCCCGCAACCGCCGCGCGGCTGGCCACCCTGCGGCAAGACCCCGCCATCGCCGCCGCCGAACAGGCCTGTTTCGACTGGTTCGCGCTGCGCAAATCCGCCATCCTGACGCCTGACACACTGGCCCTCTGGACCCGTCGCGAAAGGCCGCACGCATGACGCAACAGATGACACCCGAACTGACCGCCCTGGCGCTGGCGGGCCTGTTGCAGGTGGTGCAATTCGCGCTGATGTCGGTGCCCGCCAACCTGGAACTCGGCCCCGGCAAGACCCTTGGCCCGCGCGATCCAGACCGGCTGGGCAAACCGCTGATCGAACAGGTCAGCCCCCGCACCGGGCGGCTGTTCCGCGCGCTGAACAACCATTTCGAAGGGCTGATCCTGTTCACCCTTGCGGTGGTCGTCGTCACCCTGTCGGGCCAGTCCAGCGGCCTGACCGCCGCCTGCGCCTGGACCTACCTGGTTGCGCGCATCCTTTATGTGCCCGCCTATGCCTTCGGCCTCGTGCCATGGCGGTCGCTGATCTGGATGGTGGGCTTCGGCGCCACCACCCTCATGCTGCTGGCGGCGTTGTTCTGATGCCCATGCCACGGCCCCAACCCTCTGCAATTTCCACGGCCTCAAGGAGATTTCCCCATGGCAAGCTATGACGTGATCATCATCGGCGCAGGCCCCGGCGGCTATGTCGCCGCCATCCGCTGCGCCCAGCTGGGCCTCAAGACCGCCTGTGTCGAAGGCCGCGCCACCCTGGGCGGCACCTGCCTGAACGTGGGCTGCATCCCCTCCAAGGCGCTGCTCCATGCCAGCCACATGCTGCACGAGGCGGAACACAACTTCGCCAAGATGGGCCTCAAGGGCAAATCGCCCTCGGTCGACTGGAAACAGATGCTGGCCTACAAGGACGAAACCGTCGAGGGCAACACCAAGGGCATCGAATTCCTGTTCAAGAAGAACAAGGTCGACTGGCTGAAAGGCTGGGGTTCGATCCCCGCCCCCGGCAAGGTCAAGGTCGGCGACGAGGTGCACGAAGCCAAGAACATCGTCATCGCGTCGGGCTCCGAACCCTCCAGCCTGCCTGGCGTCACCGTCGACGAGGAAATCGTCGTGACCTCGACCGGCGCGCTGACGCTGGGCAAGATCCCCAAGACCATGGTGGTGATCGGCGCGGGCGTGATCGGTCTTGAACTGGGCTCGGTCTATTCCCGTCTGGGCACGCAGGTCACCGTCGTCGAATACCTTGACGCGATTACCCCCGGCATGGACGCCGAGGTCCAGAAGACCTTCCAGCGGATGCTGACCAAGCAGGGCCTGACCTTCGTGATGGGCGCCGCCGTGCAGGGGGTCGAGACACTCAAGACCAAGGCCAAGGTCACCTACAAGCTGCGCAAGGATGACAGCGAACATGTGCTGGACGCCGATTGCGTGCTGGTGGCGACGGGCCGCAAGCCCTTCACCGACGGGCTGGGTCTGGCCGATCTGGGCGTCGAGACGTCAAAGCGCGGCCAGATCGTGACGGATGCCCATTGGCAGACCAACGTGAAAGGCATCTATGCCATCGGCGATGCGATCGAAGGCCCGATGCTGGCCCACAAGGCCGAGGACGAGGGCATGGCCGTGGCCGAGGTTCTGGCCGGCAAGCATGGTCATGTGAACTATGGCGTGATCCCCGGCGTGATCTACACCCAGCCCGAGGTGGCCAATGTCGGCAAGACCGAACAGCAGCTCAAGGAAGAGGGCGTCGCCTACAAGGTCGGCAAGTTCTCCTTCATGGGCAACGCGCGGGCCAAGGCGATGTTCCAGGGCGACGGCTTCGTCAAGATCCTGGCCGACAAGCAGACCGACCGCATCCTTGGCGCGCATATCATCGGCCCCTCGGCAGGCGATCTGATCCACGAGATCTGCGTCGCGATGGAATTCGGCGCCTCGGCGCAGGATCTGGCACTGACCTGCCACGCGCATCCCACCGTGTCCGAAGCCGTGCGCGAAGCCGCACTTGCCTGCGGCGACGGCCCGATCCACGCCTGATCGCACCAACGAAAAAGGGGGCCACGCGGCCCCCTTTCCCGTTCCGGGCAACGCCCTGCCCGTTCATCGTTCTGCAAACACCCAATATATCCGGCCACTCACCACAGCGCCGCCAGCGACCGCTTTTCCCAATCCACGTCGAAATCGCTGCCGCCCATCTCGCCCGCCGTCACATCGGCCAGGATATCGCCCAGCGTCGGCAGACCCGCCGCATCGTTACGCTGCCAGATGCCTGACCGCATGACCGCGCGCGAACACTGCGCATAGACTTCGTCCAACCTGACCACGATCACCGTGGCGGGCACCGCACCGCCCTTGGCGAAACTGTCGCGCAGGGCTTCATCGGCAGTCAGCTTGGCCTGCCCGTTGACCCGCACCATGATCTGCGATCCCGGCACAAGGAAGATCAGCGAAATCCGCCCGTCCGTCACGATATTGCGCAAGGTATCCAGCCGGTTGTTGCCGCGCCAGTCGGGCATGGCCAGCGTCCTGGGGTCCAGCACCCGCACCACGGGGCCATCGTCGCCGCGCGGGCTGCCATCGGTGCCGCCCTCGCCCACGGTCGACAGGATGCAGAAGCGCGACGCCTCGATCCAACGGCGATAGCTGGGGGTCAGGTGTTGCGCCACCTTGCGCTGCGATCCGACAGAGGCCGCGCCGTAAAGCGCCTCCAGCCCCTCGATCCGGTCGATGAACTCCATCTCAGGCCTCCTTCAGGCTGGCGCGGGCCTCGGCGATCAGGCGGTCGGACGCGGTCTCGACCTCATCCTCCAGCTTCGCCATGAACGTGTCGCGATCCAGCCCCGCGGAAATGATCGGCAGAAACTCCACCACGGCAAGCCCCGGCTTGCGATAGATGCCGGTGCGCGGCCAGAACACGCCCACATTGGTGGCGACAGGCGCGCAATCCTGTTGCATCTGCTCATAAAGCGCCCCGGTGCCGATCTTGTAGGGTTTCTTCACCCCCGGCGCGACGCGCGTGCCCTGCGAATAGATGATCAACTGTCCAGCCGCCTGATGGCCCGATGCCACATCGGCCAGCATCTTCTTGATCGCGATACCGCGCTTGCCACGGTTCACCGGCACGCAGCCCAGCCGATAGGCGTAAAGCCCGATGATCGGGGTCCACAGGATCTCGCGCTTCATGATGAAGATGGCGGCGGGCAAGGCGTTGAAGATCATCATGATGTCCAGAAAGGACTGATGCTTGGCCGCCACCAGCGCACCGCCCGTGGGGGGCGTGCCGCGCACCTCGCAGCGCAACCCCACCATCCAGCGCGCGGTCCAGAACACCCAGCGGCAATAGGCCTTGCAGCCCCGCCTTGCCCCCTCGGACGACAGGATCGCGCCCGGCAGGTACAGAAGGCCGATCACCACCATCATCGCATACATCTGGCCCACGAACACAAGCGATCGCAGCCAGCGCCAGGCCTTTGCCATCAGGACAACTCCTTCAAGGTACGATGGGCGGCCTGCCATGTGGCCACATAGGCCACGGCCGCGCCAAGGATGGGGATGATCAGCGGCCAGACCCAGTGCCAGCCCTGAAAGCCAAGCCCCGTCAGGAAACCGGCCTCGGCCTGCGCCGAGGGCAGCAGCAGCACCGCCACCATCCCCAGAACCGTGCCAAGCGCGGCACCCGACAGCGCCCGCAAGGTGAACCGGCGCACGAAGGCCCCCGCGATATAGGCATCGCGCGCCCCCACAAGGCGCAGCACGGCGATGACCTGCGCATTCGCGGCCAATGCGGCCTGTGCGGCCATGGTGATCATCGCCGCCGTGGCGGCGCCGATCAACCCGATCGACAGCCAGCCCAGCAGCCGCAGCCGATCCGCCGCCGTGACCAACGGACGGCGCCACCGGGTGTGATCGTCCAGCACCGCGCCCGGCACTTCCGCCGCCAGACGCAGGCGCAGACCCGCCGCGTCATACCCCGTCTCGTCCTCGATCACCTCGATCAGCTGCGGAATGGGCAGGCTGGCCACCGGCAGGTCAGGGCCGAACCACGGCTCCAGCAGGGCGCGCTGTTCATCCTCGGACAGGGCGCGCGCCGTGGCGACACCGGGTGTGGTTTCCAGCACGCGCAGGGCCGCGGCGGTCTGGGCCGCGCGCTGATCCATCGGCGCCGATATCCGCAAGGTCGAGGCGCGCGCCAGCTCGTCGCTCCAGCGATCGGCCAGCCGCCCCGTGGCCAGCGACAGCGCCATCGCGAACACCGTCAGAAAGGCCATGGCGGCCGCCGCGAAAACGGTCAGCCGCGCGGTGAACCCCGTGGGCGGCACCAGCCGGTCGGCCTGCGCATCCCTGGCCAGAAAGGCGGTCATGGCGGTCGTGTCCAGCTTCACAGATCAGCCCCCGCCGTTTGCAACCGGCGCTGCGAGATCCGCAGCACCCGCGCCTGCACCTGGCTTTTGGCCGCGCGGATCAGGTTCATGTCATGTGTGGCGATCATGATGGTCTTGCCCATCCGGTTCAGCTCCACCAGCAATTGCAGCAGGCGTTGCGACATCTCCCAGTCGATATTGCCGGTGGGTTCATCGGCCAGTATCACCTCGGGCGACATGATGACGGCGCGGGCCAGCGCCGCGCGCTGCCGCTCGCCCCCCGAAAGCTCGGCCGGCAAGGCATCGGCGCGATGGTTCAGCCCCACCCATTTCAGCAGTTCGCGCAGGTTCTCGGCCTCGCTGTTGCGATCGTGACCCGACACGATCAGGGGCAAGGCCACGTTATCGGCCACGGGCAGATGTTCCAGGAATTGCACATCCTGGTGAACCACGCCGATCCGCCGCCGCACCAGGGCCACGTCATCGCGCGACATCGTGCGCAGATCCGCGCCGAACAGGCGGATATGCCCGGCTGTGGGCAGCAACGCCCCGTAGCACAGCTTCAGAAAGGTCGTCTTGCCCGCGCCGGAAGGTCCGGTCAGGAAATGGAAAGACCCGGGCGACAGGGTCAGGGAAATGTCGCCAAACAACTCTCCGCCGCCATAGCTCATGGCGACTTGTTCCAGTTCGATCACGCCGCGGTCCCTTTTTTGTCAGCTTCCCTCTTGCCCCAATGCGGGCAGTGTTGCAATCCGGTCGGCATGCGGTGGTACTGCATCCTTTGCACTTTTCCGCCAATGTATTACACAATATGGTGGATTAACCATTGGACAGGTCCCGACAGAAGGCCAAGCACCATAGCCGGCAGGTAGACAGATGCGACTGATTTGCCCGAATTGCGGGGCACAATACGAAGTACCGCAGAGCGTCATTCCCGAAACCGGGCGCGACGTTCAATGCTCCAGCTGTGGGCACACCTGGTTCCAGAAGCATCCGCTGCAGGACAATGGCGCCTCGGTCGAAAGCGCCGATGACGACATGTGGGAAGACCACGAGATCGATGATCCCCGCGCGGACGATCACGCGGATGACGATTACGCGGATGACGATGACGATGATCTGACCCCGGATCACGACCCGCGCATGGATCAGGATGCCGCCCCCGCCGACGCCATGCGGGACACCGGCGAAGACCAGACAGCCGAGGACGAATGGCAGGGCTTCCCGACCGATCCGGGCCTGGATGACGCGCCGACTGCGGACACCCGGCTGGTGCCCGACCCCGAGGATCCGCTGCCGCAATTTCCCATCGTCGATGAAGATGATTACGAAGAAGACCCGGCCCGCGACCTGCCCAGCCCGCGCCGGACGCTCGACACATCCGTGGCCGATCTGCTGCGCGAGGAAGCCGAGCGCGAGGCCCGCGCCCGTGCCGCCGAACGCGGTCCCAGCCTGGAAAGCCAGCCCGAACTCGGTCTTGATGCGGGCATGACGCCGCCACGGGAAAGCGATGCGGAACGCCGCGCCGCGGAATCGCGCGAACGCATGGCCCGCCTGCGCGGTGAAGACCCGCAGACCATGGCCAGGGCGGAACCTTCCGTCGCACCGCCGCCGCCCCCAAAGACCAGCCCGGTCGAGCAGGACGATGACCGGATCGCCGCGGCAGCCGCGGCAGCCGTGGCCGATTCGCGCCGCGCGCTTCTGCCGGATATCGAAGAAATCAATTCCAGCCTCAGCTCGACTTCGGACCGGCGCCCGATGCGGGCGGATGATCACGACAAACCGGGCAGGCCCATCGATCCGCGCAGCGTCGAGACACAGCCCGAGAAACCGCGCGGCTTTGCCCGTGGTTTTTCGCTTGTCTTGCTCCTGGTGGCCCTGCTCCTCGCGCTCTACATCTTCGCGCCCGCCCTGGCCGAGGCTGTTCCCGCCGCATCACCCGCGCTGGCAAGCTATGTCGAGGTGGTCAACGGCCTGCGCGCCATGATGGATGCACAGTTCCAGAAACTGTCGGTCTGGCTGGCACAGATCGCAGGGCTGACCGGCTGATCACGCAGGCAGGCCGCAGCGGTTCACCTGCGACCTGATGCACCCGGCACACCCGGAGCGGTCGCGCGTGACGATCAGAACCGCTCCAGCAGCCGCTTGAGGTAATCCAGCTCTTCCTCCGGGCGGACCCCTTCGCCGGACCGGCGGCGGATCTCGTCCAGCAGATCGCGGGCGCGGCGATAGACATCCTCGCCCTGAAGCAGGTTCTCATCGGTGCCGGTCTGGCCGCTGGTGCCGCTGTTGCGGCCCAAGGGGTCGCGGCGCTCGCCGCCGGCACTGCCCATTTCCTGCCCATCACCGCCGCGCTGCTCGCGCTCGGCCTGGGCCAGGGCCTCGCCCATGTTGCGCATGCCTTCGCGCAGCGCATCCATCGCCTCGGCCTGCCGGTCGATCGCCTCGGGCAGATCATTGCCGCGCAGGGCCTCTTCGGCCCCATCCATGGCGCGCCCGGCACGATCCAGCGCGTCGCGCGCGGCCTCTCCGGCTTCGCCACCGATCCCGGGCAGGTTGCTGCGCTGACGGTTCAGCTCGTTGCGCAGGGCGCGCTGGCGTTCGGCAAGCGATCCTTGCGCGTCACCCTGTCCCTGGCCTTGCCGATCCGCGCGATCCTGACCCTGACCCTGCCCTTGCTGGCCCTGGCCCTGCCCCTGTTGCTGCCCTTGGCCCTGCTGCTGGCCCTGGCCCTGCTGCTGACCCTGCTGCTGCCCTTGGCCCTGCTGGCCTTGCTGCCCACCGGGATTGAACTGCTCCTGCAGATCGCGGAACGCCTCGTCCGACAGGCCCTGCTGGTCGCGCAGCGTTTCGGCCAGCCCCTCCATGGCCTGCTGGCCGGGCGATTGCTGCCCCTGCCCGCCCTGGCCCTGCGTGACCTGCATGTTCTCCATCAGGCGCTGCAATTCCTCCAGCGCCTGCTGCGCCTCGGCCATGCGGCCCTGTTCCATCAGCTCCTGGATGCGGTCCATCATCGCCTGCAGATCGTCCTGTCCCATCTGCATGCCGCCTTCGGCCATCTGCTGATTGTCCTGGAAGGTGCCGTCGCGCATCGCCTGCTGGGCCAGCTGGTTCATGTAATTCTGCGTGGCGTCGCGCAATTCCTGCATCAGCTCGGCGATTTCCTCGTCCGAGGCCCCGTTCTTCATCGCCTCCGACAACCGCTCCTGCGCGCGCTGCAGTCGCTCCAGCGCATCGTCCAGATCGCCATCCTCCAGCAACAGCGCCAGGTCCCAGAGGGCCTGCGCGATCTCGTCGCGCTGATCGGATGTCAGCCCGTAGTCCGTCATCGTCTCAAGCCGCCGCAGGATCACGCGGAACCGCAGATAGGCGGTTTCCGAACGGAACAGCCCCTCCTCGGGGCGATGCGACAGGGTCCGCATCACCTGCGCGACGCGCGTGGCATTGTCGCGGCTCCACAGCAGGTCGCGGCGCTGTTCGATCACCGCATTGGCCAGCGGATCGAAGAACCGGCGCGCGGGCAACAGCATCTGCTCGGTCCCGCTGGTGCCCTGCAGACCGGCGGCATCATTGACCGACAGCTCCACTGTCACCGGCAGATTGGCCCACGGATGTTCGGATAGGTTTTCAACCAGCGTCTCGGTAAAGGCGGCCCGGTCGCCCGTGATCGGCATCGGCAGGTCCAGAACGATCGCCTCGCGCGGTTCGGGATCGACGACCAGCCCGTGACGGCGTTCGATCGTCGCCAGATCCAGCATGATCCGCGCCTGGCCGCCCAGAACCCCGTAATCGTCCGATGCGGTAAAAGGCAGGGTCATCTGCCCCTCCGCCCGCGCCTGCGCCAGGGCCTGCATCTGGTCAGGCGTCTCCGCTGCCGCGTCCCCGAAGGCCACGCTGGGCGGCGCATCCATGCGCACCGTCACATCCCAACCGCGGCCACCCGGGCCCTCGATCTCCAGGCGCCCGGACCGGTTCAGCGTGAATTCCTGCGCCGGTGCGGCGGGATCCGCCGCTTCTGTGCCAAGCACCTCACCCAGATCCTGCGTCACGCGCAACGCGCCAATCTCGCCGTAGAGGCGCAGCGTGATCCGGCTGCCCAGCGGCGCCTCGATCCCCTCTGCGGTCTGATCGGCCAGGTAAAGCGTGGGCTGCCCGGTATAGGCAGGCGGCTCGATCCAGCCTTCCCATGTCGGCCCGCCCGCCACCGCCTGCGCGCCGCCCGGCGCCATGTCTGCCACGGAACCCACCCGCAGGATCGATCCGAACAGCAGCGCCACCGCCAGCGCCAACAGCGCGACATAGCGCGTCGCAAAGGGATCGCGCGGGGCCATGTCCAGATCGGGGGCCACCGGCTGCGCCAGTGCCGCGCGCGCCGCCATGCGCGCCTGATGCGCCTGCCACACCGCGACCGAAGCCGCATCACCACTGCCGATCGCCTGCCGGTCCAGCACCGCCGAAATGGGCCGCCCGGGCAGACTGGCATCCAGCCGCGCCAGCGCCTCGGCGCGCAGCGGCCAGCGGAACCGCCGCAAACCATGCACCACGGCCCAAAGACCACCCAGCCCCGCCGCCATGACACCGGCCCAGACCGCCTCGACCGGCAGACTGTCCTGCAAGCCCAGCATCAACGCCGCAAGCACCAGGATCGCCACCGACCAAAGGGGCCAGAACGCCTGCCAGACCCGTTCGGCCAACAGGCCGGCCCGCGTCAGGAACAGCGGCCAACGCAACCGTTTCAGAAGGCTTTCAGGGGTCTGTCCGGTATCTGCCATACGCTCATCCCGCGGGCCAGCCGCGGGGATCGCGTCAAAGCCATTCGGGAATGGTATCGCGATTTATCATTTCGTCAAAGGTCGGCCGTCGGCGGATAACCGCGAATTGATCGCCCTTCACCAGGACCTCGGGGATCAGGGGGCGGGTGTTGTATTCGCTGGACATCACCGCGCCATAAGCCCCGGCCGAGCGGAAGGCCACCAGGTCGCCCGCCTTCAGCGGCGGCAGCGGGCGCTGCCGGGCAAAGGTGTCACCCGTCTCGCAGACCGGCCCCACCACGTCATAGGGGCGGTTTTCGGTCCCCGGCGCGGGTTCGATGACCGGCACGATATCATGATACGCGTCATACATGGCCGGGCGGATCAGGTCGTTCATCGCCCCGTCAATGATCAGGAAATCGCGGCCCTCGCCTTCCTTCACATAGATCACTTCCGACACCATGATGCCCGCGTTGCCCACGATCAGGCGGCCGGGCTCGATCTCGATCTCGCAGCCAAGGTGCCCCAGCTCCTCGCGAATCATCCCGCCATAGTCGATGGGCAGCGGCGGGGCGGCATTGCTGCGCTCATAGGGAATGCCCAGGCCTCCGCCCAGGTCCAGCCGCTCGATCCGGTGACCATCGGCGCGCAACACCTCGGCCAGTTCGGCAACCTTGCGATAGGCCAGGCGGAAGGGCTCCAGGTCGGTCAGCTGGCTGCCGATATGCACGTCGATGCCCACCACCCGCAGACCCGGCAGGCGTGCGGCATGGGCATAGACCTCGCGCGCGCGCGAAATCGGTATGCCGAACTTGTTCTCGCTTTTCCCGGTCGCGATCTTGGCATGGGTCTTGGCGTCCACATCGGGGTTCACCCGCACGGTGATCGGGGCAACCTTGCCCAGCGCCAGCGCCACGCGGTTCAGCGCCTCCATCTCGGGCTCGCTTTCCACGTTGAACTGGCGCACGCCGCCCTCCAGCGCCAGGCGCATCTCGGCCTCGGTCTTGCCCACGCCGGAAAAGACGATCCGCTCGCCCGGCACACCGGCGGCCTTGGCG
>JAJLKH010000111.1:0-51969 GCA_033839205.1 Rhodobacterales bacterium | reverse complement strand
GGACGGCGACCTTCGGGAAACTCTAGCAACTGGATAGGCAAAATGCGCCCCCTTTGCCACCAATGGGTTACAGCCTTCGCTTGAACTTGCGCGGCAGGCTGCTATCACACCGGCCAACGCATCCTGTCATATCGTCAGACGAAGGACCGACCTCTTGGACATCACAGCCCTGCGCACCGCCCATCCCGACCATTGGATGAAAGCCGCCGCCATCCGCACCCTGACGCTGGATGCGATCCATGCCGCCAATTCGGGACATTCGGGTATGCCCATGGGCATGGCCGATGTGGCCACCGTTCTTTTCGAAAAGCACCTGAAATTCGATGCCTCCGCCCCCAACTGGCCGGATCGTGACCGTTTCATCCTGTCGGCGGGCCATGGCTCGATGCTGCTTTATGCCCTGCTGCACCTGACCGGCTATGCCGACATGACGATCGACCAGATCCGCAACTTCCGCCAGTGGGGCGCGAAAACCGCAGGCCACCCGGAATATGGTCATGCCGCGGGGATAGAGACGACGACCGGCCCCCTGGGACAGGGCATTTCCAACGCCGTGGGCTTTGCCATGGCCGAAGAAATCCAGCGCGCGCGCTTCGGGGCCAAGATCGTGGATCACCACACCTATGTGATCGCGGGCGACGGCTGCCTGATGGAAGGCGTCAGCCAGGAGGCGATCGGCATTGCCGGGCGGCACGCCCTGTCCAAGCTGATCGTGTTCTGGGACAACAACGACATCACCATCGACGGCAAGGTCTCGCTGTCGGACCGCACCGACCAGGTCGCGCGCTTCCGCGCCTCGGGCTGGGACGTGCAGGAAATCGACGGGCATGACCCGGTGGCCATCGACGCGGCCATAACTGCCGCCAAGAAAACCGCGCAGCCCTCGATGATCGCCTGCAAGACGCATATCGCGCTGGGATCTTCGGCGCAGGACACCTCCAAGGGCCATGGTGCGCTGACCGATCCCAAGCTGATCGCCGACACCAAGGCCGCATATGGCTGGAGCGCGGGCCCCTTCGAAGTGCCCGCCGACATCAAGGCCGCGTGGGAGGCCATCGGCAGCCGTGGCGCCGCCGCGCGCAGCGCATGGGAAAGCCGCCTTGCCGCCCTCAACGGCAAGAAGCGTGACGAATTCACCCGCGCCTATGCGCGTGAGGTCCCTGCCCGCCTGTCCGCCGTGATCCGCGCCCTGAAAAAGCAGATCAGCGAAAGCGCCCCCTCGGTTGCCACCCGCAAATCCAGTGAAATGGTTCTGGAAGTGGTCAACCCGGTGCTGGGCGAAACCGTGGGCGGCTCTGCCGACCTGACGGGGTCGAACAACACCAAGACGGGCGACCTGGGTGTCTTTGACATCGACAACCGCAAGGGGCGCTATGTCTACTGGGGTATCCGCGAACATGGCATGGCGGCTGCGATGAACGGCATGGCCCTGCATGGCGGCATCCGGCCCTATGGTGGCACCTTCATGTGCTTTACCGATTACGCCCGCCCCGCAATGCGCCTGGCCGCGTTGATGAAGATCCCGACCGTGTTCGTCATGACCCATGACAGCATCGGCCTGGGCGAGGATGGCCCGACCCACCAGCCGGTCGAGCATCTGGCGATCAGCCGCGCCACCCCCAACACCTGGGTGTTCCGCCCCTGCGATACGGTGGAAACCGCCGAAGCCTGGGAATTGGCGCTGACCTCGAAGGAAACGCCGTCGGTCCTGTCGCTGACGCGCCAGAACCTCAAGACGCTGCGCACCACGCATAAATCCAAGAACCTGACCGCACAGGGCGGCTATGTGCTGGCCGATGCCACCGGCAAGCGCCAGGCGATCCTGATGGCCACCGGCTCCGAGGTGGAAATCGCCATGGCCGCGCGCGACCTGCTGGAGGCCGAAGGCATCGGCACCCGCGTCGTGTCCATGCCCTGCTGGGAACTGTTCGAGGAACAGGACGAGGCCTATCGCCGCCGCGTCCTGCCCGCAGGCCCCGTGCGCGTGGCGGTCGAGGCCGCGATCCGCTTTGGCTGGGACCGCTGGCTGTTCGGCCAGGGCGGCAAGCGCGAGAAATCGGGCTTCGTCGGCATGCATGATTTCGGCGCATCCGCCCCGGCGGAAGTGCTTTACGAGCAGTTCGGGATCACCGCGCAGGCCGTGGCCGACAAGGTGAAATCCCTGCTCTGACGCCGCGCGCCCGGTTTCGGGCGTTGCCACCACGTATGTGCAGAACGATGAAAGGGCCGTTCCGCGTCAGGCGGGGCGGCCCTTTCCCGTGATGGCCGACCAAAGCGGCGCGATCACCCGTGTCACGACCGGGATCAGGATCAGCCCCAGGGCCAGGCCAAGAACACCGTCCATTGCCGCCGTGGCGGCCCATGTGACCGCGCCCGGCGCCTGCGGCACCATCGCGCCAAGGCCGGCCGCGATGTCATGGATCAGATGCGCAGGCCCGGCAAAACCCAGCTCCTCAAGCCCATGCAGCACGATCGAGCCCCCGACCCACAGCATCGCGGCCGTGCCCACCGTTGTCAGCCCCTTCAGAAAACCGGGCATGCCCCGCACGATGCCGCGCCCAAGACTGCGCGTCAGGCCAAGGCGGCCGCGCTCGGCCATGAACAGGCCCGCGTCATCTGCCTTCACGATCAGGGCCACACCCCCGTAGACGGCGATGGTGATCCCGACGCCGACGATGGCCAGCGTCGCGGCTTCGGTCCAGAATGTGCTGACGGGGATCGCGGCCAGCGCGATTGTCATGATCTCGGCCGACAGGATGAAATCGGTCTTGATCGCACCTGCGACCCGCGCTTCCTCAAGGTGCAGGGGATCGCCGGTGTCCAGATCCGCCGCCACATGGGCATCGGCATGGGGAAAAAGGACATGCGCCACCTTTTCCGCACCTTCGAAACACAAATAGGCCCCGCCCAGCATCAAAAGCGGCGTGATCAGCATCGGCGCAAAGGCGGACAGCACCAGCGCCGCGGGCAACAGGATCAAAAGCTTGTTGCGCAACGATCCACGCGCGATGCGCCAGACGATGGGCAATTCGCGCGCGGGCGCAAACCCATGGACGTATTTCGGCGTCACCGCCGCATCGTCGATCACGGCACCCGCAGCCTTTGCCCCGGCCTTGGCCGCCTGCCCCACCACATCATCGACTGATGCGGCCGCCACCTTGGCAATAGCCGCCACATCGTCAAGAAGTGCCAGAAGTCCGCTCATGCCTGCCTCCGCAATGGGTTGGGGCCACAGTATCAGGCAACAGGCACAAGACAAGTCACGGCGTTAGCGCAACCATGCGGCTGCGCGAAACGGTTTGCGCTAACATGTTGATTTCAGACATGGTTTGGCAGCAATCCGCCACCACGGCGTCGCTTTTCACCTTTCGGGTCAGGCCGCACTTGGGTATATCGCGCGCAACCACGCAAGACGCAGGAGACCCCCATGACCATCACGCTTGGCATCAACGGATTTGGCCGCATCGGCCGTTGCACCCTCATGCATATCGCGGAAAGCGCGCGTCAGGATGTGCGCGTGGTCAAGCTGAACGCGACCGGCCCGCTGGATACGGCGGCGCATCTGGTGCGCTACGACTCGGTGCATGGGCGTTTCGGCAATCCCGTGACCACCGGTGACGGCTGGATGGACCTGGGCGCGGGCAAGATCGAGATGATGTCGACCTATGACATGGACGAGCTGGACTGGACCGGTGTGGATGTCGTGCTGGAATGCACCGGCAATTTCAACGACGGCGCCAAGGCCAAGAAGCACCTCGAGCGTGGCGCAAAGAAGGTGCTGCTTTCGGCCCCCGGCAAGAACGTGGACCGCACCGTCGTATATGGCGTGAATCACGATGCGCTGGCAGCGGGCGAGACGATGATTTCGAACGGTTCCTGCACCACCAACTGCCTGGCGCCGCTGGCCAAGGTGCTGAACGATGCCATCGGCATCGAAAGCGGCATCATGACCACGATCCACAGCTACACCGGCGACCAGCCCACGCTGGACCGCCGCCACAAGGATCTTTACCGCGCCCGCGCAGCGGCGATGTCGATGATTCCCACCTCGACCGGTGCAGCCAAGGCCCTGGGCGAGGTGCTGCCGGAACTGAATGGCAAGCTGGACGGATCGGCCATTCGCGTGCCGACCCCCAATGTCAGCGCGGTGGACCTGACCTTTGTCGCGGGCAAGGACGTGACCGTGGCCGATGTGAACGCCATCGTGGCCGAGGCCGCGGCCGGCGCGATGAAGGGCATCCTGGGATATGATCCTGAACCCAAGGTCTCGATCGACTTCAACCATACCGAGGAAAGCTCGATCTTCGCGCCCGACCAGACCAAGGTGATCGGCAAGCGCCTGGTGCGGGTGCTGTCCTGGTATGACAACGAATGGGGCTTTTCCTGCCGCATGGCGGATGTTGCGGCATTGATGGGTCGGCTGGGCTGATCCGGTCAACAGGCTTGCAAGGGCATTGGGGCTGCGGCATAGCTGTCGCAGCCCTTTATCTTTTGGCAGGCAACGCGCAATGACGAACCAGATCGCCATCGGCCTTGGGCTGCTGATCCTGACCGGCCTCGGTCTGGATGCCGCGATGTATGACGGGGCGAACCTGCTCTTCCTGTTGCGAAAGCTGGCCGAGCTGATCGAATGGCTGGCCTTCTGGCGCTAGGGGCACCGCACTTGCCCATCGCGACAGAACGGTTACCGTGACCGTCGATCCGTCATCAGAAAGGCCATGCCCATGATCCAGTTTCTGTTCGCCCTGTTCGTCATCGTGCTGTTGCTGATGGCGGGGCTGGTCTGGTTCACCTGGAACACCAAGCGCGGGGCCGAGCTGGCGATTCCGCCGCGCGGGCGGTTCATCGACCTGCCGGGCACGCGACTGCATTACACGGATGAAGGATCGGGGCCTGCTGTCGTGATGATCCACGGGCTGGGCGGGCAGATGGGCAATTTCAACATGGCGCTGACGCCCTTGCTGACGGCTGATCACCGGGTGATCGTCATCGACCGGCCCGGCATGGGCTGGTCCAGCCGGGATGAGGATGCGCCGGCGAACCCGCGCGCGCAGGCGGAAACCGTGGCGCGGCTGATCGAGGCGCTGGGGCTGGAGCGGCCTCTGGTGGTCGGGCACTCGCTGGGCGGGGCGATCGCGCTGTGCCTGGCGATGGATCATCCTGAGCGCACGCGGGGTCTGGCGCTGCTGGCGCCGCTGACGCAGCCGCCTTCGGGGCCGATCGAGGCGTTCAGCGGGCTGGACATCAAGGGAAAGATCAAGCTCTTCGCGGTGTCGTGGCTGATGGCGATCCCGATGGCGATCCGCACCGCGCCGCAGGTGCTGGAGCAGGTGTTCGGGCCGGAGGCGGTGCCGGATGATTATGCGGTGAAAGGGGGCGCGCTGCTGGGGTTGCGGCCTTCGTCCTTTCGCAACACTTCGCGCGATTACCTGGCCTCGGGGCGGGATCTGCGGTGGATGGCGGGGCAGTATGACAGCCTGAAGGTGCCGGTGCGGATCCTTTATGGCGAGGAAGACCGGATCCTGGAGGCTGATCTGCATGGGCGGGCGCTGGTGGCCAAGCATCCCCATATCGGGCTGGAGGTCATCAAGGGCGGGCATATGCTGCCGATCACCCAGGCGGCGGCCTGCGCCCGGTTCATCCGCGAGGCGGATGCGGCCACGAAAACCTGATGTCCCATGATGGGACATCTTCCCCATCACACGATATCAATGGCTTAGACGCGGGCCTTCACCAATTGTTAACGAAGTCCGCCCTTGGGCCCCTGTCACGGCACAGGTGCGCCGGCCTTATTCGGGGCGCGGTGCCTGGCCCAGTTTGGCGCGCAGCGCGACGTTCACGGCGGGGGGCACGAATTTATGCACATCGCCACCCAGCCGCGCGATTTCCTTGACCAGTTTGCTGGCAATCGCCTGATGCCGCGCCTCGGCCATCAGGAAAACGGTTTCGATCGAGCTGTCGAGGGCGCGGTTCATGCCAACCATCTGGAATTCATATTCGAAATCCGCCACGGCGCGCAGACCGCGCACGATCATCTGTGCCCCCACGTCGCGGGCGCAGTCGATCAGCAGGTTCTCGAAGGGATGGGCCACGATCTCGGTCCCGGTTTCTTCGGTGAGGGCGATGCATTCGGCCTCGATCATGGCCACGCGTTCCTCGAGGGTGAAGAGCGGGCCCTTGTCGCGGTTGATCGCGACCCCGATCACCAGACGATCCACAAGGGTGGCCGAGCGACGGATGATATCGACATGCCCGTAGGTGATCGGATCGAAGGTGCCGGGGTAAAGTCCGATA
Source organism: Rhodobacterales bacterium (assembly GCA_033839205.1). Classification (GTDB taxonomy): domain Bacteria; phylum Pseudomonadota; class Alphaproteobacteria; order Rhodobacterales; family Rhodobacteraceae; genus Seohaeicola. Next base: position 45,675 of record JAJLKH010000111.1, on the reverse strand, counting down.
CGCATGGGCGGGCTCCCTACTGTGGTCTTGCCGTGAATTCTGGGCGGCACGCAATATTATTGCCGAGAGGTTTGCAACCCCAAAAACCGCCGGCGCGCGGGAAAGGCCGACAGGGGCGCGGGCCCCTGCCCTGCCTTGGCGTGCGGCCTCAGTGGCCCATGATCATCCCTTCGAGGGCGCTTTTTTCCATCGCCAGTTCATCGATGCGCGCCTTGACCACGTCGCCGATGGTGACGATGCCGACCAGTTCCTTGCCTTCGGTCACGGGCATGTGGCGGAAGCGGCCATCGGTCATGCGTTGCAGAACGTCATCCGCGCTGTCGCCGGTGCCACAGCACGATGGGCTGCGGGTCATCATGTCCCCCACCGTTTCGGACAGGCAGACCGCGCCGCGCAGGGCCAGTGACCGCACGATGTCACGTTCCGAAATGATCCCGTCAACCGATACACCATCGCGCGACACCACCAGGCCACCGATACGCTTTTCGGCCAGGATCTGCACCGCATCGGACACGAGCGTGCCCGGCGTCACCGTGAAAACACTGTGATTACCCTTTGATTTCAGGATCTGATGCACCAGCATGGTCTCTCCTCCTCCTCGGGATGGACATGATGGGTTCAGGGTCCATCAGGGATATGGTTCTGTCAAGAAATCAATGAGGTAAGCGCGGTCAGACTTCGGCTTCGAGGCGCGCCACCTCGCGGCGGATGCCATCGGCAAGGGCCGCGGCAAAACGGTTGAGCCGATCCATGCGGCGATCATCGGCATGGCGGATCAGGTAGAAGCTGCGCGTCAGGCTGACCTGATCGGTCAGAAGCCTGACCAGACCCTTGGCGGAGGGGATGGCGAAATCATGCACGATGCCCACGCCGCCCCCCTGCCGGATCCAGTTGAATTGCACCGAGACGGAATTGGACGCCAGCGCCACGCGTTCGACCCCGATGCCGGTCAGGTAATCCAGTTCCTTGTCGAAGATCATGTCGGGAATATAGCCGACCATGCGATGGCCTTGCAGATCCTCGAGCGTATTGATCGCCGGGTGGCGGCGCAGGTAACGGCGCGAGGCGGCCAGATGCAGGCGGTAATCGGTGATCTTCTGCACGGTCAGGCGGCCCGCCGCGGGCGGGCTGACGCCGATGGCCATGTCAGCCTCGCGTTTGGACAGGTTGAAGACGCGCGGCAGGGCCACGATCTGCACCTCGAGGTCGGGGTTGTCGGCCATGATCGCGGCGCAGACCTGCGGCAGCAGGAAATTGGCGCAGCCATCGGGCGCGCCGATGCGGATCTGCCCTGAGAGCGCACCGGCCTGCCCGGCCAGTTCTTCGACCGCCGCGCCCATCGCGGCCTCGGCCCGTTCGGCATGGGTCAGAAGGCGCTGGCCCGCGTCGGTCATGGCATATCCTTGCGGGGATTTGGCGAACAAGGGCGTTTCCAGACCTTCCTCGAGCCGGGCGATGCGGCGGCCCACCGTGGCGGGATCGACCTTGAGCACGCGCCCCGCCGCCGACAGGCTTTCGCTGCGGGCGACGGCGAGAAAGATTTTCAGATCGTCCCATTGCAGGTTCATGCCGCCCCCCTTTGCAGAAATGCAAAACCCTTTTGGGAACTTGCCCCTTTCCGGATCAATTTTGCAAGCCTATCCTGCGCCCCAGATTCAGGAGGAGTTTTCCCATGCAGGAACTGACCCATTACATCGGCGGCCAGCACGTCAAAGGCACATCGGGCCGTTTTGCCGATGTCTACAACCCCGCCACCGGCGAAGTGCAGGCAAAGGTGCCGCTGGCCAATGCCGCCGAGCTGGCCCATGCCGTCGAGGTTGCGGCCAAGGCGCAGCCCGCCTGGGCCGCGGTGAACCCGCAGCGCCGCGCGCGGGTGATGATGAAATTCGTGGATCTTTTGAACCGCGACATGGACAAGCTGGCCGAGGCGCTGAGCCGCGAGCATGGCAAGACCCTGCCCGATGCCGCCGGTGACGTGCAGCGCGGTCTGGAAGTGGTGGAATATTGCATCGGCGCGCCGCAGCTTCTGAAGGGTGAGTTCACCGACAGCGCGGGCCCCGGCATCGACATGTATTCCATGCGCCAGGCGCTGGGTGTGACGGCGGGCATCACGCCCTTCAACTTCCCCGCCATGATCCCGATGTGGATGTTCGCGCCCGCGATTGCCTGCGGCAACGCGTTTATCCTGAAGCCGTCCGAGCGCGATCCGTCGGTGCCGCTGATGCTGGCCGAGTTGATGGAGGAAGCAGGCCTGCCCAAAGGTATCCTGCAGGTCGTCAATGGCGACAAGGAAGCGGTGGATGCGATCCTGGATCATCCGGTGATCCAGTCGATCGGTTTCGTGGGGTCCACCCCGATCGCGGAATACATCTATGGGCGCGGCTGTTCGAACGGCAAGCGCGTGCAGTGCTTCGGTGGTGCGAAGAACCACATGATCATCATGCCCGACGCCGACATGGATCAGGCCGCCGACGCGCTGATCGGTGCGGGCTATGGTGCGGCGGGCGAACGCTGCATGGCGATTTCGGTTGCGGTGCCCGTGGGTGACGAGACGGCGGACCGGCTGGTCGAAAAGCTGGTGCCGCGCATCGAGGCGCTGAAGGTCGGGCCCTATACCGCCGGCAAGGACGTGGATTACGGCCCCGTGGTCACGGCTGCGGCCAAGGCGAATATCCTGAAGCTGGTGGAATCGGGCGTGGAACAGGGCGCGGAGCTGGTCGTGGATGGCCGGGGCTTCAGCCTGCAGGGTTATGAGGACGGCTTTTTCGTCGGGCCGCACCTGTTTGACCGCGTGACCAAGGACATGGATATCTACCGCAAGGAGATCTTCGGGCCGGTCCTGTCGGTGGTGCGCGCGCAATCCTACGAGGAGGCGTTGGGTCTGGCGATGGATCATGAATATGGCAACGGGACAGCGATTTTCACCCGCGACGGGGATGCGGCGCGCGATTTCGCCAACCGTGTCAACGTGGGCATGATCGGTGTCAACGTGCCGATCCCGGTGCCGCTGGCCTATCACACGTTCGGCGGCTGGAAGAAATCGGCCTTTGGCGATCTGAACCAGCACGGGCCGGATGCGTTCAAGTTCTATACGCGCACCAAGACGATCACCTCGCGCTGGCCGAGTGGCATCAAGGACGGTGCTGCGTTCAACTTCAAGCCGATGGATTGATCGGCTGCGCGGCCCCCGGTGCGATCCACCGGGGGCCGTTTTTCTGTATACGGCCGGGATCGCGTATCCGGGGAAGGGTGACGCGGGGAGGATCGTTCTGTTGGCTGGCCTGTCGCGCTTGCAAAACTGCTGCAACAGTTCAGAATTAAACATGCGTTCAATTCGGCCTTCTGAGGAGGAGAGACCATGGATTTCGCACTGAGCGAGGAACAAAGCGCCATCTTCGACATGGCGAAGGCCTTTGGGCAGGAGCATATCGCCCCCCATGCGCGCGAATGGGAGGCGGCGGGCACGATTCCCAAGGAGCTGTGGCCCGAGGTGGGCGCGCTGGGGTTCGGCGGGCTTTACGTGTCCGAGGAATCGGGTGGCGCGGGGTTGAGCCGTCTGGATGCGACGCTGGTCTTCGAGGCGCTGAGCATGGCCTGCCCTTCGGTGGCGGCCTTCCTGTCGATCCACAACATGTGCGCGCGGATGCTGGACAGTTTCGGATCGGACGATCTGAAAGCGCGCTACATGCCGCGTGTTCTGAGCATGGAGACGGTGCTGTCCTATTGCCTGACCGAACCGGGATCGGGATCGGATGCGGCCGCCCTGAAGACCCGGGCCGTGCGGAGCAACGAGGGCTATGTGCTGAACGGGACCAAGGCCTTCATCTCGGGCGGGGGGTATTCCGACGCTTACGTGGTCATGGTGCGCACCGGCGAGGACGGGCCAAAGGGTGTATCCACGGTGATCGTCGAGGATGGCGCCAAGGGGCTGAGCTTTGGCGGGCTTGAGGACAAGATGGGGTGGCGCAGCCAGCCCACGCGGCAGGTGCAGTTCGACGATTGCGCGGTTCCGGCCGAGAACCTTGTGGGCGAGGAAGGCAAGGGTTTCACCTATGCGATGAAGGGTCTGGACGGTGGCCGTCTGAACATCGCGGCCTGTTCGCTGGGGGCGGCGCAGCAGGCGCTGGACATGACGCTGGCCTATATGGGCGAGCGCAAGGCCTTCGGCAAACCGATCGACCAGTTCCAGGCGTTGCAGTTCCGGCTGGCCGACATGGAGATCGAGTTGCAGGCCGCGCGGACCTTTCTGCGGCAGGCGGCGTGGAAGCTGGACACCGGCGCGCCGGATGCGACCAAGTTCTGCGCCATGGCCAAGAAATTCGTGACCGAGGCCGGCAGCCGCATCGTCAACCAGTGCCTGCAGCTGCATGGCGGTTATGGCTACCTGGCCGATTACGGGATCGAGAAGCTGGTGCGCGATCTGCGCGTGCACGAGATCCTTGAGGGCACGAACGAGATCATGCGCGTGATCGTGTCGCGCCAGATGCTGGCCGAGCGATGAGCGATATCGACATCAGGATCGAGGGGCGCGCGGGGCGGATCACGTTGAACCGGCCCGCGGCGCTGAATGCCGCCACCTACGAGATGGTGCAGGCGGTCGAGGTGGCGCTGGACGGCTGGCGCGAGGACCCGGCCGTGGCGCTGGTGGTGATGGATGCGGCGGGCGAGAAAGCCTTTTGCGCGGGCGGCGACATCGCCGATCTTTATGCCAGCGGCAAGTCCGGGGACTTCGCCTATGGTCAGCGGTTCTGGGCTGATGAATACCGGCTGAACGCGAAGCTGGCCGAATACCCCAAGCCCATCGTCAGCCTGATGCAGGGCTTTACCATGGGCGGCGGCGTGGGCCTTGGCTGTCACGCAAGCCACCGGGTGGTAGGCGAGACAAGCCGCATCGCCATGCCGGAATGCGGCATCGGCCTGGTGCCGGATGTGGGGGGATCGCTGCTGCTGGCGCGGGCGCCGGGGCGCTTGGGCGAATACCTGGGCCTGACCGCCGCGCGGATGGATGCGGGCGATGCGATCCGGGCAGGCTTTGCCGATCATTACGTGCCGCAGGACCGTTGGGCCGGGCTGATCGCCGATCTGTGCGAGGGGGGCGATGCGGGCGCCGTGGCGCGAGTTGCCGAGACGCCGCCGCAAGGGCCGCTGACGGGGTTGCAGGACCAGATCGACAGGCTGTTCGCGGGCGCGACGCTGGGGGCGGTTTTCGCGGCGCTGCAGGGCGACGAGAGCGATTTCGCAGCCGAGACGCGCAAGGCCGTGGCGCGCAATTCGCCGCTGTCGATGGCCTGCACGCTGGAGATGCTGGCGCGGCTGCGCGCCCCCGGCACGACGATCCGCGATGCGCTGGACCTGGAATACCGCTTTACCGCCCGCGCGATGGAGCATGGCGATTTCCTGGAAGGGATCCGCGCCGCGATCATCGACAAGGACCGCAAGCCGGTCTGGAAACATGCAATCGAAACCTTGCCCGAAGCGGCCGTGTCAGGGATGCTGGCACCGCTGGGCAAGGATGCTCTCAGCCTCTGAAAGGACCATGACATGAAGATCGGATTTATCGGGCTTGGCAATATGGGCGCGCCGATGGCGGCCAACCTGGTCAAGGCGGGGCATGAGGTGACGGGGTTCGATACGGCCGGTGTCACGGTTGAGGGTGTCGCCACGGCGGCATCGGCGGCGGAAGCCGCCAAAGGCGCCGATGTGGTGATCACCATGCTGCCCAATGGCGCGATCCTGCGCGCCGTCGCCGCCGAGGTGATCCCGGCGATGACCAAGGGCGCGGCGCTGGTGGATTGTTCGACCGTCGATGTGGACAGCGCCCGCGCGGTGGCGGCTCAGGCCGAGGCCGCGGGCCTGCTGGCCGTGGATGCGCCGGTATCGGGTGGCACGGGCGGTGCGACGGCGGGCACGCTGACCTTCATGGCAGGCGGGTCCGAGGCGGCATTCGCCAAGGCCAAGCCGCTCTTTGACATCATGGGCCAGAAGGCCGTGCATTGCGGCGATGCGGGTGCGGGTCAGGCCGCCAAGATCTGCAACAACATGATCCTGGGTGTCACGATGATCGCGACATGCGAGGCTTTCGCGCTGGCCGACAAGCTGGGGCTGGACCGGCAGAAGATGTTCGACGTGGTGTCGACATCTTCGGGCTATAGCTGGACGATGAACGCCTATTGCCCGGCGCCGGGGGTGGGGCCGCAGAGCCCTGCCGACAACGGATACAAACCCGGTTTCGCGGCCGAGCTGATGCTGAAGGACCTGCGGCTGTCGCAGCAGGCGGCGGAAAGTGCGGATGCCGATACGCCCATGGGCCAGGCGGCGGCGGCGCTTTATGCGCAATTCGTCGAGGCCGAGGACGGGCGCGGCAAGGATTTCAGCGCGATGCTGCCCCGGTTCGAGAAACGCGGCCGCAGTTGAGCTGGCTGGACGCGGCCCCTGCCCTTGACGGGCTTGATCCGCGCGACCGTACGCGGCTGGCGGCGCTGCATCCCGTGGACCTGCCTGCGGGGGCGGTGATCTTTCGCCCCGGCGATGCGGCGCAGGGCTATGCGGTGGTGCTGTCGGGACAGGTGGATGTGTCGCTGACCGGGGCCTCGGGGCGAGAGATGCTGCTTTATTCGGTGGCGCCGGGGCAAAGCTGCGTGCAGACCACTTTTGGGCTGTTGTCGGATGCCGAGTATTCGGCCGAGGCCGAGACGGTGCGCGACACGCGTCTGGTGGTGATCCCGCGGGCCTTGTTCCTGGATCTGCTGGACCGTTCCGCGCCGTTCAGATCGCTGGTCTTCGGGGCCTTCGCGGACCGGATGGCGGGAATGCTGAAGCTGGTGGAAACGGTCGCCTTTACCCGCGCGGAATGCAGGCTGGCGGCGCGTCTGCTGGCGCTGTCGGACAGCGGGCCGGTGCAGGCCACGCATAGCGAACTGGCGGCACAGGCGGGCACCGCGCGCGAGGTCGTGAGCCGGAGGCTGGATGCATGGGCGCGCAAGGGCTGGGTGCGCACGGCGCGGGGGCAGGTCGAGGTGATCGACCGCGCGGCCCTGTCGGAGCTTGCGCATGCGGAGATGTGACTCTGTCACAGACGCAGGGGGCGACTCGGGGTAATATCGCGGCATGACCTACCAATGGAGGACGTCATGACCAAGAATGTCGGCGGCATCGACCGCATCGCCCGCATCGTTCTGGGGCTCGCGCTCCTGATCGGTTACGCTTTCAACTCGGACGGCGCCTATAGCTGGCTGTACCTGCTGGGGATCATCCCGCTGGCCACTGGCCTGATCGGCTGGTGCCCGCCCTATTCGCTGCTGGGCATCAACACCTGTTCGGTGAAGAAGTAACCCCGCTGGGGTGACGGTCTGCGCGGGAAACCGCGCAGGCCCTTCTGGCCGGTTTCGAGAGGCCGGGACGGTGACTATATTCCCGCAAAAGGAGAGTCACCATGACACGGCATCTGACATTGACCTGTGCGACCCTTGCGCTTGCCCTGCCCATCGCGGCGATGGCGGGGCCGGTCACGGGATTTGCCCCTGCGGCCCAGGGGATCGGCCCGATCCATGTGGCGGCGGGCGGTTGCCCGCCCGGCCTGGCCAAGAAGAACCCGGCCTGTGTTCCGCCGGGACAAGCCAAGCAGGCTTACCGGATCGGCGATCCGCTGCCGGACGGGTTCATCCTGATCCGCACGCCGTCGCGTTACGGGCTGGATCCGCGCCGCACCTATTACGAGCGCAATGGCTACGTGATCCAGATCGATCGCGAGACGGGCAAGATCCTGAACCTGATCGGCGCGATTGCGGATCTGTTGCAGTAATCCGAGGTTCAGGACGGCGTGCAGAGCGCCGTAATCGCCTTGGCGTTGCGTTCCACCGTGCGGCGACCGGCATCTATCGCCTCGCCCGCGCGGTGCATCTCCATCAGGGAAATCCGGCCCAGTTCCATGCTGAGCGTCAGATGCGCGGGGTCCGTGGCGGCGCGCGTCTTGCGGACGAATTCGGTCATGATGTCGATCGAGACCGAGACGACCTCGGGGTAGTTGGGGGCAAGGGGTGTGCGGCTGGCGGGGTCGTCCGCGCCCAGCATGTCCTGCAAGGGCGAGACAATATGGGTCAGCACCGGTTTCTGGGACAATTGTTCCCAGAAGCTTTCACCGCCCTGGGGTTGCCGCCAGAGGGCGTTTTCCGGTTTCGCATTCGGGTTGACCGCGATGGTCACATCCGCGCCCAGGGCCCGGCAGGCCGAGGCGGGAACGGGGTTGGTCAGCCCCCCGTCCAGCAGCCATTTGCCATCATGCCAATGCGGACTGAGGATACCGGGGATCGACACCGATCCGCGCACGGCGTGATGGACAGAGCCCTTTTGCAGCCAGACTTCGCGCCCCGAGGTCATGTCGGTGGCGACGACGATCAGCGGATGCTTGAGTTTCTCGAAAGTGTCGGGCACGCCCAGATCGGTCAGCACCTGCATCACGACGCTGCCGCGCATCAACCCGCCGCCGCTAAAGCTGAAATCCATCTTGGACAGGATATCGGCGCGGGTTTGCGCGCGCGCCCAGCCTTCCATGTCATCAAGACAGTCGGCAGCCCAGACCGCACCGATCAGCGCACCCATCGAGGTGCCCGCCACCACATCGGGACGGATTCCCATGTCGCGCAGGGCCAGAAGGACGCCGACATGCGCCCAGCCCCGCGCCCCGCCCGAGCCGAGTGCAAGGCCCAGACGCATCCGCCCTACTCCGCCGCGACGCGGGCGCCGGTCAGCATCGGCTTGAGGTAGCGCCCGGTATGGCTGCGGGGTTCTTCGGCTACCTCTTCGGGGGTGCCGGTGGCGACCAGTTCGCCGCCGCCATCGCCGCCCTCGGGGCCGATGTCGATGATCCAGTCGGCGGTTTTCACCACGTCGAGGTTATGTTCGATCACCACCACGGTGTTGCCCTGATCGACCAGTTCATGCAGCACTTCCAGCAGCTTGCGCACATCTTCGAAATGCAGCCCCGTCGTGGGTTCGTCGAGGATATAGAGGGTGCGGCCGGTCGAGCGTTTCGCCAGTTCCTTGGACAGTTTCACGCGCTGCGCCTCGCCGCCCGAGAGGGTCGTGGCCTGCTGGCCCACCTTGATATAGCCAAGGCCCACGCGCATCAGCGCATCCATCTTTTCGCGGATGGAGGGAACCGCCTGGAAGAAGGTTTGCGCATCTTCCACAGTCATATCAAGCACATCGGCGATGCTTTTGCCCTTGAACTTCACCTCTAGGGTTTCGCGGTTGTAGCGCGCGCCCTTGCAGGTTTCGCAGGTAACATAGACATCGGGGAGGAAGTGCATCTCGATCTTGATGACGCCGTCGCCCTGGCAGGCCTCGCAGCGGCCACCCTTGACGTTGAAGCTGAAGCGGCCAGGCTTGTAGCCGCGCGCCTTGGCTTCGGGCAGGCCCGCGAACCAGTCGCGGATCGGGGTGAAGGCGCCGGTGTAGGTCGCGGGGTTGGACCGCGGTGTGCGCCCGATGGGGCGCTGGTCGATGTCGATGACCTTGTCCAGCTGTTCAAGGCCTTTGATCGTCTCGCAGGGGGCGGGCGTCTGGCGCGCGCCGTTCAGCTTCATCGAGGCGGTCTTGAACAGGGTTTCAATGGTCAGCGTGGATTTGCCCCCGCCCGAGACGCCCGTGACGCAGACGAATTTCGCCAGCGGGAAATCCACGGTCACATCGCGCAGGTTGTTGCCGCTGGCCTTGACCACGGTGATCTTTTTCTTGTTGCCCTTGCGCCGTTCGGCGGGCACGGCGATCTGGCGCACACCCGCCAGGTATTGGCCGGTCAGACTGGCGGGATCGGCGATGATCTGTTCGGGCGTGCCATGCGAGACGACCTGACCGCCATGGACACCCGCGCCGGGGCCGATGTCGAAGACGTAATCGGCCAGGCGTATCGCCTCTTCGTCATGTTCGACGACGATCACGGTATTGCCCTGGTCGCGCAGGTTTTTCAGCGTGCCGAGCAGGCGGTCATTGTCGCGCTGGTGCAGGCCGATGGAGGGTTCATCGAGCACGTAGAGCACGCCAGTCAGGCCGCTGCCGATCTGGCTGGCCAGACGAATGCGCTGGCTTTCGCCGCCCGACAGCGTGCCGGCATTGCGGCTGAGGGTCAGGTATTCGAGGCCCACGTTGTTGAGGAAACCCAGACGTTCACGGATCTCTTTCAGGATGGCGCGGGCGATCTCGTTCTTTTGGGGGGTCAGATGATCGGGGACGGTCTGGCACCAGTCGAAGGCCTCGCGGATGGACATCTGCACCACCTGCCCGACGTGCAGAAGCTTGTCCGGCGCGCCCTTGGAGGGGCCGATCTTGACGGCCAGCGCCTCGGGGCGCAGGCGGAAGCCGCCGCAGGCGCCGCAGGCGCGGTTGTTCTGGAAACGTTCAAACTCCTCGCGGATCCAGGCGCTGTCGGTTTCGCGGTAGCGGCGTTCCATGTTGGGGATCACCCCTTCGAAGACGCGGGATACCTGGTAGACGCGGCCGCCTTCGTCGTAGCGGAAGGCGATTTCCTCGCCGGCCGAGCCATAGAGGAAGACCTGCTGCACATGTTCGGGCAGTTCCTTCCAGCGGGCGTTCTTGTCGAATTCGTAATGTCGCGCGATGGCTTCGATGGTCTGGGTGAAATAGGGGCTTTTGCCCTTGCGCCAGGGGGCCAGCGCGCCATCCACGATCTTGAGGTTCTGATCGGGCACGACGAGGCGTTCATCGAAGAAAAGCTCGACCCCAAGGCCGTCACAGGCGGGGCAAGCGCCGAAGGGCGCGTTGAAGGAGAAGAGGCGCGGCTCGATTTCCGGGATGGTGAAGCCGCTCACGGGGCAGGCGAATTTTTCGGAAAAGGTGATGCGTTCGGGATCGCCCTCGCTGGGGGCGGTTTCCAGAACGGCGATCCCGTCAGCAAGGTCCAACGCGGTGCGGAAGCTGTCGGCGAGCCGGGTTTCCAGGCCCGGACGGATCACGAGGCGGTCCACCACCACGTCGATGTCATGGCGCAGTTTCTTGTCAAGCGTGGGTGGTTCGTCGAGTTCGTAGAATTGCCCGTCCACCTTGACGCGCTGGAAGCCCTGCTTGCGCAGTTCGAGGAATTCCTTGCGGTATTCGCCCTTGCGGTCGCGGATGATGGGGGCCAGCAGATAGGCGCGGGTATCCTCGGGCATGGCCATGACGCGGTCGACCATGTCCTGCACCTGCTGCGCTTCGATCGGCAGGCCGGTTTCGGGGCTGTAGGGGGTGCCGACGCGCGCGAAGAGAAGGCGCAGGTAGTCGTAGATTTCCGTGACCGTGCCGACGGTGGAGCGCGGGTTCTTGGAGGTTGTCTTCTGCTCGATCGAGATGGCGGGGCTGAGGCCGCTGATGTGATCCACATCGGGCTTTTGCATCATGTCGAGGAACTGGCGCGCATAGGCCGAGAGGCTTTCGACATAGCGGCGCTGCCCTTCGGCATAGATCGTGTCGAAGGCCAGGCTGGATTTGCCGGACCCTGAAAGCCCGGTGATCACCACCAACTGGTCGCGCGGAATGTCCACGTCGATGTTCTTGAGGTTGTGTTCCCGCGCGCCGCGCACTTCGATTTTCTTGAGATCAGCCATATCTGCCCCCGTTCAGCCCTGCATAGATAGAGGAGCTGTGCCGAGTCTCCAATGATAAGTTAAGAACAAGTCAAGAACATCCGATTTTACCTGCGGGGTCAACCGGGGCTGCTCCCTTATGAAACGCCCGTTTCGCAGGCAATTGGCGGCAAAGCGCGCATTCAGGCAACTTTTTATATTCCATTTTCGGAATTTATATGGCAGAAAGCCTTGACGGGCGGTCTTTGCTTCCCAGATACCGCCAGAGTGATTTTGCGCAGAAAGGACCTGCCAGATGTTCGGTTTCAAACGCCAGACCACCCCTGCCCTGCCGATTGCGGACGCCATTGCGCGTGTTGCGGCGGGGGACATGATCCTGATCGACGTGCGCGACCATTCCGAGGTGGCGCAGACCGGGAAGGCGCGCGGCGCGCTGCATATTCCGCTGATGCGCCTGCCGATGATGGCCGATCCGCGCCACCCCGATTTCGACGCGCGGCTGGCGGGCGGCAAGCCCATCGCGCTTTACTGCGCATCGGGTGCGCGGTCGGGGATGGCGGCGAATATCCTGCAGAAGCTGGGCCATGCCGAGACGCATAACCTGGGCGGGTTGCAGCATTGGGCCGCAGCGGGCGGCGCGATCGAGCGCTGATCCTCAGGTCCGGCGGGCGATGGCCCAGGACAGGATCGGAAAATCGGGATCGTTCTGAAGATCGTCGGTCGCCGGATCATGTTCCGGCGGCCAATTTTCTTCGAGATTGCGGCGGGCAGCGTGGCGATTGCCCCATTGAAAGCTGCGAATCTCTTCGGGGTCGAAGCCGCCTTCGATCAGCAGGTTCTTCAGGCCGCGCGCCGACCAGCGCGAGCAATCAACGGGCGCGCCGTGAAACGGGATCACGAAGGGCACGGCAATCCAGAAATGCCCGCCCTTGCGCAGCATCCGGTAGATATTGCGCGTGGCGGCATAGGGGCGATCCAGATGTTCCCAGACCTGGTTGGCAAGGATCAGGTCGAATTTCATCGGCTTGCCCGCATCGTCGGGGATGGGCCCCGCGCAGATGTCATACCGGGGATATCTGAGCTGCGTGTAGCTGCGGAAGGTGAACCTTTCGCCGAACTTGCCCGAGATTTCCGCCACATCCAGTTTTTCGGGCTGCAAGGCGCGGATCAGCGCCTTGCTTTCGCGATAAAGGACAATACGGTTCAGACTCGTCACGGAACAGGGGCCTTTCGGCGATCAGAAATGCAGCGCGCGTCCGTAGGCGTCCAGCACCGCTTCGTGCATCATTTCTGACAGGGTCGGATGCGGGAAGACCGTGTTCATCAGGTCTTCCTCGGTGGTTTCCAGCGTGCGACCGATGACGTAGCCCTGGATCAGTTCGGTCACTTCGGCACCCACCATATGCGCGCCCAGAAGCTCGCCTGTCTTGGCGTCGAAGACGGTCTTGATCATGCCTTCGGCCTCACCCAGCGCGATGGCCTTGCCGTTGCCGATGAAGGGGAAGCGGCCCACCTTGACGTCATGGCCCGCCGCCTTGGCCTTGGCTTCGGTCAGGCCGACGCTGGCGATCTGCGGATGGCAATAGGTGCAGCCCGCGATGCTTTCGGGTTTGACGGGATGCGGATGGCCGCCCGCGATCAGTTCGGCCACCATCACGCCTTCATGGCTGGCCTTGTGGGCAAGCCAGGGCGCGCCCGCGATGTCGCCGATGGCATAAAGCCCCTCGACCCCGGTGCGGCAATAGGCATCGGTCACCACATGGGTGCGGTCGATCTTGACGCCCAGGGCCTCGAGCCCCAGACCTTCGGTGTTGCCCACGATGCCCACGGCGGAGATCACGGTGTCGAAGGTCATCTTTTCGACCTTGCCGCCGGTTTCGATATGGGCGGTCACGCTGCCCTTGGCGCGATCCAGTTGCTTGACGGTGGATTTTTCAAGGATCTTCATCCCCTGCTTCTGGAAGGACTTGCGCGCGAAGGTCGCGATTTCCTCGTCCTCGACGGGCAGGATGCGGTCCATCACCTCGACCACGGTCGTGTCGGCACCAAGCGTGTTGTAGAAGCTGGCGAATTCGATGCCGATGGCGCCCGAGCCGATGACCAGCAGTTTTTTCGGCATATGCGGCGGCACCAGCGCGTGGCGGTAGGACCAGACCAGATCGCCGTCCGCTTCGAGCCCCGGCAGTTCGCGGGCGCGCGCGCCGGTTGCCAGAACGATGTTCGGCGCGGTCAGCTCTTCGGTGCCCTTGTCGGTTTTCACGGTGACGCGGCCCTTTGCGGGAATCGTCGCCTCGCCCATCACCACGGTGATCTTGTTCTTCTTCATCAGGTGGCCGATGCCCGAGGACAGCTGTTTCGCCACCCCGCGCGAGCGTTTCACGACCGCGTCCAGATCATAGGTGATATTCTCGGCGCCCAGCCCGAATTCCTTGGCGCGGTGCATCAGGTGGAACACTTCGGACGACCGCAGCATCGCCTTGGTCGGGATGCAGCCCCAGTTCAGGCAGATGCCGCCCAGGTTCTCGCGTTCGACGATGACGACCTTGAGGCCCAGCTGCGCCGCGCGGATCGCCGCGACATAGCCCCCCGGCCCCGCGCCGATCACGATCAGATCAAATGCTTTGGCAGACATGCGCCCCTCCGAATCCAGAAATTAGTTTGACGTTAAACTAATTTCGGCGACGCATCAACGCGGCATATCCGCGACAGGGTGACCCTGGCCGCGGGCATGACCTGTGACGCCGGATCAGCCGGCCTGCAATTGCCGGACGGTCCGGCCATAGCCGCCCTGATCGACGTAATCGCGTTCCGGCGCTGTCGAGGGGCGCGCAAGCGCGTCGTTGCGATAGGGGAAGCGCCCGAAGAGGCGGATCACCTCGCGGTGGGCCTTGGCGTGCAGCAGGTTCGAGGCGCCGGTTTCCGGCATCCGTTCATGCATCAGGCGCACGCAGCGTTCCTGATCGCAGAGGTTTTCGGAATGCATCAGCGGCAGGTAGAAGAACTGTCGCGCGGGTTCGTCGATCTTGAGATCCCATTTGCGGTCGATGGCGTTCTTGGCGGCGGCCAGCGCGCTGCGGTCAGTCTCGAAGGCGCGGGCCGAGCCGCGGAACATGTTGCGCGGAAACTGGTCGGTGAGGATGATATAGGCCAGCGCCCCGCTGGGATAGGTCAGCCAGAGGCCATGCGCCCCTTCGGTCGCATCTTCCCATGCGCCCATGAACCTGTCGCGGATCCGCTGATCCAGCGTGTCATCCGTTGCATACCAGTCCGCCGGCGTCAGTTCATCCAGCCAGAATGACAGCACGTCATCCACAGTCACCATTGCGATCCTCCTCAGTGTCGCCCGGATCATGGAAAGGTTACGCAACCTTAAACCGGTCTGCCCAGTAAATAATTACGACAGTTTCGACATACAATCTGATGGTTGCGGTATCAGGCCGATTTCTCGCGCTCCTGCTCGGCCTCGGCGGTGCTGATGGCGTATTCGCGCGCCACGTCCAGCGCGACCGAGGTGGCGGTGGGCGAAATCGGCGTGTAGGCGGCGGTTTCCGAAACCGCCGGCGCGCGCCGCTGGGTCATGCGGTAGGCCGCGTAGAGCGCCAGCGAAATCAGCAGCACGGCGATCACGAGGAAATAGCCGGGCGAGCCGAAGACACCCATCATCCAGCCGGTGACAAGTGGCCCCGCGATGGCGCCCAGGCCGTTGATGAACAAAAGCCCGCCCGAGGCGGCGGCCATGTCGTCGCGGTCCAGGAAGTCGTTGGTATAGGCGATCAGCAGCGAATAGAGCGGGTTGCTGGTGCCGCCCACGAGAAAGGCCGCCCCCAGCAGCAGCGGAAACGAGCCGCCCGCGATCATGCCCAGAAGCGCGCCGGAGCCGCCAAGTGCTGCGGTCAACAGGATCAGCATGCGCCGGTCCATGCGGTCCGACAGCCAGCCCAGCGGGAATTGCAGCACCGTGGCGCCGAGGTAGAAGGCGGTCACGAACATCGAGATTTCGGGGATGCTGAGGCCGGTCTGTGCGCCGTAGACCGCCGCCATGCCGAATTGCGCGGCAAAGACCCCGCCCAGCAGGAACATGCCCATGCAGCCCAGCGGCGAGACATTGAACAGCTGGCGCAGAGTCATCGGCTTGGTGGTGTCGAAGGCCGGTGTGGGCGTGACCGACAGAAGGATGGGCGCGAAGGCGATCGAAACCAGCACCGAGGGGATCACGAAGAGGATGAAGCCGCCGGGATCGGCCACCAGCAGCAGGCCCTGCGCGATCATGATGCCGCCGACCTGCACAAGCATGTACATCGACAGCGCCTGGCCGCGGGTTTCATTGGTGGCGGCGTTGTTGAGCCAGCTTTCGGCGGTGACATAGACGCCGCAGAAGCAGAACCCGATCACCACGCGGCAGGCCATCCAGACCCAGGGGTTGGGCCAGCTGGGATAGAGGATCAGCACCGCCGAGATCAGCGAGGCGAGTGCGGCGAAGACACGCACATGACCGACGCGGCGGATCATCTCGGGCGCCAGCTTGGAGCCGCCCAGAAAGCCCACGAAATAGGCCGACATGATCATCGACATCTCGAAGGTGGAGAAGCCTTCGATCTCGCCGCGCACGCCCAGCAGCGTGCCTTGCAACCCGTTGCCGATCATCAGCAGCAGGAGCCCCAGAAGCAGCGCCCATGCATTGGACAGGAATTTCAGCATCGGGTCGTCCTCTTTGGCAGCGCCGCAGTTCGTGCCACGGGAATGTAACGGCAGGCTAACGGGGGGCTTCCCCGCCAGCTTGGAGAAAAGCGACGTATTGCAGTCGCGAAGCGCGGTCAGTCTGCGCGGTCAGTCCGTGTGACTGCCATCCTTGGGCGGCGGGATCAACAGGGAGGCATCGCCATAAGAGAAGAACCTGTAGCGTTCCGCCACGGCATGGGCATAGATCCGCCGGATCCTGTCCTGCCCCATGAGTGCCGAGACCAGCATCATCAGCGTCGATTTCGGCAGGTGGAAATTGGTCATCAGCGCGTCGGTCACGTGGAAGGTGAAGCCGGGATAGATGAAGATGTCGGTGTCGCCCGAAAATGGCGCGATCCGCCCTGTTTCGCGCGCGGCGGT
Organism: Rhodobacterales bacterium; assembly: GCA_033839205.1. GTDB lineage: Bacteria > Pseudomonadota > Alphaproteobacteria > Rhodobacterales > Rhodobacteraceae > Seohaeicola. Next base: position 28,996 of record JAJLKH010000111.1, on the reverse strand, counting down.
TTCGATCAGGCGCAGGGCGGTGGTGCCGACGGGGATGATGCGGCCGCCCGCCGCCTTTGTCGCGGCGATGTCGGCGGCGGCGGCCGGGCTGACCTCGCCCCATTCGGCATGCATGCGGTGGGTGGTCACGTCATCGACCTTGACCGGCAGGAAGGTGCCCGCCCCGACATGCAGGGTGACATGGGTGAATTGCACGCCCATCGCGGCCAGCGCCGCAAGCAGCGGTTCGTCGAAATGCAACGAGGCGGTGGGTGCGGCCACGGCGCCCGACCGTTTGGCCCAGACCGTCTGGTAATCCTGCTTGTCCTGTTCGTCGGCCGGGCGGCGCGCGGCGATATAGGGGGGAAGCGGCATGGCCCCCGCCTGGGCCAGGGCCGCGTCGAAATCGGGGCCGGTCAGGTTGAAGGACAGGATGCCCTGCCCGTCTTCGCGCCCCTGGAGCACGGCGGACAGATCGTCGGAAAAGACGATGGTTTCACCCTCGCGCAGTTTCTTCAGCGGCTTGATCAGCGCGGACCAGAGCCCGCCGGGGCGCGGCTCGAGCAGGGTGACCTCGATCCGGGCCGAGGTGTCGCCGGCCTCGCCGTGGCGGTGGCGCTGCCCGAAGAGGCGCGCGGGGATCACCCGCGTATCGTTCAGGATCAGCCGGTCGCCCGGACGCAGCCATGTCGTCAGATCGCGCACATGGGCATCGTGGAAGGCATCGCCATCGGCCACCAGCAGGCGCGCCGCGCTGCGGGGCTTGACCGGGCGCGTGGCGATCAGGTCATCGGGCAGGTCGAAGTCGAAATCGGACAGGTGCATGGGCGGTCTCGTGCTGGGCGCGGTGGTCATCGGGGGCAGATAGACATACAGCCCGCGACCTGCAACCACCCAAGGCGTCTCAGGGGTTGGCGTCGGGGGCGGGGCGGCGGAACACCTCGCGCAGGAAACCCGGCGCCAGCGCAGAGAGCGGGTTCAACTGGACCTGCGGATCGTCGGGCGTGCCGCGCAGGCGGTAGGTGAAGCCGATCAGCCCCTCGCCCTTGCGGGTCAGAAGCGATCCGATCCCGTTGATCATGTAGACGGGGGAAAACACGCCCTGGAAATCCATCTTCTTGCGCGCGACGTCATATGTACCGTCCATCGACACCCCGAGCGAGGCCCCCACGGCCGAGCCCTGTCGCAGCACGACCCGGTCGGGCGTCAGCAGGAAATCGGCCTCGACCTCGGAGAAATGCAAGCCCGATCCGTTCATCTGCTCCAGCAGGCCGACCACGCTGACAGCGTTGATCAGGGCGGCCAGCGCCGGTGCGTCACGCAGGCGCAGGTTATCGACCCGCAGGGTGCCGTCATAGCTGCCGGGCGCGGCGGCGGGGCGCAGCGTCATGTCCAGCGTGCCGTCGCGGGCTTGTCGCAGCAGACCGGCCGCGGCGATCACGCGGCCCGCCGTTTCGGACTGGATACGGAAGGCGCTGCGCCCGTTCATCGGCACGACGCGGCCCACGATGTCGGCCTCGCCGTTGACGCTGCCGCGGAAATTGCCGTCCAGCCCGCCGGTGGTGGTGAAATCGCCGCGAAAGCCCGTCAGGGCGATGCTGTCGGTGATCACCAGCCGATCGAGCGCCACGCGAAGCGGCCCGCCGGACTGGGCGCCGCCTGCATCCGATCCGCCCAGCGTGCTGCGGCGCATGTCGGCAGTCCCGCCGGTGACCACGATGGCGGGCACGCGCCCCGATCCGCGCCCTGTCAGGGTGACGGGCGCATCCAGCCAGTCGCCGGCGCGCACGCGGTCCAGTCGCGCGGTGGCCAGTTGCCCCTCTGCGTTCAGGTCGATGGCCCCGGTCACGTTCAGCCCCGGCGCCTCGAGCGCGATCCGGTCCACAGCGACGGGCGTGCCAAGGCTGCCGCGCACCTCGAGCTTGCCACGGCTGGCGCGCGGCAGGCTCCATCCCAGGGGCGGCACCGACAGGCCAAGCCCCGCGAGATCGGAAGTCAGGTTGAAACGCGGCGCGCCGTCGCGCGCCAGATCCAGCGTGATCTGTCCCTGGGCCGCGCCGCTGAAGGTGCCGGGTGGAAGGTCCAGCCGGAATTCATCCGCGAAGGCCTGCGACAGGGTCACCGTGCCCTTGACCTGGCTTTCGCCGCGCGTGTTGTCCTTCAGCGCGGTGCTCCATGTTGCATCGAAAGGCACATCGCCCAGAAAGCCCCTGCCCCCGATGCTAAGGCTGGCGGTATCGGCCCTGAGGTCGAGCGCGGCGGCGCGCAGGGTTCGCCCCGGCATGATCTGGGTGCTTGTCACATCGCGCAGCCGCGCGGTCACGGCAAAGCGCAGATCCGAAGGCGCCATGGGGCGGATGAGCGGCAGGTCGATCAGGGCTGTCACCTCGGCCTGACCATCGGCGATGTCGACGGCGCGGCCCGCCTTTTCGATGAGGCGCAGATTGGGACTGTCGAGCATGGACAGCCCCGCCGTGATGCTGCCCTGCCCGATCAGGCGCACCTGCGCGCGGGCCGGGCGCTGGCGCACGTCGGGGATGATGAAACTGGTGCCGGCAAGGTCCAGCGTGCCGCCTTCGGGCGGGGTCACGCGGCCCCGGGTCGCGCTGACCACGAAGCGGTTCCCGGTCAGGCTGGCCTGTCCGGCGGCATCGGTCAGCAGGGGCATTTCGCGCGCATAGGTCACGTTTGCGCCATCGAAGCCGAAGCCGAGGTAAAGCTTGTCCTCGCCGCCCGGATTGCGCCGCCAGCCTAGCTGGATGTCATGGAGCCGGGCGCTGTGCAGGTTCTCGGCCACCCAGTTGCGGGTATTGGGCACCGCGCGTTCGGGCCAGAGTTGCAGCACGCGTTCGGGCAGGACGGCATCCATGCTACCGTTGACGGCCACTTTCCAGCCATCGGCGGTGATGCCGACCTGCCCGTCCAGCAGCAGCCTTTGGCCGCGGTCGAAAAGGGTCAGCTGCCCCAGCGACAGGCGGAAGGGTTCCAGGTCCAGCCGCAGGTCGAGCAGCGCCTCTTCCAGCTCGACCGGGGTTTCATAGAGATCGGCGGGATCGGCGATGATGTCGCGGATGCGGAACTGCCCCAGCAGGCTGGCGGGCCAGCCATCCTGCAGCGCGGCGATGGTGGCGGTGCCTTCGGCGCGGGCGGTGATCCATTTGCTGCGCACCGACAGGTCATCGAAGGCCAGCTGGCCGGTTTGCGGGGTGAATGTCATGTAGGCGCGCGCGGAATCGAAGGGGATGGGGGCGGCCTCGTCACTGGGCTGCACCACGCCCTGGCCGATCTGCAGCGCCACGCTGAGCGGGCCGGGGGTGCCCGCCTCATCGACGCTGACCCGCATCGCGCCCGAGATGGGCGCGCGCAGCACGCCAAGCCAGGCCAGGGCGCTGGACTGACTGGCGAGGTCCGCGGCGGTGATGTCTTCGAAGCTGAGGCCGATCTGCGCGGCCGATGTGCCGATCCGGCCGGTGTAGTTCATGCTGAGAGAGGTGGCATAGTCATAGCCCGACAGCAGCGCCACATCGCCGCGCAGGCGCAGGTCATCGCCGTCGCGGCGCAGTTCGAGCCGCCCGCCATCCACCTGCCAGGCGCGGCCGGTGCGCGCATCCTCGTAGCGCAGGCCCAGGTTGTCGGCGTCGATCACGCGCAGCCCGGCAAAGCGCGGCTGCGTCAGCAGGTTGTCCAGCCCCTCGATCAGCGCGGCGGGGTTCGGGGCGCGTTCCACCGGGGGCAGCGCGTCGCCAAGGGCCAGATCGAACGTGCCGTCGGCCATGCGGCGCATGGTCATCCTGAGTCCCGAGAGGGTGACGCGGCCCGGCTGGATCTTGCCGCGTAGCAGCGCCTCGCCCGAGACGCCGGCCTCAAGCTCGCCCAGCGACATGATGGGCAGCCCGTCCGACGAGGACAGCGACACGTCGCGCAGCCTGATCCGGGGCGTCCAGCCGTCATCGACGATCATCATCAGATCGGAGAACCCCAGCTTGAGCCCCGGCAGGGCCTCGGCGGCGCGGGCTTCGATGCGGTCGCGCATCCAGCCGGGCGCCACGATGGGTTTGCTGACCAGCCAGGCAAGGGCGGTCCCTGCAAGCCCGACCAGCACGACCAGCACCATGACCGTGCGCAGGACCGACCACATCATCGAGGCGGCAAGGCCACGGCGGGCGCGCCGCGCGGGCCGCCGCCTGCGCGCATTTGGCGGCGTCACGCCCTGCCCATCGGGCAGCGTCGCACCTTGCGTGTTGTCCTGATCCGGTGATGTCATGCCGATCCGGTCTGCCTGCCTGTCTGCGCCCATGGTCCGGGCAATGCCGCCCGGCCGTTACGGCCCGGCCGCGCGCGCGGCCTGACCCTGCCCTTGTCCCCAGTTGTCAACCGTCCGCAAGACCCTTTGCCGAGGGCGCGCGCGGTATTTGTGGTGAAACTTGTGCCCACCTGCCTTTATTGTCGCCTGTCACATCCTAATTTGAAACTCACAAATTCACCAACGCCGTTCACGGAAGGACACGACTATGCTCGCACCCCAGGATCAAGCCCCGGATTTCACCCTGCCCCGCGATGGCGGCGGCACTGTCAGCCTGTCGTCGCTGCGCCCGTCCCCGGTGGTCCTGTTCTTTTATCCGCGCGATGACACGCCGGGTTGCACGACCGAAAACAAGGCCTTTTCCGACCTGCTGGACCAGTTCGCCGCCGCGGGCGTGCAGGTCTTCGGCATTTCCAAGGAAGACATCGCCAGCCATGACAAGTTCCGCGACAAGCACGGGTTGCGCGCGCCGCTGCTGTCGGATGCCGAAAGCACGGTCTGCGAGGACTATGGGGTCTGGAAGGAAAAATCCATGTATGGCAAGAAGTTCTTCGGAATCGAGCGCAGCACTTTCCTGATTGACGGCGAAGGCCGCATCGCCAAGGTCTGGGCCAAGGTCAAGGTGCCCGGCCATGCCGAAGAGGTGCTGGAGGCGGCAAAGGCGCTGTAATGCGCGCAACACGGGACGGTCGGGGATGACGGACACGACATTGGCGCAGATGGCGGTCGAGGTGCTGACAACCGCCGACGGGCGCGCCAAGACCGCCCTGTCCCATGCCCATGCCGCCACATGGCGGGCGGCGCGGGCGGCGGGCAAACCCCTGGCGATCGGACGGGCCACGCCGCCCGATCATCCGGCACGGCCTGCCGCGCCTGCGCTGCTGGATCCGCGCGATGTGCCGCGCCGCCGCCCCGGCAGCCCGCAGGGCCGTATCGCCATGCTGCATGCGGTCGCCCATATCGAGTTGAACGCGGTCGATCTGCACTGGGATATCATCGCGCGGTTCACCGACACGCCGATGCCGCTGGGATTCTACGATGACTGGGTCAAGGCGGCGGATGAGGAATCCAAGCATTTCAACCTGATATGCGACTGTCTTGAAGCCCAGGGCAGCCATTACGGCGCGCTGGCCGCCCATGCCGGCATGTGGCGCGCAGCCGCCGACACCGCGGATGACATCATGGGCCGGTTGGCCGTGGTGCCCATGGTGCTGGAGGCGCGCGGCCTTGATGTGACACCCGGCATGATCGCGCATTTCGAAAAGGCGGGCGACAGCCAGACGGTCGAGGCGCTGAACGTGATCTATGCCGAGGAAGTCAGCCATGTGGCCTATGGGTCGAAGTGGTTTCACTTTCTGTGCGGGCGCCATGATCTGGACCCCAAGGACGTGTTTCACGGCCTTGTCCGGCGCTATTTCCACGGGCTTCTGAAGCCGCCGTTCAACGAGGAAAAACGCGCCGAGGCGGGGCTTCCGCCCGATTTCTACTGGCCCCTGACCGAAGAGATCACCGCGAACTGATGTCCGTGTCGGCGGGTTTTTGCCCATTTTCAGGCATTTGCCCATCTCGTCCGCATTCCTGCCGCAAACGTCTTGCTCCAGCGGTCCGCTCTGTTTACCACCTCCGCAGGGGTTGGCCCGGTGGGGACCAAGCGGCCACCCTTGTGGGGATGGAACAAGGGACAGACTGGTGAGGACAAGACTGGCAATCCGGGTTCACGCGACACTTGAGCGTTGGTTTCCGGAAAGACGGCTGTTTCTGCGATCAGACACAGACACACGATTCATCCGGCTGAAGCCGGCCACGCAGCTGATTGCCTTTTCCGGCAGCGCCCTTGTGGTGGCCTGGGCGATCATCGCGACAGCGATCCTGCTGATGGACAGCATCGGATCGGGCAATTTCCGCGAACAGGCCAAACGGGATCAGCGCACCTACGAGATGCGGTTGAACGTGCTTGCCAGCGAACGCGACGCGCGCGCCGCCGAGGCTTTGGCCGCGCAAGAGCGGTTCAATTCGGCCCTTGGCCAGATCTCGGTGATGCAATCGCAGCTTCTGGAATCCGAAACCCGCCGCCGCGAGATGGAAACCGGGATCGAGGTGATCCAGACCACGCTGCGCCGCACGATGCGCGAGCGCGAGGCCGCGCGGGTCGAGCTGGCCGCGCTGAAAGAACAGATCGAAGGCGGCAACGGTGCGAATGGCGCGGTCATGGCTTCGAGCCCTGCGGCGGGCGAGGCGATCGATTTCCTGTCCATGGCACTGGCCGAAACCGCCGCCGAGCGCGACCTTGTGCGCGCCGATGCCGAGGAGGCGCTGATCCGCGCCGACGAGATGGCCTTTGAGATCCGGCTGATGCAGGACCAGAACGACCAGATCTTCCGGCAGCTGGAAGAGGCGATGTCGGTCTCGGTCGCGCCGCTGGACAAGATGTTCCGCTCGGCCGGGCTCAACACCGATTCCATCATCAGCCAGGTGCGCCGTGGCTATTCCGGCCAGGGAGGTCCGTTGACCCCTTTGAGCTTTTCCACGCGGGGAGATGACACGATAACGCCCGATACCCAAAGGGCCAACCGGATCCTGAACCAGATGGACCAGTTGAACATCTACCGCATCGCCGCCGAAAAGGCGCCTTTCGCGACGCCGGTCAAATCGGGCTTCCGCTTTACCAGCGGTTTCGGGGTGCGGCGCGATCCCAAGACGGGCGGGCGGCGGATGCATGAGGGCGTCGATTTCGCAGGCCCCGTGGGCACGCCGCTTTACGCAACGGCCGATGGTACCGTGATCCACGCCGGCTGGCAGTCGGGCTATGGCCGTCTGGTCAAGATCCGGCACGAGTTCGGGATCGAGACGCGTTTCGCCCATTTGTCCAAAATTAACGTGAGCGTCGGACAAAGGGTATCGCGCGGGGATCGTATCGGTGATATGGGAGCCTCTGGGCGTGTGACTGGCCCGCACCTGCATTACGAAGTGCGCGTGGGCGGACAGGCTGTGAATCCAATGATCTATATCAAGGCTGCAAACGATGTTTTCTAAGAGCAAAATCAACGAGCCGGGCCCCAAGGCGCCCGAGGCCCCCAAACCGACGATGCCGGAAACCTCGGCCACTGCGCCCAATGACTTCAAGGCCAGCGCGCCGAAGCCCAAGCCGCCGGCCTCGGTTCTGTCCTCGGACCTGCACATCACCGGCAACCTCAAGACCACGGGCGATATCCAGGTCGAAGGCTCGGTGGATGGGGATATCCGCGCGCATCTGCTGACGATCGGCGAAAGCGCCACCATCAAGGGCGAAGTCGTGGCCGATGACGTGGTGATCAACGGCCGCATCGTGGGCCGCGTGCGTGGCCTGAAGGTGCGCCTGACATCGACCGCACGGGTCGAGGGCGACATCATCCACAAGACCATCGCGATCGAATCCGGCGCGCATTTCGAAGGGTCGGTGCAGCGTCAGGACGATCCGCTGACGCCCAAGGGCAGCGCCCCTGCCCCCAAGGCCGCAGGCACCGACAGCGCAAGCTGATCCGGCCAGACAGACAAGAAAGAGGCGCCGCTGCATCGCAGTCGGCGCCTTTTCTTTGGGGTGCGCCGATCAGGGATGGATTCGCAGGCGGGTGACACGAGGGCGAGCGCGCGTAAGGATCGCGTCCTTGCGTGTTCTGTTCCGAACAGGTCGGGCAGAACGGGCGCTGTTCCGTGAGGGTGTGGTCAACGGCGCCCATACTGCGGGCCGTTGATACCAACACATGATCGCCACGATGCTGGTATCAACAAGACCCTTCACTCGTTACCCGAAACACTCTTGCCCAACAGTGGTATCAAAAGATCGGCCCCAACATATATCTAGATGACCCATTACGGGTCATTACCCTGCGATACCGATGTGCCGGGCCGCCCGCGCGGTGGGGTCCAAGCCCCCCTTTACGGGATCGCGGGGGTTACGGATCGCGCAGGCGGGATTGGGACAGGCGTCGATCACATCTGTGACAGTTCAGATACTTGGGTATAGGTCCGGCGAAATGGCGCGGGCATAGTCGCAGGAACGAAACAGGGATCATCCAGCAGGCAGGACATGCGCGATCAAGCAACTAACGGACAGGGACAGCTACGATTGGAACTGGATGCACAGGTCTTTGCCGAATCCGAAAGGCTGGTGGGTTACGAGGTATGCAACGGCCTGCTGATGCTGAACCTCGAGTTGCAGAAATTCCTGGGTCTGCGGGTCGAGGAATACCAGGTGCTGATGCTGATCATGATGTCCAGCGTGCAACATTTCGTCCGCACGACCGATCCCGATCCGAAGTACCGGTCAAGCGCGCCCCTGCCCGACCGTTTCACCAGCGCGATCTCGCGCCGCCGGATTTCCGAGGTGCTGGATATCCCGTTCGAGACCGTGCGGCGCATCGTCAATGACATGCTGGCGCGGGGCCTGATCGTCGAGCCAAGGCGCGGCGCCCTGACGACGCCACGTGGGACTCTTCAGAAACTGAGCGAGAGCGGCAAGCACGAGCAGTTGATCCGCCGCTTTGTCGCGACCGCCAATGCGCTGGTCCGGCTTGAGGCGATCCAGGTGCTTGCGCGGGATTGACGCCGTTTGCGCCTGCCGGTGTCCGGCGGCATCACGCCTCGAGTTCGGCGTCCCAGTAGAGATAGTCCATCCAGCTTTCATGCAGGTGGTTCGGCGGGAACTTGCGGCCCATGTTGCGCAATTCCTCGGCCCCCGGCGCGCGCGGTGGTTTGCGCAGGTGCATGCCCGCATGGCGCAGGGATTTCGCGCCCTTGCGCAGGTTGCACGGCGCGCAGGCGGCGACCACGTTTTGCCAACTGGTGATACCGCCCGCCGCGCGGGGCACCACGTGATCGAAGGTCAGATCGCCCTTGGCGCCGCAATACTGACAGCTGAATTCGTCCCGCAGAAAAAGATTGAAGCGCGTGAAGGCCACGCGCTTCTGGGGTTTGACGTAATCTTTCAGCACCACGACCGAGGGAAGCCTGAACACCGTGCTGGGGCTTCGCACCACATGGTCGTATTCGGCCACGATATCGACCCGGTCCAGCCAGGCCGCCTTGACCGCCTCCTGCCAGGGCCAGAGCGACAGCGGGTAATAGGACAAGGGCCGGTAATCCGCGTTCAGCACAAGGGCCGGATGGTGCCGCAGCATGGCCGGTTCCCTGACAAATTCTGTTCTGAAGTCTCCGTTCATCTGGCGCAAAGCTCCCCTGCCCTGTCTGCCGCTATCAGGCTCCAGAGCGGGTGCACCCGCCCCGTCATGCCATGACTATATATCGTGGCGCGTTTGCGGCAAGCCCCATTACCTGCCACTGCCCTGCGACAGGTAGCCCCTTGATGCGACAGGCGGATGACAGATGAATTTGCAGGCAGTCAGAGAGAAAGCTTGTCGCGCATGAAGGCCAGCGCGACCGACAGCCCATCCGGGGCGATGCCATGGGCGGTGCCCTTCATGATATGGGCAAACACCTCGGTGAAGCCTGCATCCTGCAGCGCCTGCGCCGCCTGCGGCAGCGATTGCACCGGCACGACATCATCGGCATCGCCATGCACCAGCAGGACCGGCATGCGGCTGACGGTTTCATCGGGCAGCAATTCGGGTTGCAGCAGACGGCCCGAGAAGGCGATCACCCCGGCAATCGGGTCTTCGCGGCGCGGCGCCACGTGCAGCGACATCATCGAGCCCTGCGAAAAGCCCAGTAGCACCATCTGTTCGGGCAGCAGATCCTCGTCCACGAGGATGCCATCCAGAAAGGCGTTCAGATCCTCGACCGCCGCTTGCAGACCGCGCGCGGCCTCTTCCTCGGAGGAGCCGTCGATCCAGGGGATCGGGAACCACTGATAGCCGAAAGGCGCACCGGCGCAGGCCTCGGGCGCGTCGGGCGCGATGAAGAGCGTATCGGGCAGATGTTCGCCCAAGGGATCGGCCAGCCCCAGCAGATCGGCGCCGTTGGCGCCATAGCCGTGCAGGAACACCACGACCGAGCGCGTCTCGCCCGAGAGCGCTTCGCGGCGCTGTGCATTCAATCCCCGTGTCATGCGATGCCTTCCTTCTGCTTTTGCACATGGTAGTAGGCCCAAAGCATGCGCGCTGCAACCGATCGCCACGGGCTCCAGCGGGTTGCCATCTGCCGCAGCGCGGCCTCGCGCGGGCGGTCGGGCAGATCATAGAGCATCCGCGCCCCTTCCTGCAGCGCCAGATCGCCAGGGGCAAAGACATCGGCGCGGCCCAGGCTGAACATGGCATAGATCTCGGCGGTCCAGACGCCGATCCCTTTCACGGCGACAAGGGTCTTGATCACCTCATCGGTGGGGGCGTCGCGCAGCGCGTCATAATCGATGGCGGCATCGGCCAGCGCGCGGGCATAGACCGCCTTTTGCCGGCTGAGGCCAAGGGCGCGCAGCGCGTCATCGGATTGTGCGGCCACGGCTGCGGGGGTGGTGAGGCCCGCGCCCTCAAGCCGGGCCCAGATCGCGCGGGCCGAGGCGACGCTGACCTGCTGGCTGACGATGGCGCTGAAAAGCTGCGCGAATCCGTCGGGGCGGCGGCGCAGCGGCAATGGGCCGGTCGCGGCATAGGCGCGGGCCATCCGCGGGTCGGCCTGGCAGAGCCAATCGACCCCTTCGGCCACGCAATCCTCGGTGCGGATGATGCGCCCGGTCATGGCGCGGCCCTTCGGGGCGAATCAGGCTGTGGTGCGGTCAGTCTCATGCCGGAACACTATCCCAACGGCGGCGCGAGGCCAGTGCGGGCGGGTTTGGCGTGGCATTCCGGTGCGGTATGCAGAAAAGACCGCGCATTCCAAGGGCGCGCGCGGGCTGGCATGTTCTTGCGTTCTGCGGCGACGGGTGGAAACCCTGTTCGGGGATATCCAGCGGAAACCGGGAAAAGCTTCTGCTTCATGGCGCAATTTCGGCGCTTATGGCAAACGAAACCGCTTTATTTGCGCGATCAGCGGGACGATATTCCACGCATGAGCAACATGTTCCCCCTTCCCAATGCGCAATGGCCGGTGATGAGCCCCGGTTCCGTCTGGCTGTGCGGCGCAGGCCCCGGCGACCCCGGCCTTCTGACGCTGCACGCGCTGAATGCACTGCGCCAGGCGGATGTGGTGGTTTACGATGCGCTGGTCAGCCAGCAGATCCTGGACTGGGCCCCGCAGGCGCAGCTGGAATATGCGGGCAAGCGCGGGGGCAAGCCATCGGCCCTGCAGGATGACATCACGCGGCGGCTGGTTGACCTTGCGCGGCAGGGCAAGCGGGTGCTCAGGCTGAAGGGTGGCGATCCCTTCGTCTTTGGCCGGGGCGGCGAAGAGGCCCAGACCCTGATCGGCGCGGACATCCAGGTACGCATCATTCCCGGCATCACGGCGGGGATCGGCGGGCTGGCCTATGCGGGCATTCCGGTGACGCATCGCACGGTCAACCAGTCGGTGACCTTCGTGACCGGCCATGACGCCACCGGCGACACGCCCACCAGCCTTGACTGGGACGGGATCGCGAAGGGCAGCCAGATGATCGTGATCTACATGGGCATGAAACATGTGGGCCAGATCGCGGCCAAGCTGATCGGTGCGGGGCGTAGCCCGGACGAGCCTGCCGCCGTCGTGGTGTCCGCCACCACGGCGCAACAGCAGGTGCTGGACACGACGCTGGGCCGGATGGAGGCGGATATTGCCGCATCCGGGCTGGAGCCGCCCGCGATCCTGTGCATCGGCGAAGGCGTGCGCCTGCGCGAGGGGCTGGATTGGCAGGCGCTGGCAGTGGGCCTGTCGCCCGCGCTGCGCCCGGCGATGGCGGCCTGCTAGACCGGACCGGGCGACAATATCGCCCTTGCGGCTGACCTGCGCGCGGTCTAGCACTTTCGCATGAGCGAAGCTGCATATATCCCCGACGACGCCCGCGCCAAGCGCAACGTGACAATCCTTGTGTTGGCGCAGGCCATCCTGGGATCGCAGATGCCGATGATCTTCACCATCGGCGGGCTGGCCGGGCAATCGCTGGCGACAAACCTGTGCTGGGCGACCTTGCCCATCTCGCTGATCGTGCTGGGGTCGATGCTGGCGGCGACGCCCGTATCGGCGATCATGCAGAAATATGGCCGCCGCACCGGGTTTCTGATCGGCACCACGGCGGGTGCCATCGGTGGGGCTGTTGGGGCTTACGGGCTATACCTTGCGTCCTTCCCGATCTTCCTGCTGGGCAGTTTCATCACCGGCATCTACATGTCCGGCCAGGGCTTTTACCGCTTTGCCGCCGCCGATACCGCATCGGATGCGTTCCGGCCCAAGGCGATTTCCTATGTCATGGCGGGCGGGCTGCTCAGTGCGGTGATCGGGCCGCAACTGGTCAAGGTGACGGCCGAGTCGATGGTCATCCCCTTCCTGGGCACCTATCTGGCGGTGATCGCGGTCAATGTGATCGGGTCGGGCCTGTTCTTTTTCCTGGATATTCCCACGCCCAAGCCGCCCGCGCATGACGCGCCGCGCGGGCGAAGCCGGATGGAGCTTCTCAAGACGCCCGCCGTGGCCGTGGCGGTGATCTGTGCGACCGTGTCCTATGCGCTGATGAACCTAGTCATGACATCGTCGCCGCTGGCCGTGGTGGGCTGCGGCTTTGCCACCAATGACGCGGCCAACGTGGTGACGGCGCATGTTCTGGCGATGTATGCGCCATCGTTCTTCACCGGGCATCTGATCGCGCGCTTCGGAGTGCAGCGGATCGTGGGCCTTGGCCTGCTGATCCTGGCGGGTGCCGGGGCCGTGGCGCTGATGGGGGTCGAGCTGGAGCATTTCTTTGTCGCGCTGATCCTGCTGGGGATCGGCTGGAACTTTGGCTTCATCGGTGCCACCACGATGCTGGCGGCCAACCATGCGCCGCATGAGCGGGGCCGCGTGCAGGGGATGAACGACCTGATCGTGTTCGGCGGGGTCACCATGGCGTCGCTGTCATCGGGCAGCCTGATGAACTGTTCGGGCGGCACGGCGCAGGAAGGCTGGATGGCCGTCAACATGGCGATGCTGCCTTTCCTGGTGCTGGCGACCGGCGCGCTGATCTGGCTGGCGATGCGCCCGAAAGAGGCGTGATCCCCTAGAAGTAGCGCGCCCGCAGCAGGCCCAGGCGGCGCAACGCCTCGGGTTCGGCAAGCCGCCCTTCGGGGATGGCGGCGGGATCGCGCAGGGCGCGAGACAGGATGCCCGCCGCGCGCCAGCCTGCCAGTTCGGCCAGACGCTGCGGCGCTGATGGCCGCCCGCCCCCACCGGGGCGGCGGGCCTTGTCCAGATGCGCGCGCACCAGGTCTTGGAAATGGCGGGTTGTCATCTCGGGGAGCGGGTTCACCGCGCGCGCCAGGAACAGCGGCACACCAAGGAAGTAATTGGCCAGTCCCGATGCCGCCCCCAGATCGCGGGCGCGCGCCTCCTGCGTCGATCCCAGCGCGCGGGCGGCGACCCACATCAGCGTACCGGCTGTCGCGGCCACGTAATCGGCGAGGTCATCGGCGCCCGCCATGGGCAGGCGCTGCGCCTCGCGGCGGCGGGCATCCACGCATCCCATCAGCAGTGTCGCAGCTTCGTGGTCCAGCACATCGGCCAGGGGGCTTGCCACCTCGTGCCGGCGCACCGGGCCACCGGCCGCGATTTCCTCAAGCGCGTCATGCCACCATTGCAGGCGCATCTCGGCGATCAGGGGTTCCGCGCTCATCCAGGGGGCGCGGGCGATTTCGAGGTTGAAGGCGTAAAGCGGAAACAGCACACGGCGTGCGGCGACCGGGGCCGCCATGGTGGCGGCAAAGCGGTCAGGATCGCCCCGTTCGACCAGTTGGGCGCAGGCGGCGATCTGTTCGGTGATCACGCGGTCACCTTCGTCAGACGAGGGGCGTCGCGCAGAAGTTTCCAGTTGATCGCATCCAGCAACGCTTCGAAGCTGGCGTCGACGATGTTGGGGCTGACCCCCACGGTAGACCAGCGGCGGCCCTGCGCATCCTCGCTGTCGATGATGACGCGGGTGACAGCCTCGGTGCCGCCCTGGGTGATGCGGACCTTGAAATCGACCAGCCGCATATCGGCGATCACATCGCTATAGGGGCCAAGATCCTTGGCCAGCGCCTTGGCCAGTGCGTTGACCGGGCCACGATCCGATCCGGCCTCGTCCATCGACTCGCTGACCGAAAGCTTTTTCTCGCCGTCCACCTTGAGCACGACGACTGCCTCGGAGAGGCTGACCATCTGGTTATACTTGTTCTTGCGCCGCTCGACGGTCACGCGGTAGCGCTTGACCTCGAAGAAATCGGGGGCGCGGCCCATCTCGGCGCGGGCCAGCAGTTCGAAACTGGCCTGGGCGGTGTCGTAGGAATAGCCCTCGCCTTCCCGCAGCTTGACCAGTTCCAGGATGCGGCCCAGCACCGGATCATCGGGCGCCACCTCCAGCCCGGCCTCGGCCAGGCGGCGGCGCAGGTTCGACTGGCCCGCCTGGTTCGACATGGGCACGATGCGCGTATTCCCGACGACGCCCGGGTCCACATGTTCATAGGTCGTGGGATCCTTGAGGATCGCGCTGGCATGCAGCCCCGCCTTGTGCGCGAAGGCCGAGGCGCCGACATAGGCCGCCTGGCGCAGGGGCACGCGGTTCAGGATCTCGTCCAGCCGACGGCTGGCGCGGGTCAGGCCGCAGAGCGCGTCAAGCGTGACGCCGGTCTCATAGCGGCTGGCATAGGGTTCCTTGAGCAGAAGGGTCGGAATGATCGCGGTCAGGTTGGCATTGCCGCAGCGCTCGCCCAGGCCGTTGAGCGTGCCCTGCACCTGCCGCGCGCCGGCGTCAATCGCGGCAAGGCTGCCGGCCACGGCGGTTTCGGTGTCATTATGGGTGTGGATGCCCAGACGGTCGCCGGGGATGCCTGCTGCGATGACCTCGCCGGTGATCCGACCGATCTCGTCCGGCAGGCAGCCGCCATTGGTATCGCAGAGCACGATCCAGCGGGCGCCGGCCTCGAGCGCGGCGCGCAGCACCTTGATCGCGTAGGCGGGATTGGCGCGGTAGCCGTCGAAGAAATGTTCCGCATCGAACAATGCCTCGCGGCCCTGGGCGACCAGATGGACGATGGAGGCGGCGATGTTTTCCAGGTTCTCGTCTAGGCTGACGCCCAGGGCGGTGGTGACGTGGAAATCATGCGCCTTGCCCACAAGGCAGACGGCGCCGGTGCCTGCGTTCATCACGGCGGCCAGCACGTCGTCATTGGCGGCCGAACGCCCGGCCCGCTTGGTCATGCCGAAGGCGGTCAGCCGCGCGCGGGTGCGCGGTGCCGCCTCGAAGAACGCCGAATCCGTGGGGTTGGCGCCGGGCCAGCCGCCTTCGATGTAATCCACGCCCAAAGCATCCAGCATCTGCGCGATCGCGATCTTTTCGGCGGTCGAGAATTGCACGCCCTGCGTCTGCTGCCCGTCGCGCAGCGTGGTGTCATAGAGATACAGTCGTTCACGGGTCATCGGCGGGCCTCTGCTTCTTCTTGCCGCAAATATCCGCGGGGGGAATGACCCGCAGGGTCATGGGGGGCCGCCAGCCCCCCTGCCGTCAGACAGGTCAACGCCACGCACATCATTCCAGCCCCTCCAGTTTCGCAGGATCGAAATCGGGGCCGGGCACCAGTTCCACCCCGGCCTTGGACATGCGGACCTCGACCCCCGCCGCGAGCAGCGCGGATTTCAGCCGGTCCACCTGCGCGAAATCCTTGGTCTGCATCGCGGTTTCGCGGGCCGCGGCAAGACGCTGTGCATGCGCCGAAAGATCCACGACAGATGCGGTGGCCCATGCGGGAACCTTGTCCCCGATCAATCCAGCAAGCTGCAGGGTTGCGCGCAGGGTCGCCGCATCGCCCGCAAGGGCAAGCTGATGGCATTCTGACAGAAAGGCATGGGTGTTCAGATCATCGGCAAGCGCATCGATCGCCGTCTGGCTGGGGGCAGAGCCGTCCGGTGCCTCGGCGGTCAGCGCATACCATTTGCGCAGCGTCGCGTCGGCCTGCGCCGCCTTTTCCGCCGTCCAGTCCATCGGCTTGCGGTAATGGGTCATCAAGAAGACGTAGCGGATCACCTCGCCGGGGATGCCCTGGTCCAGCAGGTCGCGGACGGTGAAGAAATTGCCCAGGGATTTGGACATTTTCCTGCCCTCGACCAGCAGCATCTCGTTATGCATCCAGACGCTGGCAAAGCCCCCCTCGGGGTGGGCGCAGCAGCTTTGGGCGATCTCGTTCTCATGGTGCGGGAATTGCAGGTCGATGCCGCCGCCGTGGATGTCGAAACTGGCCCCCAGCAATTCCTGCGCCATGGCCGAGCATTCGATATGCCAGCCGGGGCGCCCCCGGCCCCAGGGGCTGTCCCATCCGGGCAGATCGTCGCTGGAGGGTTTCCAGAGCACGAAATCCATCGGGTTGCGCTTGTAGGGGGCGACCTCGACCCTTGCGCCGGCGATCATGTCCTCGACCGTGCGGCCAGAAAGCGCGCCGTAGTTGCTGTAGCTGTCCACGGCGAAAAGCACATGGCCTTCTGCGGCATAGGCGTGGCCCGATGCGATCAGGTCCGCGATCATCTCGACCATCTGCGGGATATAGGCGGTGGCGCGGGGCATGTGGTCAGGCTCCAGCGCGCCAAGCGCACCCATGTCGTCGAGATACCAGCGGATCGTTTCCTCGGACCTTTCGCGAATGAGCGCTTCGAGCGAGGCCGTGGCGCCCGTCTCTTTCCGGCGCAGCGCCTCGGCGTTGATCTTATCGTCAACGTCGGTGAAATTGCGCACATAGGTGACGTGAGCCGGCCCATAGACCTGGCGCAGCAGGCGGTAGAGCATGTCGAAGACCACCACGGGGCGCGCGTTGCCCAGATGCGCGCGGTCATAGACGGTGGGGCCGCAGACATACATCCGCACATTGTCGGGGTTGAGGGGGGTGAACACCTCTTTCCGGCGGGTCTTGGTGTTGTGCAGCTTGATCGTCGTCATCGGGTCCTCACACGCGGGTCCGCGGCGGGCTTAGCAACTTCAACTCGGGTTTGGAATAGAAGAACGCGCCGCCGGAAAGGTTCAGGCGGTAATGCAGCAAATGATGGTAATGGCACGAGCGTTCATAAGGTGATCATATCCGTTGATCCTGCGCACCACAATCGCTGAATTGACAGGGCCATGCCGGCTGTGGCCTGTGGCGGCAAGCAACGAAAGGGCCTGCCATGGAATTGTCGCACCGGATCACGCATCTGTTGGGGGATGGGGATGATGGCTGGGGCGTGTTCTACCGCGCCCGCGCGATGAAGGCGGCGGGGCGCGATGTGATCGAGCTGACCATCGGCGAGCATGACATCCGCACCGATCCGGTAATCCTTGAGGCGATGCATGCCGCCGCGATGGCGGGGCAGACAGGTTATGCGAGCATCCCCGGCATCCCGGCGCTGCGCGATGCGGTGGCGGCGCGGGTCGAGGCGCGCACGGGGGTCGCGACGACGCGGGCCAATGTGCAGATCATGCCCGGCGGACAGGCCGCGCTGTTCGCGGCGCTGCATGCCACCGGCGATCCGGGCGACAGCGCGCTTTATGTCGAGCCGGCCTATGTGACCTATCCGGGGGTGTTTCGCGCGCTGGGGCTGACCCCCTGCCCCGTGGCCGCACGGCCCGAGGACGGGTTTCAGCCGCGCGCCGCCGATCTGGATGCGGCGGCACGGGCGGCGCATCGGCCGCGATCCTTGCTGATCAACAGCCCCAATAATCCGACAGGCGGTGTCTATGGCCGGGCCACGCTGGAGGGGATCGCGCGGGTGGTGGTGGATCGTGATCTGTGGCTGATCTCGGACGAGGTTTACGACACGCAGGTCTGGGAGGGTGCGCATCTGAGCCCGCGCGCCTTGCCGGGCATGGCCGAGCGGACGCTGGTGATCGGGTCGATGTCGAAGTCGCACGCGATGACCGGCAGTCGCATCGGCTGGGTCGTGGGGCCCGAGGCGGCGGTGGCGCGGCTGGCGGATCTGGCGACGCATACCACCTATGGCGTGCCCGGTTTCGTGCAGGAGGCGGCCTTGTTCGCGCTGGCACAGGGCGATGCGCTGGAGGCGCAGGTGGCGGCGCCTTTCCTGCGCCGCCGCGCGCTGGCGCTGGATCTGCTGGGGCGGCAGAACATCGTCCGGGCGCAGCCCCCGCAGGGGGCGATGTACCTGATGCTGGATATCCGCGCGACGGGGATGAGCGGCGAGGCCTTCGCCATGGCCTTGCTGGAGACGCACGGGATCGCAGTGATGCCCGGCGAAAGCTTTGGCGCGGCGGCGGCGGGGCATCTTCGGGTGGCGATGACGGTCGCCGACGATCTGTTTGTCGGCGCTTTGGGGCAGTTGCTGGATTTCGCGGCGGAACAGGCGGCGCAGGCGGCGTGAGCACCATGAAAAACGGGGCCCGCGGGCCCCGTTTCGTTTTGCATCATGGCGCGGTGATCATTCGATCACGGTGACGGTGCGCATCACGTCGGGCTGGCCGGTGACCATGCCGTTCTGGCCGGTGCCGCGCTTGATCGCGTCCACGACCTCCATCCCTTCGGTGACGCGGCCCACGACCGTGTATTGACCGTTCAGGAAGTAGCCTTCGTCGAACATGATGAAGAACTGGCTGTTGGCCGAGTTCGGGTTCTGGCTGCGCGCCATGCCGACCACGCCGCGATCAAAGGGGATATCGGAGAATTCGGCCTTGAGGTCGGGGCGGTTCGATCCGCCCATGCCCGCGCGGGACATGTTGCCGCCAAGCTTGCCGAATTCCACATCCCCGGTCTGGGCCATGAAGCCTTCGATCACGCGGTGAAAGACCACGTTGTCATAGCCGCCTTCGGCGGCAATGGCGGCGATCTGGGCGGCGTGTTCGGGGGCCACGTCTTCCAGCAGGTCGATGGTGATGGTGCCGTTGGCCTGCCCTTCGACCTGGATCTGGATGCCGGTGGCGAATGCGGGGCCTGCCAGCAGGATCAGGGCGGCTGCGATCGCGTTACGCATCGGCGGCCACCTTGACGCTGATCATGCGGTCGGGGTTCGCGGGCGGCTCGCCGCGGGTGATGGCGTCGACATGTTCCATGCCTGAAATGACGCGGCCATAGACGGTGTACTGGCCGTTCAGGAAATGGTTGTCCTTGAAGTTGATGAAGAACTGGCTGTTGGCCGAGTTCGGGTTCTGGCTGCGTGCCGCCCCCAGCGTGCCGCGGTCATGGGGCAGGCGCGAGAATTCGGCCGGAAGATCCGGCAGGTCGGAGCCGCCGGTGCCCGCGCGGCGGATGTTGAAGCCGTCTTCCATGTCGCCATGTTCGACATCGCCGGTCTGGGCCATGAAGCCTTCGATCACCCGGTGGAAGCAGACGTTGTCATACTGGCCCGAACGCGCCAGTTCCTTCATCCGTTCGCAATGCTTGGGCGCCACGTCGGGCAGAAGCTCGATCGTGACGGTGCCGCCCTTCAGCTCGATGAGGATGGTGTTCTCGGGGTCTTTGATCTCGGGCATCTGGGCCTCCTCTGAATTGTTCTGGCCAGATACCTAAGGCCGTTGCGCGCGATTGCCAAGCGGGGTGTTGACGCAAGCGCGCGTTCACGCCAAGAGGTGCGCGGGCTGATCCTGAGGAGAGCGGGCATGACGTGGAAGACCCTGGATGACATGGACCTTGAGGGCAAGCGGGTCCTGGTGCGCGTGGATATCAACGTGCCCGTCGAAAAGGGCAAGGTGACGGATGCCACCCGGATCGAGAAGATCGCCCCCACCGTGCGCGACATCCTGGGCCGCGGGGGCCGCGTGCTGCTGGTGGCGCATTTCGGCCGGCCCAAGGGCAAGGTCGTGCTGGACATGTCCTTGCGCGTCACGATCCCGGCGCTGGAGAACGTGCTGGCGCGCCATGTGACCTTTGTCGAGACTTTCGACGGGGCGGAAGCCGCCACCAATGACGTGGTGCTGCTGGAAAATATCCGGTTCCATCCCGGCGAGGAGGCCAATGACCCGGCCTTTGCCGCGGAACTGGCGGAGCTGGCGCAGATCTATTGCAATGACGCGTTTTCGGCGGCGCACCGGGCCCATGCCTCGACCGAGGGGCTGGCGCATCTGATGCCGTCCTGCGCGGGCCGCCAGATGGAGGCGGAGCTGCGCGCGCTGGAGGCGGCGCTGAGCACGCCCAAGCGCCCGGTCGGCGCGGTCGTGGGCGGGGCCAAGGTATCGACCAAGATCGAACTGCTGGAAAACCTGGTGGAAAAGCTGGATGTGCTGATCATCGGCGGCGGCATGGCCAATACGTTCCTGGCGGCGCAGGGCGCGCAGCTGGGCAAGTCGCTGCGCGAGCCCGATTTCGAGCAGACCGCGCGCGAGATCCTGGAAAAGGCCGCGCGCACCGGTTGCCGAGTGATCCTGCCGGTCGATGGCAAGGTCGCGCGCAGCTTTGGCGCAGGCGTGCCCTATGACGTGGTGCCGCTGACCCCCGCAACGGTTCTGGACGAAGACCAGATGGTCCTGGATGCGGGGCCGCAATCCATCGCCGCGATCTGCGCG
The DNA here is from genome assembly GCA_033839205.1 of Rhodobacterales bacterium. Taxonomy (GTDB): domain Bacteria; phylum Pseudomonadota; class Alphaproteobacteria; order Rhodobacterales; family Rhodobacteraceae; genus Seohaeicola. The sequence goes on along the minus strand of JAJLKH010000111.1, from coordinate 8,171 downwards.
GCCTTCGACGGGTTGAAGACGCTGATCTGGAACGGGCCGCTGGGCGCCTTCGAGATCCCGCCCTTCGACGAGGCCACGATGACCACGGCGCGCCATGCCGCCGCGCTGACCACCGCAGGGCAGCTGATCACCGTCGCCGGGGGCGGCGACACGGTGGCCGCACTTCATGCGGCGCAGGTGGCGGATGACTTTACCTATATCAGCACCGCGGGCGGCGCGTTCCTGGAATGGATGGAAGGCAAGACCCTGCCGGGTGTGGCCGCGCTTGAGGCCAGCGCCTGAGACATGCGATCAAGGATCGCGCCCGTGGCGGGCGCGGTTCATGGATATTTGCAGCAAGAAGAAACAGCGCGCCGGTTTTTCGGCAATTTTCTGCTGCTTTTCGGTGTTTTTCGTCTGATTTCAACCGAAAGGGGATTCACAGGGCGAATCGCCTGTGTCATTGTGGCGTCAGGCGCCGGCAACAGGCGCAAAGAGTGGCAGAGCAATGACATCCCGCACCCGTCCCGCCTTTGGCGTCATGATCTTTTTCGCGGTGGCCTTCAGCCTTGGCGCCTATTTCACCTTTGCCGCCGTGCAGGGGAATTACGGGCTGTTCCGGCGCGCGGAAGTGCAGGCGGATGCGGCAAAGCTGCGCGCCGAGCTGGAGGTCTTGCAGACGCGCGTGGCGCGGATGGAGAACCTGACGCGGCGCCTGTCGGACGAATTCCTTGATCTTGACCTGCTGGACCAGCAGGCGCGCGACGTGCTGGGCCTGATGCGCGCCGACGAGATCGTGGTGCGCTGACCCCCCTTTTCATCGTCTGATCGCCCCTGTCCCGCGCCGCCGCCGGCGACCGGGCAACTTTGCACTCGCATCATCGGGCTGAATCCTGTATTAGATAGTTTAACGCTAAACTATCTTTGCCGATGGGAGGGGAATGCCGCATGGCTACCAGAAAAAGCCAAAAGGTTTCAAACGTTTCCGCCGATGAACTGAAAGGCTTCTACCGCGACATGCTGCTGATCCGGCGATTCGAGGAGAAGGCCGGCCAGCTTTACGGCATGGGTCTAATCGGTGGTTTCTGCCATCTCTACATCGGGCAGGAAGCAGTTGTCGTGGGCCTGGAGGCCGCGGCGGAGGAAGGCGACAAGCGCATCACATCCTACCGCGATCACGGTCACATGCTGGCCTGCGGGATGGATCCGAACGGGGTGATGGCAGAGCTGACGGGCCGCGAGGGGGGATACTCCAAGGGCAAGGGCGGCTCGATGCACATGTTCTCGAAGGAGAAGCATTTCTATGGCGGGCACGGCATCGTCGGCGCGCAGGTGCCGCTGGGCGCCGGGCTGGCCTTTGCCGACAAGTACCTGGACAACAAGCGCGTGACCTTCGCCTATTTCGGGGATGGCGCGGCCAACCAGGGGCAGGTCTACGAGACCTTCAACATGGCGGCGCTGTGGAAGCTGCCGGTGATTTTCGTGATCGAGAACAACCAGTATGCGATGGGCACGTCGCAGCAGCGGTCCACCTCGTCGGCGGAAATCTACGAGCGCGGGCACGCCTTCGGCATTCCGGGCGAGGCGGTTGACGGCATGGATGTGCTGGCGGTGAAGGCGGCGGGCGAGAAGGCCGTGGCGCACTGCCGTTCGGGCGCGGGCCCCTATATCCTTGAGGTGAAGACCTATCGCTATCGCGGGCATTCGATGTCGGACCCGGCCAAGTACAGGACCCGCGAAGAGGTGCAGAAGATGCGCGACGAGAAGGACGCGATCGAGCATGTGCGCGATCTGCTGCTGTCTGGCAAGCACGCGACCGAGGATGACCTGAAGGCCATCGACAAGGAGATCAAGGATATCGTGAACGCGAGCGCCGAGTTCGCAAAGGAAAGCCCCGAGCCCGCGCTGAGCGAGCTTTGGACCGATATCTATGCCGACGACGTACCGCAGAGCGCGTAAGGGAGAAGAGACTTATGGCAACTGAAATCCTGATGCCCGCCCTGTCGCCCACGATGGAAGAGGGCACGCTGGCCAAATGGCTGGTCAAGGAAGGCGATACCGTGAAGGCCGGTGACATCCTGGCCGAGATCGAGACCGACAAGGCCACGATGGAATTCGAGGCGGTGGATGAGGGCGTGATCGGCAAGATCCTGGTGGCCGAGGGCACCGAGGGCGTGAAGGTCAACGTGGCGATCGCGCTGCTGCTGGAGGATGGCGAGAGCGCATCCGAGGCGACGGCGGCCCCGGCCAAGGCCGAGGCGCCCAAGGCGGAGGCGGCCCCGGCTGCGGCGGCTGCGGCCCCTGCCCCTGCCCTGGCCGCGCCGAAAGCGGCCAAGATGCAGCCCGACTGGCCCGAGGGCACCGAGGTGCGCAAGCAGACCGTGCGCGAGGCGCTGCGCGATGGCATGGCCGAGGAAATGCGGCGCGATCCATCAGTGTTCCTGATGGGCGAGGAAGTGGCCGAGTACCAGGGCGCCTACAAGATTTCCCAAGGGATGCTGGACGAGTTCGGCCCCAAGCGGGTGATCGACACGCCGATCACCGAGCATGGCTTTACCGGCATCGCGGTGGGGGCGGCCTTTGGCGGGTTGCGCCCGATCGTGGAGTTCATGACCTTCAACTTCGCGATGCAGGCGATCGACCAGATCATCAACTCGGCCGCAAAGACGCTTTACATGTCGGGTGGCCAGATGGGCGCGCCGATGGTGTTCCGTGGCCCGAACGGGGCGGCGGCGCGCGTGGGGGCGCAGCACAGCCAGGATTACGCGGCATGGTATGCGCAGATCCCCGGGCTGAAGGTGGTGATGCCCTATTCGGCGTCTGATTACAAAGGGTTGATGAAGACCGCGATCCGCGATCCGAACCCGGTGATCTTCCTTGAGAACGAGATCCTTTACGGGCGCAGCTTCGATGTGCCGGTGCTGGAGGATTACACCGTGCCTTTCGGCAAGGCCAAGATCTGGCGCGAGGGGACGGATGTGACCATCGTCAGTTTCGGGATCGGGATGACCTATGCGCTGGAAGCGGCGGAGCGTCTGGAAAAGGACGGGATCAGCGCCGAGGTGATCGACCTGCGGACCCTGCGGCCGCTGGACTATGACACGCTGATCGCATCGGTGATGAAGACCAACCGTTGCGTGACTGTCGAGGAAGGCTTTCCCGTGGCGTCGATCGGGAACCACCTGTCGGCCTATATCATGGAAAACGCCTTTGATTACCTGGATGCGCCCGTGATCAACTGCACCGGCAAGGATGTGCCCATGCCCTATGCGGCCAACCTTGAGAAGCTGGCGCTGGTGACGACCGACGAGGTTGTCGCGGCCGTGAAAAAAGTGACCTACCGCTAAGGAGACACGCGATGCCTGTTGAAATTCTGATGCCCGCGCTGTCCCCCACGATGGAAGAGGGCACGCTGGCGAAATGGCTGGTCAAGGAGGGCGATACCGTATCCGCGGGCGACCTTCTGGCCGAGATCGAGACGGACAAGGCCACGATGGAATTCGAGGCCGTGGACGAGGGTGTGATCGGCAAGATCCTTGTGGCCGAGGGCACCGAGGGGGTGAAGGTCAATTCGCCCATCGCGCTGCTGCTGGAGGATGGCGAAAGCGCATCCGACGTCAATGCGGCCGCCCCCAAGGCGGAACCGGCCAAGGCCGAGGCGGCGCCTGTCGCAGCGGCGGCGTCCCCGGCTGCGGCGACACCGGCCCCTGCCGCGCCGAAGGCGGCGGATGGTGGTCGCGTCTTCGCCTCGCCGCTGGCGCGGCGGATCGCGGCGGACAAGGGGATCGACCTGGCCGGCGTGACCGGGTCCGGCCCGCATGGGCGGATCGTCAAGGCCGATGTGGAAGGCGCGAGCCCGCAGGCGAAGCCGGCGGCGGCCTCGGCAGCCCCTGCCCCGGCGGCGGCGGCGGCCAAGGCCCCTGCCCCTGCGATGGCATCGGGTCCGTCCACGGACACGGTTCTGAAGATGTACGAGGGCCGCGCCTATACCGAGGTCAAGCTGGACGGGATGCGCAAGACCATCGCCGCCCGCCTGACCGAGGCCAAGCAGACCATTCCGCATTTCTACCTGCGCCGCGATATCCAGCTGGATGCGCTGATGGCTTTCCGTGGCCAGCTGAACGCGCAGCTTGAGGGGCGCGGCGTGAAGCTGTCGGTCAATGATTTCATCATCAAGGCCTGTGCCTTGGCCTTGCAGCAGGTGCCTGCGGCCAATGCGGTCTGGGCGGGCGACCGGGTGTTGCAGCTCAAGCCGTCGGATGTCGCGGTGGCGGTGGCCATCGATGGCGGCCTGTTCACGCCGGTGCTGAAGGATGCCGAGATGAAGTCGCTGTCGGCGCTGAGTGCCGAGATGAAGGACCTGGCGGCGCGCGCCAAGTCCAAGAAGCTGGCGCCGCATGAATACCAGGGTGGCAGTTTCGCCATTTCCAACCTGGGCATGTTCGGGATCGACAATTTCGATGCGGTGATCAACCCGCCGCATGGGGCGATCCTGGCCGTGGGCGCGGGCGTCAAGAAACCCGTCGTGGGCAAGGATGGCGCGCTGGCCGTGGCGACGGTGATGTCGGTCACGCTGTCGGTGGATCACCGGGTGATCGACGGGGCGCTGGGGGCGGAACTGCTGCAGGCGATCAAGGACAACCTGGAAAACCCGATGGCCATGCTGGCCTGACCTGTCGGGTCTGACGACATGCGAAGGGCCGGATCATTGCGATGATCCGGCCCTTTTTTCATTGTAAAATCAGCGCGTTAGACGCTGTCGCGCAGCAATTGATCCATGGTGATGGAGGGCGTGGCGCAGCCCGCCTCGCCCACGACCTTGGCGGGCACGCCCGCCACGGTGGTTTTCGGCGGCACGTCATGCAGCACGACCGAGCCTGCGGCAATGCGCGAGCAATGGCCGATGTGGATATTGCCCAGCACCTTGGCCCCTGCCCCGATCAGCACGCCTTCGCCGATCTTGGGGTGGCGGTCTTCCTCTTCCTTGCCGGTGCCGCCCAGCGTCACGGAATGCAGCATCGAGACGTTATCACCGACAACGGCGGTTTCGCCGATCACGATGGAATGGGCGTGGTCGATCATGATGCCTTTGCCGATCCGCGCGGCGGGGTGGATATCGACGCCGAAGGCCTCGGACACACGCATCTGGAAGAAATAGGCCAGATCCTGGCGCCCGCCCTTCCACAGCCAATGGGCGATCCGGTAGGATTGCACGGCCTGGAAGCCCTTGAAGAACAGCAAGGGTTGCAGGAACCGGTGGCAGGCCGGGTCGCGGTCGTAGACCGCCATGATATCGGCGCGCGCGGCCAGCGCGAGGCTGGGATCGTCGGCATAGGCCTGATCGCAGATTTCGCGGATCAACTGCTCGGACATTTCGCCCGAGGCCAGTTTCAGCGCGATTCGATAGGCCAGCGCGCATTCGATCGAGCCGTGATGCAGAACGCTTGAATGGATCAAGCCGCCCAGCATGGGTTCATCGACCACGGCTTTTTCAGCCTCGGTCAGGATGCGGTTCCAGACCGGGTCGATCTGGGCGATTTTGGTCTTGGTCTTGGTCATGGGGCCTGTCCTTTTCGACGCCATATTAGACCAGATAGAGGGGGCGCGCCAAACGCAAAGCCGTGACAACGGAAAAATTCCTGCATCGCGGTCGCGGCGGCGGGCCAGATGGGTCAGCACCAGCACAAGGCAGGCGGCGTAATCGGGGTCATGCAGGCCCGGTTCGGGCGGTGGCGCGGTGGCCAGCGCGCGGGCCATCAGCGTGCCATTGCCCCATGCGGGATGCGTCCGGCCAAAGCGTTTGCGATAGCGGTCGGCGGCATCGGCCTGCGCCATCAGTCGGGCGCAGGCGGCGGGCCGGCCCATCGGCGCCACGGCCAGCAGATGCCGCGCCAGGGTCGTCAGATCGCCATGCATGACCGGGCGCATCACCCCTCCGGCGTGAGGCTGGCGCGGAAGCCGGGGCCGAAGCGGGCCGAGATCTGCGCGATGTCGATACGGATGGGGCCGCCTTGGGCATCCGCGGCCCTGTCGGCGGCCGGATAGGTCCATTCGGGGCTGGACAGGGTGAATTCGCGCAGGATCGTTGCCCCCTGCATGACGCGCAGCTGGTAGCTTTCGCTTTCCTCGCCCAGGGGGATGTCGGGGGCCTCCCATGCGTCGGCGTCGATACGGCCGCGGCGGATCCAGGTGATGTGCAGATCGCCGCCGGGCGTTGTTGCGCCGCGCAGATGCACCGGGGCCAGCGGTTTGAGGCCAATGCCGGCAAAGCTGTCCTGCAGCGCGATGTAGGAGGGATCGTCGAGCGGCCGCCACGCCGGGCCGATGCGAAAGTGGCGCGTGAGGCCGCGCGCATCGGACGGCAGATCGATCTGCAGGGGGCGGCCATCCATCAGGACGAAGAAACTGCCCGCGGGCCAGGCCGAGGGCATCAGCGCATCGCTGCCAAGCTGGCCGCGCAGCAGCGTATCAAGCCGCCAGGTGTCGGGGCCGACAAGGGTGGCGTTGGCGAATTGCAGCAGCTCCCACCGGTCGGGGGTGCCATCGCCCAGCGCCGCGAGGTTGCCCCCTGCCAGCAGCGTCGGCAGATCGATGGAGGAGAGCGCCCCGGTCGTCAGCCTGACCGTGACGCTGTCGTGGCGATGCAGCAGGCCGGGGCGCGCAGCGGGCAGCGCATCCTGGGTGAGACCGATCACGGCGGGTTGCGGCACGGTGCGGTTGAGGGTGAAGCCCTGCGGGGTGACGGCCGCGTAAAGGGCGGCGGCACCGGGCCAGGGATCGGCGGTGACGGCGAGATGGGGGGCGTGGGGCACTTCGTCCCCGGTCATCAGGGGCAGATCTAGGAACAGCGGAAAGACCGGCAACGCGGTGCGGATGGCAGCCGTGCGGGATGTGTCATCCTCGAGCGCGGCGGGCAGGTAGACGCCGGGTTCGACGCGCTGCGCCTCGATCAGTTGGGCCGCGCCCAGTTCGACACGGTCGATGCGGTAGGTTGCGCCGGTCGGGTCATCCTGAAGTTGCAGCAGATCGCCCGCGCCGAGGTGCAGATGCGAGGGCGGCAGGGCCAAGCGCAGGCCGTCGCGGGCGATGCGCGCCTCGGCCAGCCAGCGTTCGGCGACTTGGCGGCCTTCGGCGCGGGTCAGCAGCAAAGGCAGTTCCGAGGCGGCGACGGCATGGGTCGCCTCATCCGGCAGAACGGATTCTTCGCTGATGGCGGGATAGTCGGTGTCGGCCTGCACGAAGCGCAGCCGGACGCGCCCGGTCATCGCGGCTTCGGCGGCGCGGCTGTGCTGGGGGCGCGGGGGGCTTTCGGGCAGATCGGCCAGCGCGGCCAAGGGCACGGGTTGCGCTACCCCGTCGCGGCGCATCACGAAGCGCAGCACCCCGTCGCGTTCCACGGCATCGAAGCCATGGGCGAGCATCAGGGGTTGCAGGGCGGCGCGGGCGTCGGTCACCTGCGATATGGCATAGCCGCGCACGATCCCGTGCAGCGTGCTTGTATCGCTGGCGGTGATTCCGGCGCGGGCGCAGATTTCAGCCACGACCGAGGTAAGCGAGCGGGACGAGAGCCGCCCCGTCACCCAATGACCGCGCGCGTAATTGGGGGCGTCGCCCCAGAGCGTGCCATTGGCCGGAAAGAAGGGATAGGGCCGCGCATCCCAGGCCCAGACGAAGGCGCGGGCCATGTCGAGCATCGGCGCGCCGTAGACGGCCGAGACGGGGTTGTGATCCGCCTCGCGCCAATAGCCCAGGATGGCGCGCAGGTATTGCATCTGGATCACCTCGTCGCGCTGCCCGCTGGAATAGGCGGGCAGGAAGGATTCCGATGATTTGGGATCGAGGAAAACATTCGGCTGGTTGGTGCCACGGTCCACGGCGGGGCAGCCCAGTTCGGTGAACCAGACGGGTTTGGATTGCGGCACCCATGCGGTGGGTTCTGCGCTGCGCTGGCCGCCGATCCGGTCATGATGGGCGTTCAGCCACCAGTTACGGATGTCCTTGTAGCGCCAGATCCATGGCTCGTCATGCGCGGCGTCCGTGATCGGGGTGCGGATCTGGGCGGCGCGCGCCTCGGGTGAGTGGTAGAACCAGTCATAGCCTTCGCCGCCTTCGATATTGGCGCGCAGATAGGCGGGGTTGTAGATCGTGTTCCACTGGGCATCGGCATGATCGCGCCCGTCGCGCCAATCCGA
>JAJLKH010000110.1:0-35547 GCA_033839205.1 Rhodobacterales bacterium | reverse complement strand
ATCGTCTCGACCGTCAGGTTCCCATTGGTGTAGACGCATATATCCGCCGCGATGGACATGGCTTTGCGGGCGATTGCCTCGGCGTCAAGGGCGCTGTCCATGAGGGCGCGCGCCGCGGCCAGGGCATAGTTGCCGCCCGATCCGATGGCGGTGACATCATGCTCGGGCTCCAGCACATCACCTGCGCCCGTGATGACGAAGATGTCGCGACCATCGCTGACAATCAGCATGGCCTCGAGCTTTTGCAGATACTTGTCCGTGCGCCAGTCCTTTGCCAACTCGACCGAAGCGCGCGCCAGTTGGCCAGGCGTGGCTTCGAGTTTGGCTTCAAGGCGTTCGAGCAGGGTAAAGGCATCCGCGGTCGATCCTGCAAACCCAGCCACCACATCGAACCCTCCCGGCGACAACCGCCGCACCTTTCGCGCACTTCCCTTGATGACGGTCTGCCCAAGACTGACCTGCCCATCCCCTGCAATAACCACTTTGCCATCTTTCTTGACGCCGATGATCGTGGTGCCGTGCCAGCCGGGAAAGTCTTTGTCTGCCATGGGGGCCTCCGTTCTTCTGTCGATATATGGAACGTGACGCCTTGAGGCACAAGGGCGGGCCTTGCCGTGTCGTCAGGCACGGCATAGCCTTGGTGGCATGACGAGTGCGCGGACCGCGACCTTTTATCTTGATGACGGCCTGCGCGAAAGCGCCGAGGCAGGCGAGCATAATTTCATCGCAAAGGTGGCTACGGTCTTACGGAACGCGGGCTTCGAGCTTGCCTATCGTGCGAACTCTCAGGCGGCACGCTTGTCGTCAGTCTTGCGGCCCGGATACGCGATGTTCCACATGGATCAGCCGACTCATCCGCGCGCGCTGACTATGAGGCGCGTTTATCACTATCCTTTCTGGCAGATTGAAACGACCGCCGAGCGTTGGGATTGGCTGGTCGCGAAATCCCCGTTCGATCCCGAGACTGTCGAGCCCCACGAGGCGCGCCGCTTTCACGGATTCTGGCGCAGGCGCCTGTTCCCTGATGCTCCTCCGGTTAGCCGCGAAGGTTTTGTTTATGTTCCACTGCAAGGCCGGCTGACAGAATGCCGTTCTTTCCAGGCGGCAAGCCCCCTCGAGATGGTGGAGGATGTTTTGCGGTACGAGACCGAGCGGCTTGTTATTGCGACATTCCATCCGGGCGAAGCATATGGCGATGCGGAAAGGCAGGCGATCTATTCACTGGCCGAACGTCACCCCAGGCTGAGCGTGAAGACAGGGTCGATGGAAATGCTGTTGCCGGCTTGCGACTATGTTGTCACCCAGAATTCATCGGTCGCGTTCAATGGCATTCTGTTCGAAAAGCCCTTCATCCTGTTCGGAAAGTCCGACTTTCACCATATCGCGGCCAATGTGCACACACTGGGTGCGAAGGAAGCATTCCGCGCCGTAGGAGAGCTTGCGCCTGACTACGCGGCCTATCTGTGGTGGTTTTGGCAAGATATGGCGATCAACGCAGGTCGCGAGGGGGCAGAAGACAAGATTGCAGCCGCCTTGATACGTGGCGGATGGCCGATCTGAACCCTGACGCTGAGTGCCAAAAAAGAATGGGGCGCCAAATACAGCGCCCCATTTCAACTATGCGTGGATAATTATTAGATCGCGCTTTCGATCCAGCTCTGCAGTGCGGCCTTGGGTGCGGCGCCTGCGCGGTTCGATACGATCTGTCCATTCTTGAAGATGAACAGCGCCGGGATGCCCCGCACACCCATGGCAGCTGCGGCATGAGGATTGGTGTCGACGTCGACCTTCGCGATCTTGACGCGACCTTCAAACTCGGTCGACAGCTCTTCGAGAGCAGGTCCGATCTGCTTGCACGGGCCACACCACTCGGCCCAGAAGTCAACGACCACGGGGATATCGGAATTCTTGACTTCGGCGTCGAACGTCTCGTCTGTGACAGCAACAGTCGCCATTGGCTTTCTCCTGTGGGAATAGTTGGCGATGAACCTATGGACCTCATGCGCCAGCGTCAAGTGAGGCTGCCGCGTCGCAGCGCCCCGATCACGAGATCGTTCGACAGCGGCATCAACTGTGCATTGCGGGTCCAAAGGATGGCCGTTTCAATCTTGTGCTTCGGGTAGATCAGCCGCAGAGCGGCTGCATAGGCGCCCATTTGCCTCAAAATACCTTCGGGGCAGCTATTCGGCGTGTCAGGAACTACGCCATTGGTCTTGAAATCTACTGCCAAGACGCTGTCCGGGCGAATGATCAACCGATCGATCAATCCGTGAATGCGCCGCCCCCCAAGTTCCGCCAGGCTTGCCGAAACGGGTATTTCGGCCAAGGATCCCTTGCCAAACAGGAACGCCAGATCCGGATTGGTCAGGACCGCGATCGCCTCGGATAGCAAGGCGGGAATATCTTCGGCATCAGCCCTGAGATCTCCGCCAGACAGTATGCTTTTGGCGCGTGTCGCCCAGTCCGCAGGATTAACCGAAGGCAAGATTTCCAGCAGCAGATGGATTTGCGAACCGCGCAGCTTTGCGGCCTCCTCGTCCATTCCCGCTTCCCCTGGTAGCGCCTTTGCGCCCCCTAGGTCTGATGGGCTGAGCGTTTCGGGCAACGCGGCCACCTCTGCTGCGGGTCGCGAGAATAGGCTTTCAAGAACCTGCGCAGGTTTGATTTCTGCCCAATCCGTGTCTGTTTCGGGCAGATTCCAGTCACCGCTTTCGAGACGCAGTCCGCGTCCGAATTCAAAGTCATGATTGGCCCCGCCACAGTCCTGTATGGCGGCTTGGATCCGGTGGAACCAACTGCTTCCCTCTTTGCCGAGGTCTCCTGCGGCGGCAACGATAAGCCACTTTTCGGCCCGGGTCATTGCAACATATAGCAGGCGGTCGCGTTCTGCGTCTTGTGCTTCCAACTGGGCTTGCAGCGCAGCGCTTACGAGCGCGGGCGCGTCGTCTCCGGCTGTTTTCCACAACGCCCTGCCCTCATGCACAAGCATCATGTCGCGTATGCTGTTATCCCGACGCCCTGCATCCGGCAGAATGACTATTGGCGCCTCAAGACCTTTGGCACCATGCACTGTCATGACACGAATCCGATTTCCGGCCGCATCCATCTGCCGCTTGATCTCCAGATCATCCGTCTCCATCCAGACCAGAAATCCGGTCAGGCTGGGAATGTTGCCCCGCTCATAGGCCAAGGCTTGCGCCAGAAACGCATCAATCCCGTCTTCGGCTTCTTGTCCAAGGCGCCCGAGTATACGCCGCCTTCCGTCATGGCGTGTCAGGATTCTCTCGATCAATTCATAGGGTCGCAGGAAATCGGTCTGATCACGCAGATCATTCAGGATTGTCAGCGTTTCCGGATGTTTGTCCGGCCGGTTTCGCAGCGCCTCCCAAAGATAGCCTTTTCGACCCTGTGCCAGCGAAAAAAGCTGCTGCTCTGTCCAGCCGAACAAGGGTGATTTCAACGCAGTCGCTAGCGAAAGGTCATCCTCAGGTGTTGCCAGGAAGGCAAGAAGCGCAGCTAGGTCACGCACCGCCAACTCCGCTCCGACTTTCAGTCGATCCGCGCCTGCAACCTCGAGACCCCTGTCCTTGCAAGCCCGGATCACTTCGCGGAACAGAGAAGATCGGCGCTGAACCAGGATCAAGACGTCGCCTTCCCGAACGGGTCGCATCCGGTACGTTCCGCTATTTTCGATCTCGACCGGGATCATCACGCGTTGATCCACCATGCGGCGAATCTCCGACGCAATCCGATCGGCCAGAAGAACCATGTGATCGCTTTCGCCGCGCCTATCCACCGGATCATGCCAGGCGACTTTCTCGGGCGCGGCGGGCTTTTCGATCGCTGGCCACAGATCGACGCGCCCTGGCATGACTCGCTTGAACGCTCGGTGCTTCGAGCTGCCAAAACCCGCACTGTCGCGACCCGAAAAGGTCTGATCGACGAGCCGCAGAATCGCATCGGCAGAGCGGAAGGAATACTCAAGTTCCATTGTGGACAAGGGCCGGTTGGTCGAGACAAGCCGCTTTGCGAATTCGGCCTGCATCCTGTCGAACTCTCGCGGATCCGCGCCCTGGAACGAATAGATCGACTGTTTCTTGTCGCCCACGACAAAGATGGTGCGCGGCACGTTGGCCCGTGCCCCTGCCCCACTGGTGAATTCCTGTGCCAGCCTTTCGATCACTTGCCACTGCACGGGACTGGTGTCCTGCGCCTCGTCCACAAGAATATGGTCGATCCCACCGTCCAGACGATACAGGACCCAGGCCGCAACCGCCGGATCGGTCAACAGATCCCGCGCCTTGACGATAAGGTCGTCGAAATCCAGCCAGCCCCGAAGCGTTTTCTGACGCTCATAGGCGGGAAGAAAGACGCGCGCGAAGCGGTAAAGAACAAGGGTCTTTTCGGACGCCGCCAAGGCAAGGCGCGTTTCGCGGGCCTGTTCAACGCGGGTCATCCAGTCATTAAGCGCATCCAGAATATCGGGGATGGCGTTCTGGCAGGGTTTCGTCGGAAAAGATCCTATCTTTGCCCCAAACGGGTTCTTTGCGGACCCACCATAGAGAAAGATATTCTCAAGCTCGGGCAATTCGGACAGATCCTGCCCTGTCAGCAAGGACAACCGCGCGCCATGTTTGTTGTCAGTCACGCCGCTGGCCAACAAGGCGGGAACCAGTTCGCGCAGGATCTCTGGTTCATCGCCTTTGAAAACGGCCGCGTGCAGCGCTTTGTAATCATATCCCGAGGCAAGACCGAACCAGTCCAGAACCTGATCACGCGTCACATCTTCCTGAAATGCATCGCGTTGAGCGGCAATGACGCGGATCAGATCATCAAAGTCATTGCCGGAATAGATGGCCGCCATATCCTCGACCACGGGTGCATCGCTGCCTTCGGCCAGCCGTTGAAGGATCTCCGCGCGCAATTGCCGGGCAGAGTGGTCATCCATTTCGGTGAATTGCGGGGTAACCTGCGCTTCAAGCGGAAAGCGACGCAGCAACGATGCGCAAAACGAGTGAATTGTCTGGATCTTGAGGCCACCCGGCGTCTCGATGGCGCGGGCAAACAGGGTGCGCGCCTGCCGGAGCGCATCGGTATGAATGGGCCCATCGAGACCGAGCTCGCGCAGCGCATCGCGCAACGCGTCGTCGGTCCGCATGGCCCATCCGCCCAGACGCTTGAACAGGCGGTTCTGCATCTCGCTTGCGGCGGCCTTGGTGTAGGTGAGGCACAGGATGTGCTGCGGCTCGACCCCGGACAGAAGCAGCCTTGCTACACGGTCGGTCAGAACGCGCGTTTTGCCCGATCCGGCATTGGCCGACAGCCATGTGGACCCATCCGGACGCGCGGCTTGAACCTGTCGCTCTGTCGCGTCATCCCTGCTCATGACAGATCCTCGGGTTTGGCGTCCTGGGTTGCATCCCATTCCCCGAACCGAGCCAGCAGGTCATAGTCGCCGGTATCGCCTTCCTTGAACATGGCGCGGCGCGCGGTGTAACCCTGATCAGGCTGCAGATAGGCCGAAATAAGCGCGACCAACTCTTTCCAGATTTTTTCGGGCGTTTCTTCATCCAGCGGGGCGGGCTGTTCCTTTTGTGCGCTTCCGACGCCGATATAGGCCGCTCTTGCGACGGTCGCAGGTGGGATATCCTGGAATGCACCGCGCGTTGCCAACGCCGCCTCAAGCAGAAGCTGTTTGTCGAAATACTTCTGTTCATCCGGCGAAGGCAGGGCGCCTGTCTTGTAATCATAGATATGAAGTGCGCCGGTCTGATCGCAGTCGATCCGGTCCGCCTTGACCGTCAAGGTGAACCCAAGCCCAGGTAGATCCGCCGCGCCCTTGCGCTCGAACGCGATGGGCCTTGCCTGCTTGCGACGCGCCTTTTCGCTGTTGACGAACCAATCCGCGGCGCGTGCAATCCGGGCTTTCCAAAGCACGCGCACATCGGGCCAAGGGACGTTTTCTGCCAGAACAGTCTCTGCCAGCTGCATCAGATGGTCCCTGGTCAGCGTTTCGGGTGCATCGGTCAAGCCTTTGACGAAAGCCTCTAGGATGTCATGCGTCACGATCCCGCGTAGCAGGGCATCAGGTGCCTGCATAAGGCTGTTGAGCGGACGCAGTTGAAGCACATGGCGCGCATAGATCGCGTAGGGATCGCGGATCAGTCGCTTGATTTCGGTCACCGACAACTGCGTCGGCCTTGCGGCGACCGGGGGGCGTGGCGAGGGCCTGAAAGCTGGCGCTACAGGTTTGGGCGTTTCAAGCAGGACGACCTTTTCCAGCCATTCATCACCCCTTGCCCGCATGCTCTTGAGGATTTCGGGACCGCGTTGTTCAGGCAGGCCATCCAGCAGGTTGACCACCCGGTTCACCCAGCGCGAGGCGACAGTTTGCGCATCATCGGAGCGTATCGAACGTGTCAGCCAGACTTCTTTTGCTGCAACGGCCTGTTGAAAATCATGGGCCGACAGACCAATGCGTCGTTCGGGCAGCAACAGACCCGCATCATGGCGCATCTTGCGGTTCAACCAAGGGTCGGGACCCGGCATTTCCGGCCAACTGCCTTCGTTCAGACCGCCAAGAATGACCAGGTCTGCCCCTTGCACGCGTGCTTCCAGTGTCCCCCAGATGAGGATGTTCGAATGCGGCGCGTCCCGGTCTCGTACCTCGGCCCCGGACAGGATCGCGCCGAACAGATCGGAATAATCATTGGCGTCCATTGAACCGCCATGACCAGCTTCGCGCGCCAGCATTTCGACCAGCGCTTGCGCCTCGCGCCCTGCCTTTTCCAACCAGAGACCACCGCTTCCTTTCCCGGTGCTTCCCTGCGCGATCCGTGCGGCAAGCTCCAGATGCGCGGTCAGGCGGTCTGATAGCAACAGTTCATCCGGTAGAGGCTTCTCCGTGAAGCAGGAGATCACCCATTCAACCCAGGCCTTCGCTTCTGGCTGCTTTTGTTTGTCAGCCCAGGCCCGGAGGTCCACTGCATTGGGAAAGGGCGGTCCATATTGCCTGATATGCAGCTCAAGTTCGCGGCTAAGGCGCAGATGCAGACCACGATCCGCACCAGAATGCGTGATCGGGTGCGACAGCAGGGTGATCAGCGCCTCTGCTGTCAGTTTGCGCTGGAACAGAGCCGCAACATGACGAAGGAACCGGCCGGGTGGTGATAGGTTCAGTGGTTGGCCGGCGCTGTCATCGGGCAAGATGTTCCATCTGTCCAGCGCGGCTGTCACCTGCCGTGTCAGCATCCGGTCGGGTGTGATCAGGGCGGCCACGATCCCGTCCTCTGCGGCTTGCCGCAACCGCATCGCGATCGCCATCGCCTCGGTCCTGAGCGATGGCGCCTCTACCAGCGTCACATTTGACATGGCGTCATCAAGCTGTCTCAGGTGCGGCCCTTCCGACAGCCATTGATCGGTAACTGGCGCCGGTCGCAGTGCCAGCGACACCAGTGCGTTGCGCGGTGGGCACGGTGCCGGGCTTTCCGACCATGGGATTACATCGCCAGGCTCAAGCCCGAGGTCGCGCATCAGCAGGCGGAACCGGAATTGCGGGTGATCTTCAGCCAGCAGGGCATCGTTTAGATCGTTCCATGCAGGTACCGGCATGTCGAAATCGAAACCCGGCAACACGATCGCGCCCTGCGGCAGCTGTGCCACCGCTTTCATCAAAAGGCGTGTCGTGCCCCGCGACCCGGTGGAGCCTGCAATGATCACGGGATTTGTGGGTGGTTCTGTTTGCCAGCGCGCAATCAGATTCTCGATTACGCGCCTTTGCCGTGTCTCGCGGTCTGGGCCCTCGCCGGCGCCGTCGAAGAAATGTTGCACGATCCCCAGAAACTGTTGCGCGCGCGCCCAATGCCCAGACTGATCCGACACATCCAGCTGCCTGATCGCATCTGGCCCTACGCCCTCGCCCTGCATTTCGTCCAGCAAACCCGCAAGACTATCCGACAGATCATAAAGCGAGGCGCGCGGCGCGAGGTCCGGTTGACTGTCCAGCAGCTTTGCCACCAGTTGCGAGATTTCCAGCCTGCGCCGCAGGGGGGACACCGGTGGATCCATGGTGGCAAGATCCGCGTGATCGCCGAGGTCGGTCACCAGTCTGATTGCTGGCAGAAGAAGCGCGGGCCCGCGGTCGAACAATTCGCGGATCCGTCGTGCCATGCGTCTGGTGTTCACGATCAGCTGCGCCTGCGCCAGCGCCTCGGGCGGTTTACCAGCGAAACGGGTCTGCAATCCATGCACCAATGCCGCAGGAAAATCCGCGCCGGGCGGCAGCCCGAACAGTCGGGGCTTTCCGCTTGGATCAAACATCAGCCTGTCCCAACAGTCTTTCGGCCAAGACTATACCTTCGGGCCGGCCAACGTCGCACCATTGTCCGGGATAGCGTAGCCCGTAAAGGCGCCCCCTCTCCTGCATCCGGTCCCACAGGAGGTTCAGTGAAAAGGCACGATCAGGTATGTCCTGCAGCCCTTCCGTCCGAATGATCTGCGCACCCCCATAGATCCATCCCGGTCCCCGTGACAGGCGCCCCGC
The DNA here is from genome assembly GCA_033839205.1 of Rhodobacterales bacterium. Taxonomy (GTDB): domain Bacteria; phylum Pseudomonadota; class Alphaproteobacteria; order Rhodobacterales; family Rhodobacteraceae; genus Seohaeicola. The sequence goes on along the minus strand of JAJLKH010000110.1, from coordinate 27,005 downwards.
GGCATCAAGGACGAAATCGCCCTTGCCCGAGTGACCCACGGCCATATCCGGGCTTATGCAGACCAGAAGTGCATCCATAAGCGCCGGGTCCCATGCCTGCATGGCAAGGCTGAGGGGGTTAGGCCCTTTCCAGATGGCATCCGTGTTCAGCGTGAACACAGGACCTTCGCCCAGCAAAGGCATGGCCTGGCGCAAGCCGCCACCTGTTTCAAGGATGTCGGGCGTCTCGATCGAGATCTGCACATCCTTACCGAAAAGGTGCGCCTCCAGCATCTCGGCGCGGTAGTGCAGGTTGGCCACCTTACGCGATATTCCCGCACTGTCGACAAGCGCAAGCGCGTGATCAATCAAGGCCTGTCCTGAGACCTGAACAAGGGGCTTGGGCCGATCCGCGGTCAACGCACCCATGCGCGTGCCGAAACCTGCCGCAAACAGCATTACGGCTTGGGGACGGTCGCGCATTTTTCCTTTATCCTTCCAAGGATATCTGTGGTTGGCGTCGGTAAAACATCTTTGATAATCCCAGCCACCGGGGCAAGGGCGGGGTGCTGAAGATCCCGCATCAGAAGATCCCAGACTCTTGGGATCAGGTCCACGTAATGCGACTTGCCGTTGAGCAGGCAAAGCCTGCCGAAGACGCCAAGAATCCGAAGGTTGCGCTGCGCCCCGAGGACCGCATAGGAGGCTCGAAACGTGGTTTCATCCTGCCCGGTGGCTGCGACATATCGTGCGATCATCCGGTCCTCGATCGCAGGCGGAACATCGCGGCGGGCATCCTGCAACACAGACACCAGATCATAGGCCGGATGACCCTTCATCGCGTCCTGAAAATCCAGCAGCCCCACGCGTGCAGGTCCGGCCCTTTCGGGCAGCCAGATCAGGTTTTCGGCATGGTAATCCCTTTGGATCAGAACAGGTGTTTCACCGGCATGGTGGCCAATTATAGGGGCAAAAGCATTGCGAAACGCCTCTTCCGATACAGGGTCCTCAGGCAAGGCAGCACCCAAGTACCAACGCCAGGCAAGCGCCGCCATGTCCAGCATGATCGGGCCATCATAAGCCCGCAGGTCAGTTGGGGGCGGCGCGCGATGCAGGTGAAGCAGCACGTCGGTCGCCGCTTCATAAAGCGATTGCTCAAGCTCCGGTTCACGGGGAATGACACGGGCAAACAGGTCATCGCCCAGATCTTCCAGTAGCAGAAAACCGTGGCCCTCATCCATCGCAAGGATCTGCGGCGCACTTAGTCCCAGTCCTGAGAGGTAGCGCGCGATGCGCACAAAGGGGCGGATATCCTCGCCCTTCTCGGTCGGTGCATCCATCAGAACGGCGCTCTTCCCCCGCAGATGCAAACGTTCGTAACGCCGGTTCGAGGCGTCCCCGGCCAGCGGTTTCCGGTTGGCCCCGGCCCAGTCGGTACTTGCCACAAAGGCATCGGCCAGATTGCCGCGGTCAGTCATGAAATGCTCCTTCAAGGCGCGTTGCCCATTTCCTGCAGGTCCATGTCAATGTGACCTCACGCTCATCCTCGTCCTTGCCTTGTGCGAAGGCCAACCGCAATGCATTGGTAGGCGTCAGAGCACCAAGGCGATCCGGCCATTCCACCAGGCATATCGCTGTGTCGAATGCTTCGGTCAGGCCAAGTTCGACAACCTCGTCTGGCGTAGAAAGGCGATACAGATCCGCGTGCCAGATTTCACAGGTATCGGTTTCATAGATCTGGACCAGGGTGAAGGTCGGCGATGGCACATCTTCGGGATATGCCATCCGGGACTGGATCAAGCTGCGCGCGAAATGCGTCTTGCCGGCACCAATGGAACCCTCCAGCAGCAGAACGTCGCCGGGTTCCAGACGTGCGCCAAGGCGCTCTGCGAATGCAGTTGTCTGGTTGGGCGATGACAGGGTGATCCGGGCAGCAAATGACGACATTCGCGCAGAGTAGCGCGCCTGACACTGCCCGCAAGTCTCATCGGCAAGCGGATCATGTCGCGCTTGGCATAAGTTCTCTCGTGTTTGACGATACGCATGTCTCGAAGGGCATGAATTGAACCATTGTGGCACCCCCCGGCATGGGTGCGACATGGCAGGCTACCATTTGGCCATCGCGTAGCGTGACTTCGGCCTGCCAATCGGATCTGTCCCCGAACTGGTTCACGAAATCACGCAGATCGCCCCATACGGGTGTTGGCAGACTATGCGATTGCCAATGGCGAGATGCGTCGATCACCGTGATTTCGGCAAAGCTGCTGTCAGGGTCGATGTGCCACATCTTTCGATAAGCGGTATTGGAAAAGGCCAGAACCCCTGTGGCGGAAAAAACCGCGATCGATTGCTCGATCGCGTTCAGGGCTGATTGCCCTAACTCAAGCTGCGACCGGAACTGACGCGTCAGTGATATTTCTGCACTTATATCCTCGAACAGGAAGGCCACGGCGCCGTCAGGGTGTGGCCGCCCGCTGATGCGGTAGGTCAGCCCTGACGGCAGTGACCAAGTTTCAAGGTAAAGACCGTTATCCGCGGCCGCGACCAGATCGGCGATCTGGTCCCTCCATGATCTGTAGTTCTTGGGCTCTGGCATCATCTGGCGATCACGCAAGCGATCGAAGAAAGACAACAGGTTTGGCCGCGCGCTCAGGAATTCCGCAGGCAACGAGGTTAGATCAATCAAGGCTGGATTGAACAGCGCCAATTGCCGTTGTCGGTCGAATATCGCAAGACCGATAGATAGTTGCGCGAAGGTCTTGGTAAGGGTCTGTACAAAATTGCGCTGGGCGATTTCAGCGTTGACGACCGCGTTTACATCCGTGGCATAGTTCATCCAGCCCGATGGTATTTGCAGGCTACGAACATCGAACCAATAGGGCTGCACGGACCCGGACGGAACAATCGACAAGCGATAAGAAGTTTGGTCGCAATTTGTCTGCAGCGGGACATCAAAAACTATCGGAAAGCCCTGTTTCTGCTGCATGTCGTCGGAAGAGCGCCGTTCGAACCGTGTGACCAAATCGGTGTAAGCTGTGTTCGCCCACAGAACCCTTCCGTCCCTTGCCGTTTGCCATATCGGATAGGGTGCACCGGTCACCGCCAATCGAAGCCATCCGGCCTCTTCGGACATATCCGTTGCCGGTGTTGCATTTTCTTGGTTGCGACCGTGGTCGACAATTTGAAGGCGAACCCAGTCATCCCACCATTCCACGACCAAATGTGCCGCATCAGCTGTGCCTGGGATGGAGTCGATCTTGATCCTACCGCTTTCGCCGGAGGATGATTTGAATTCCGAAGGATCATCTGGAATGTCGGGAAAGCGCGGCTTCAGCACGCAAATCGCATGCCCCCAATCATCAACCCCCTTGGCCCTGATGGCTGATCCATCTGTCTGGGGCAGCTGCAAAAGCTGTATACCCCTTTCACTTGCCTGCAGGAGCATACGACCCTCGAAGAGGAATGCGGCATCGGCACCTTCGCCCCCGGACTCGGGCGGTGTGCTCTGAATGCCTTTTTTGCTTCCGACCTCGTCAAGCCATGCGAGTAAAACAAGAATCAAGCCACCAAAAAGCAGCCCCAAACTTACAGGTAAAATGGACTGAAACAGATTGAGCAGAGCCATCTCCGACTCCCCAGTCTGGAAACATGACCAACAGCTTTGACGCGAAATGCTTAATGCATGGTTAACGTTGAGGGATCGTTGATCGGAAATCTGGAATTCAGGATCAGCTATCCAGCAGGCGGTTCTGCCCCATTGGCGTGGCATTTGCCGGGTGGCGCGCATCAATTTTTGATCGCGGCCAGACAACTTCGACGATCGCGCCGCACTTTTGGGGTTGTTCGGTGCTGGCAAGATAGGGATCTCGCCCGTTGGCAAAGCTGAGTTCGGCCCCTGACCTTTCAAGAAGCGTCTTGGCGATGAATAACCCCAGCCCCATACCTTCGTATTCCGGGCGCTGGGCGCGTTCCGGTTCGCTTCTGCGCAGACGCATGAAGGGATCGCCGATCCGACCCATGATATTGGCCGGATACCCCATGCCGTCATCCATGATACGTACCGAAACGATCTCGTCATCCCAGCGGGTTTCCACCCAGACATTCGCCCGAGCAAAATCAACCCCGTTCTGCAGCAGGTTACGCAGACCATGCACAAGGTCCGGTCGGCGCAGCACCATGGGCTGGCTTTGGCTGTCTTCGTCGGTCAGCCCGTCCTGAAAATGAATGTCCTTGCCACGGTTCATATGTGGGGCTGCGGCCTCCCGTACCAGCGTGCCCAGGGGCGCCTGACGCAGCATGAGATCATCTTTGCCCGCCCGCCCCATGGAGCGCAGGATATCCCGGCAGCGGTCGGCCTGTTCGCGGATCAGGCGCGCATCTTCCTGAAGTTCCGGGAAATCATCCAGTTCTTCGATCAACTCGGCGCTGGTAAGCTTGATCGTGGCCAGCGGCGTACCCAGTTCGTGCGCCGCTGCGGCCACAACGCCGCCCAGATCGGTCAGCTTCTGCTCACGCGCCAAGGCCATCTGCGTCGCTTGCAAGGCGTCGGACATCGAGTGCATTTCCTGGGTCACCCGCCGGGAGTAGAAGCTGAGGAAAATCACTGCGATCGTGATGGCCACCCAATTCCCGAAAACAAAAATGTCGGGCACTCGCAAAAGAAACCCCTGCTCTGTTCGTAGGGGAAGGTGGAACTCGGCCAGGAGAGTCACGGCCAAGATAGCGGTGATCCCCAGAAACACCGTCGAGCGAAGCGTCAGAACCAGCGCCGAAACAGTCACTGGTCCCAGGATCAATATATAGAACGGGTTGTGCAGACCACCCGTCAGGTAGAGCAGAAGTGCCAGTTGCAGAAGGTCGAAGAGAACCATCAAAAGGTTCTCGGTTTCGGAAAGACGCTTGTTTTCCGGGAAAATGAACATCGCGATCAGGTTGCCCATGACCGACACGCTGACGACCAAAAGGCAAAGCCCCATCTCGATTTGCAGCTTATACGCTTCTTGGGCAACGAAAAGGGCGACCAGCTGTCCGATGACAGCTGCCCAGCGCAACAGAATGATCGTGCGCAGCCGGACCCAGTTTCCGCGTTCGCGTCCCTTCAGAACGCCAAGCTGAACATCACTCATATGTGCCCATTCGTCCCGTTGCATGTCAGGCCCAAGTGCTAAATATGCACCCCGGCTGACTCAATAACCAGTCCTGCCAGAAAAGGAGAACGTGATGTCCCGTATTTATGCCATCGCCGCGGTCTGTCTTGTCATTGCGATGACCGCAGGTGTCTTTGTCTATACAAGACTTGCGGGAACACCTGACAAATTTGCCCAGTGCCGCACGACAAATATTGCCGGCGGCGCTTCGCAGATCGGGGGACCATTCACCCTGGTGGACGAGACCGGACAGACGGTGACGGACGCGGATGTAATTGACCAGCCAAGCCTGATTTATTTCGGTTATACATTCTGCCCGGACGTATGCCCTCTGGACACGTCCAGAAACGCAGAGGCGATTGATATCCTTGAAGAGCGCGGCCTCATGGTGAAGCCTGTTTTCATCTCGATCGACCCCGAACGGGATACGCCCGAAGTTGTTGATGCATTCACGGCCAACCTGCACGAGCGTATGCTTGGTCTGACCGGGTCGCCCGAGCAGGTTCGCGCTGCCAGCCGAGCCTACCGAACTTTCTATCAGAAACAGGAAAGCGACGATGAATACTACCTCGTGGATCATTCCACGATGAGCTACCTCGTTTTTCCCGAAGATGGGTTTGTCGAAGTGTTTCAGCGATCATTGCGCGCGGAAGACGTTGCTGACCGTATTCAGTGCTTTTTGGAAGCCCGTTGACAGTTTTTTCTGACATCACATGAGTGACAGGTTGGTTTGACGCCTGACAGCGCGCGCTATAATAGACTTTGATAGTGTTGGCTGGATCAGGAGGCACCGGCGTGGCGGAAGACCTGCACGACATCGGAGAAGACCGAACACTTCTTTTGGTCGACGACGATGAAGCGTTCCTGAAACGCCTGGCCAAAGCCATGGAGAAACGCGGCTTCGATGTGGAAACCGCAGGATCGGTCGCTGCTGGCAAGGCGATCGCAACGGCCCGTCCCCCCGCATATGCCGTATGTGACTTGAGGCTGGAGGATGGCAACGGGCTGGATGTGGTCGAGGTTCTGCGCGACAAGCGCCCCGATTGCCGTATCGTTGTGCTGACCGGCTATGGTGCGATTGCGACCGCTGTTGCGGCGGTGAAAATCGGTGCTACCGACTATCTGAGCAAACCGGCGGATGCCACCGATATCACTCATGCTCTTCTTGCGACTGGGGCAGACCTTCCGCCGCCGCCCGAAAACCCCATGAGCGCGGATCGCGTTCGCTGGGAACACATTCAGCGCGTCTATGAACTCTGCGACCGCAATGTATCCGAGACCGCACGGCGGCTGAACATGCACCGCCGTACGCTTCAACGGATCCTTGCCAAACGCTCACCCCGCTGAAGCCTGCACGTCAAGGCGCGACTGGTATTCCGCCAGAAATGCCAGCCTGGATCGTTCGTAGGTCATGACAAGCGCGGTGATGTCGAACTGGTCGCCCTGTCCGGTTGATGCCAGGTTTTCGCCCTCTGTGCAGAGGTTGGATACCGAGATGAACCCCAGGTTGAGAACACCACCCTTGAGAAAGTGAAGATCGACCCCCAGCCGCGAAGTATCGGGATTGTCGCGCAGGCGGGTCACGACATCCCCAACTTCGGCCAGGAAAAGGTTGACCACTTCGCCAAAAGAGTCTGCCCCGATTTCATCGCGCAGTTCTTCTGCACGTGTCCAGTCGATCATATCTCCCTCCTGCCTTGGCATGCTGAGCAGGTTTAGGGAAAAGAAATTAACATGCTGTAAACACGAACAATTTTAACGTTCAGCCGGTATTAGGAATTGCACTTTAGACGGATCCTTCACGTCAAAAAAGGCAGCAATCCTTGTCTACGCATGTACAGCATTCCCTGGAAACGGCTTCGAACGCGTCCATCGCGCGTGACATTCCTTTGCATGCGCTTGTGGTCGATGACAGCGATCTGCAAAGGCGCATCCTGTCGTCTTTCTTGACCCGTTGGGGCTTCAGGGTAACCGAAGCTGCAAGCGGACATGATGCGCTTGCACTTTGTTCTGTTGAGGCGCCTGATCTTGTGATCAGCGACTGGATGATGCCGGGTATGGACGGGCTTGCTTTCTGTCGCGCTTTTCGCGCCCTGCCACGGGAATCTTATGGCTATTTCATTCTTCTTACCTCAAAAAGCGGGAAGGAAGCCGTGGCGCTTGGCCTTGATTGCGGGGCTGACGATTTCCTGACCAAGCCCGTCAATCCCGCAGAACTGCGGGCCCGCATTAATGCGGGCGCGCGGATCATCGACATGCAGCGGCAATTGTCGGACAAGAACCGTCTGATAACCAGCACCCTCGCTGAGCTTCAGGCACTCTACGATGCGCTGGACACCGACCTTGCGGAAGCAAAAAAGCTCCAACAGTCACTGGTGCGGGAAAGGTCGCATGACTTCGGCCTGGCGCAGGTCAGTCTGCTTTTGCGATCCTCGGGGCATGTGGGGGGTGATCTGGTCGGGTTCTATCCGGCCGGCGATACGCATGCGGGACTGTTCGCGCTGGATGTATCCGGCCACGGGATCAGTTCCGCGATGATGACGGCGCGACTTGCAAGCTACATGTCATCCTCTGCGCCGGAACATAACATCGCCCTGACGCGTAATTCAGATGGTGCGCTGACCCATTTGCCGCCCGAAAAGGTTGTCGGATCCTTGAACCGCCTTGTCCTTCAGGAGGTGCAGACAGATCACTACCTCACCTTGTTTCTGGCCGATGCCGATCTGCAGACCGGGCGTGTCGTTATGGTGCAAGCAGGTCATCCGAACCCCATGGTTCAGCGGAATGACGGAAGGTTGGAAATCCTGGGAGCGGGCGGTCTACCGGTCGGTTTGTTTGACAGCGCGATCTATCAGCAATTCGACTGCATACTTGCGCCGGGCGATCGCCTGATCGTGCTGTCTGACGGTTTCCTTGAATGTCCCGACCCGCAAGATCGCCTCTTGGGTATCGAGGGTGCTTCCAGAATGCTTGAGGATTTGCGCCATCTGGCCGGAACTGCGTTTCTTGAAGCCATGATATGGCACCTGACCGAATACTCAGGCGGTCATGACTTCCCCGATGACGTTTCTGCCATACTGTTCGAATACAAGGGTCCGCCGCAGTCAGAGGCGTCTAAGGCCGGATAGCAAACCGGTGACAAAGTGCCTATCCCCCGAGTTTCCAAGCTTGGAAGCCGCCATCTCGGGGGGCATCCACAAAGCAGTATGACCAGCCTCGCTGGGTGGGCCGATCCGGCGAACCGGCCTTGCGAGGTAGATCATGCACAGCTTTTCGGCCCAAAGGTCATATTCTGGCATATAGGTGAAACGGCGGAATGTTCCGATCCGGCGCGGGGCGGCAATGCTCCAGCCTGTTTCTTCGAACACTTCGCGGTGCAGGGCCGCCAAAGGTGACTCGCCAGGATCTATTCCGCCGCCAGGCAACTGGAATTCTGGCCATGGATCGGCCTGGTGAGTCACCAGGATTTCCGAGCCGCGCAACAGGATCGCATATGCCCCTGGTCGACGCCTGTAGCTTTGCCCCGTCCGTGGCGGTTCACCAAACCGTCTGATCATTCTGTCACCTTTTGCACAAGCCATGCGCGCAGCGGGTGGCAGCCATACCCTTGGTGCCTGCCTTGCCCCGCCTATATACTCGCGGTATGCCAAGAGACGGCTCGTAAGGAAACCCCATGACACTTGGATCAAAAATCGCCTGGGACGATACGGTATTGCCGTTCCAGCTGGACAACTCGGACATCAGGGGCCGTGTCGCACGGCTGGACGGGGTGCTTGACGGTATCCTGAAGCAGCATGAGTACCCTCCGGTGGTCGAGGCGCTGGTGGCCGAGATGGCCCTGCTGACCGCGTTGATCGGCCAGACGGTCAAGCTGCGCTGGAAGCTGCAGCTTCAGGTCCAGTCCAAGGGCCCCGTCAGGATGATTGCTACCGATTACTATGGCCCTTCAGAGGAAGGCGAACCCGCGCGTATCAGAGCCTATGCAAGCTATGATGCGGATCGTTTGACGAATGGGGCACCCTTCGACCAGATCGGTACCGGTTATTTCGCGATCATGATCGACCAGGGACAGGGCATGACCCCCTATCAGGGTATCACCCCGATTGCAGGTGGATCGCTTGCGTCCTGTGCCGAGGCATATTTTGCGCAGTCCGAGCAGTTGCCGACCCGCTTTGCCCTGAGCTTTGGGAAATCGACCGAGCGTGGGGTCAAGGAATACTGGCGCGCTGGTGGCGTGATGTTGCAGCATATGCCAAAGGCCTCTCCTTTCGCCAAAGGCGCAGAGGCCACAGGCGAAGATGGCTTGTTGCATGCACGCGACCTCGTCGATGGCGAAGATGGTGAGAACTGGAACCGTGCCAATCTTCTTCTGGATACGGTCGAGGATCTGGAGCTTGTCGGGCCCCGCGTGTCGCCGACCGATCTGCTGATCCGCCTCTTCCATGAAGAAGCGCCACGTGTCTTCGACGCGCAGCCGGTGCGATTTGGCTGCACCTGTTCCGAAGAACGCGTTCGGCAAAGCTTGTCTATCTACTCGTCCAAGGACATCGAAAAGATGACCACGGACGACGGGCGGGTGACGGCAGATTGCCAGTTCTGCGGTGCCCACTACGATCTTGACCCCGAGACTTTGGGTTTCGAGGCCAAAGGGACGGATGGGGATGCGGACTGATCCGCTGAACCGGGTACGCGATGCCTTGCGCCGCGAGGGTCGGCCGTCTTCCGATTTCGATCTGAATCCGGATGTCGTTTTGCCAGAGGGTCGGCCGCTCCGTGCGGCCGGCGTTCTGGTTCCGCTGATCGAGCGAACTTTTGGCATGCAGGTGATCCTGACCAAACGGTCATCCGCACTAAAGCATCACCCCGGTCAGATCGCCTTTCCGGGCGGCAAGCAGGATGAAGGCGATGCCGATGTCATTGCCGCCGCCCTGCGCGAGGCAGAGGAAGAAATCGCGCTCGACCGTGCCAATGTCGAGGTTCTGGGAACCATGCCCGCGCATGAAACCGTGACGGGCTTCATCGTGACGCCTGTTCTGGCGCGCGTCATCGCGCCCTTCGACCCGCGGCCCGAACCTGGTGAAGTCGCCGAGGTTTTCGAGGCACCGCTGTCCCATGTCTCAGACCCTGCCCGTTTCATCATCCAGTCGCGGCGCTGGCGCGGGCAAAGAAGGCACTATTTCACGGTGCCGTACGGCCCCTACTATATTTGGGGCGCAACGGCCCGTATTTTGCGCGCACTGGCTGACAGGATGCAAGGCTGATGCGGATCGCGGCGGAGTGGATCACGGCTGATCACACGCAGGCCGTCTGTAGGATGCTCACACAGGCTGGTCACAGTGCGCTTTTTGTCGGTGGTTGCGTCCGTAATGCCATCATAGGCGCGCCCGTCACCGATATCGACATCGCAACAGATGCCCGTCCCGAGGTTGTGATGGAATTGGCAAAGGATGCCGGTCTTCGCCCTGTGCCTACAGGGATCGATCACGGCACGATCACTGTGATCGCGGGCGGAATTCCTCATGAGATCACAACCTTTCGTCGCGATGTTGAAACTGATGGCCGCCGCGCTGTCGTGGCCTATTCGACGCGGGTCGAGGATGATGCCCGCCGCCGGGATTTCACCATGAACGCGCTTTATGCCGATCCCTCGGGTGCGGTGCTTGATCCGCTTGGCGGCCTGCCCGATCTGATGGCCCGGCGAGTCCGTTTCATCGAGGATGCTGGCGCGCGTATCGCCGAGGACTATTTGCGCATTCTTCGCTTTTTCCGGTTTCATGCCTGGTATGGCGACGATGCTCATGGGCCGGATCAGAACGCCCTTTCTGCCATAGCCGAAGCCACTGACGGTTTGGCGCAACTGTCGAGGGAGCGCGTTGGAAGCGAGATTCGAAAACTGCTTTCGGCGGCTGATCCCGCTCCTGCGGTCGCGGCAATGCGGGCCTGTGGTGTTCTGACCCGGATCCTGCCCGGAGCGGAAGATCGCGGTCTTGCCCCACTTGTGCATCTTGAACAGGAAGCATCCGTACCGCCTGACTGGTTGGCGCGTCTTGCTTCGATGACAGGCCCCGAAGCTGCGGGTCGCCTGCGGTTGAGCCGCGCAGAGGAAATCAGGCTTTACCTACTGCGAGACGGGATGAGTTCGGCTCGGGATGCGGGCGAACTGGGCTTTCGGCACGGGATCGAGGATGCGCGCGCCATCCTGCTGCTGCGCGCAGCCGTCATGAGCCAACCTCTTGCCCCCGAGAGCCTGAAGGCCGCCGCAGAAGGCGCCGCGGCCGTGTTTCCCCTGCGCGCCGCAGATCTGATGCCGGAATTCGAAGGCCCTGCCCTTGGCCGTGAGCTGGAACGCCTAAAACAGAAGTGGATCCTGTCAGGCTTCAACCTGAGGCGCGAAGAATTGCTGGATCGCAACTAATTCTGCTTCTTGCCTTGCGACCCATTGCGATTGCGGATTTCTTGACCGCTGACTCTACGGGCTAAGTTCTTACCTGAACCCGATGACTGAAAGACCCATGATGCAATCCGCAACCCGTATCGACCCTTTCCAACCCGCCGAAGGTCCGCCGCCACAGGCGCTGGGCGCGTTCTTTCGCTGGGCGCTGTCAGGGTCATGGCCTGCACTATGGGTCGCCGCCGCCCTATCCGCGATTGCCGGTGCGCTCGAGGCCGGGACCGCCCTGATCCTTGGGATGGTGATAGACGGTGCGATTGCAAGCGGTCCGGACATGTTCTTTGGTGCATCGAACCTTGCGATGATCGTGGGGGCTGTCGGATTCTTCCTGATCTTGCGACCGCTGGCCTTTGGTTTGTCATCGGCTGCCAACTCTATCATCGTGCAGCCAAATGTGAATCCGCTTGTCCTAAGCCGCTTGCACCGCTGGACGCTGGGACAATCGGTCAAGTTCTTCGATGATGATTTCGCGGGCCGCATCGCTCAGAAGCAGATGCAGACGGCGCGTGCGATTACCGATGTTGCGGTCGAGATGATCAACGTTGTCGCCTTTGCCCTCGCCTCTCTGATCGGCTCAGTATTCTTGCTGCTTGCGATCGATGCGCGGGTCGCGCTGGTTTTTGTCATCTGGCTGGCAGCCTATTTCATGCTGATCCGCTGGTTCTTGCCGCGTATCCGCGAACGGGCCGGAAAACGGGCTGGCGCGCGCGCCATGGTTTCAGGCCAGGTGGTGGACACAATCACCAACATCAAGACGGTCAAACTATTCGCCCATGCCGATCACGAAGATCGCGCCGCTTTGGGAGCGATGCAGCGATTCCGTGATACGTCGCTGCATTTCGGCAAGCTGTCGGCCGTGTTCCGTGTCGCGCTCATGACGTTGGCTGGGATCCTGCCTGTCTTGCTGATCGGTGGAACCTTGATCTTCTGGTCGCAGGGCACCGCGACCGAAGGCGATATCGTAGCCGCCGGCGCGGTCTCGATCCGTATCGCGCAGATGACCGGCTGGGTCAGTTTCACCCTGATGGCGATCTATTCCAACATTGGTGAAATCGAGGATGGGATACATACCCTGACCCCCAGGACCCGTCTGGATGACGATGCAGCCGCCTTGGAACTTCAAGTGCCTGACGGGAAGATCAGTTTCGAAGGGTTAGGCTTTGCCTACGGACGGGATGCCGGCGGCATCAGCGACATCGAACTTGAGGTGAAGCCAGGCGAAAAGTTGGGGATCGTCGGTGCTTCTGGTGCGGGCAAGTCAACCCTCGTCGCGCTTCTGCTCAGGCTCTATGATCCCGAGCAAGGGCGGATTCTGATCGACGGGCAGGATATCCGCGAGGTGACGCAGGAAAGCCTGCGTCGCAAGATCGGGATGGTTACGCAGGAAACCGCGATGTTCAACCGGTCTGCCCGCGACAACATCCTATATGGCCGTCCCGACGCCACAGAAGCCGAAGTAATCGCCGCCGCCAAAAAGGCCGAGGCGCATGATTTCATCAAGGATCTGCAGGATCACAAGGGGCGGCGCGGTTATGATGCCCATCTGGGTGAACGCGGTGTGAAGCTGTCTGGCGGGCAGCGTCAGCGGATAGCCTTGGCGCGCGCGATCCTCAAGGATGCGCCGATCCTTGTGCTGGACGAGGCGACAAGCGCATTGGACAGCGAAGTCGAAGCCTCGATCCAGACCGCGCTTGAGCGTGTGATGATCGGTAAAACCGTCTTGGCCGTGGCGCATCGGCTGTCCACGATCAGCCAGATGGACAGGATTGTGGTGTTGGATGCGGGCCGGATCGTGGAACAGGGCACGCATGATGATCTTTTAGCGGCGGGCGGGCTTTACGCGCGTTACTGGAACCGCCAGTCGGGCGGCTTCATCGGGCTACGGGATGCCGCCGAATAGGGCTTTATGCAAAGCCCGCGCCGGAGTATCCCGCGCCCTATGACAGAATATCGCATCATCCGATTGGGGCATCAGGGCGACGGGATCGCCCAAGGCCCTGTATTTGCATCGATGACCCTGCCCGGCGAGGTCGTGACCGGCACATTGACCGGTGACAGGCTAACGGATGTGCGGATCATCACGCCATCGTCAAACCGCGTCGCGGCACCTTGTCGGCATTACAAGGCCTGTGGCGGTTGCCAGGTCATGCATGCATCCGATGATTTCGTGGCCAGCTGGAAAACCGATGTGGTGCGCGCGGCCCTGTTCGCGCAGGGGATCGAAGCAGAGTTTCGTCCCATACTCACATCCCCGCCCCGTTCCCGTCGGCGTGCGGCCATATCGGCCCGGCGCACAAAGAAGGGTGCGCTGGCAGGGTTTCACGCCCGTGCCTCGGATACGCTGATCGAGATTCCCGATTGCCAGCTTCTGCTGCCCGAGCTGCTGGACGCCTTGCCGCTGTCCGAGGCGCTGGCGATCGCTGGTGGCAGCCGCAAGGGCGAGCTGACAGTTCAGGTCACGCAGAGCGAGGGCGGCCTCGATGTGATGGTCACGGGAGGCAAGCCCCTTGATGGGCCCCTGCGCGTTGCCCTGGCGGCCGAAGTGGAGCGGTTCAAGCTGGCCAGGCTTGTCTGGGATGACGAACTGGTAGGTATGCGGGTGCCCCCGGTGCAGCGCTTCGGCGCAGCTCGCGTCACCCCGCCACCGGGTGCTTTCCTGCAAGCAACCGCCGAAGGCGAGGCGGCGCTATTGGCCTCCGTTGCCGAAGCGGTTGAGGGCGCTGCGCGGGTCGTCGATCTGTTTGCCGGTTGCGGCACCTTCGCGCTTCCGCTTGCCGCACAGGCAGAGGTGCACGCGGTCGAAGGTGATGCCGCGATGGCCAAGGCGTTGGATCAGGGTTGGCGGCAGGCTGACGGCCTGAAACGTGTCACGGCCGAAGCGCGCGACCTGTTCCGTCGCCCCCTGCTTCCGGACGAATTTAGACGCTTCGACGCGGCTGTGATCGACCCACCGCGCGCGGGCGCCGAGGCGCAGGTCAACGAGCTGGCACAATCGCGGATCGGGCGGATCGCCTTTGTGTCCTGCAACCCGTTAACCTTTGCGCGTGATGCAAAAATCCTGCTGTCAGCAGGTTATCGCCTTGAATGGGTGCAAGTCGTGGATCAATTCCGCTGGTCGACCCATGTAGAGCTTGCGGCCGCCTTCAAGGCCCCACATATCTGACGCCGCGCAAGAGCACTTCCTACCGGAGCGAGCGATGACTTTTCGGACCAAACTGGCTGAATGGCTGGCCCAACCTTTAGTGACCAATTTCGTGATTGCCGTCATTCTGGTGAATGCGGTGACCCTGGGGCTGGAAACCTCCGATGCCGCCATGGCTGCAGCAGGGCCCCTGATCCTGACGATTGACCGCATCTGCCTGTCGATTTTCGTGATCGAGATCGTCCTCAAGCTGATCGCCCATGGGCGCAACTTTTTCCGCTCGGCATGGAACCTGTTCGATTTCGTGATCGTGGGTATCGCGCTGGTGCCGAATGCGCAGGGTATGTCTGTCCTGCGCGCGTTGCGGATCCTGCGGGTCTTGCGTGTCATCTCGGTCGCGCCGCGTCTGCGCCGCGTTGTCGAGGGGTTCATCACCGCCCTGCCCGGCATGGGCAGCGTGTTCCTACTGATGGCGATCATCTTCTACATTGGTTCTGTCATGGCGACAAAGCTGTTTGGCGACAGCTTTCCCGAGTGGTTCGGCACCCTCGGACGCAGCGCCTATTCTCTGTTTCAGATCATGACGCTGGAAAGCTGGTCGATGGGGATCGTGCGTCCCGTGATGGAGGCTTATCCTTACGCTTGGGCCTTCTTCGTACCATTTATCCTTGTTACGACCTTTGCTGTTGTGAACCTTCTGGTTGGTCTTGTCGTGAACTCGATGCAGGATGCACATCAAGAAGAAAGTAACGAAAAAACAGATGCTTATCGCGATGAAGTTCTGACGCGGTTAAGGGCGATCGAGGATAGGATGAACGCCCGCGACAAGGTGTAACGCTTTCGCCATCAAGCCGATTTAGCCTATCTGCAGGTCATGTTTCAGTGTATCAGTTTACCAAATAAGAAGAACGAGCAGATATGTTAGACAGGCGTTTTTTCCTTTTGGCGCTACCCTTTGGGCTGTCCGCTTGTGCTGGCGGCCCTTCAAAGTTCAAGGTCTATAAAGGCCCGCCCGTGACGCGCATCCTTGTGTTCAAGGAGGCACGGCGCATGCACTTGATGCATTTCGACCGACCTCTGGCATCCTATGATATTCACCTTGGTTTCGCGCCGGCTGGACACAAGCAGTTCGAAGGGGATGGGCGTACACCCGAAGGTGAATACATAATAGACAGGCGCAACCCGAACAGCCGTTTCCATTTATCCTTGGGCATTTCCTACCCGAACGAGGCGGATATCGCCCGTGCCAAGGCAGCCGGCCGTGATCCGGGGGGCGACATCTTCATTCACGGACGCCCGAAGCGTTGGCAGAACGGAAAGAACGATTGGACATGGGGCTGTATCGCCGTGACCGATGAAGAAATGGAAATCATTTATTCCATGGTTCAGGACGGAACACCGATTTCGATCTTTCCCTGACGCGCTGCATCTGAAAATCAGCAAGCCCCGAACAGCGTCCGGGGCCTTCGTTTTGTGATAGAGTTATGTGTTGGGAACTGATGCCTCAGTTCCCCATCACCAAGGTCCACCAGATCTTGCCGTTAGATTCCTGATGCCAGGAAAAACCCATGTTGCGGGCTGCGGGCTCCAGGATGACGCGGCGCGTGTCTGGAGCATCCATCCACGCGGCCAGTGTCTCAAGCTCGGTCTCATAGGTTTCCGAGATCGTCTCGCCCAGGAGTTGGCCAGGATAACCAGCGCGCCTTACCCGGTCGATCGGCGAAGATCCATCAGACCCGAAATGCCATGGCCGATTCTGGACCGCCATATCGCGGGAATGGGTGGCTGCTGCAGCCGTCAACTCCGAGCTCAACTGAACAGGGGCGGCACCGGCTGCCTGGCGCAGTGCGTTGACGGAATCGAGCATGCGGAACTGAATTTCAGCCGAATCCCCGGCCGAGATACGGTAGACGCGCGGCAAAGGTCGGCCGTCCGGCCCAAGACTGGGCGGTGGAGGAGCTGCACAGGCGGCCAGAAAAAGCGAAGTCGTGGTAAAAATGACGGCAAGTCTGAACATGTGTAGTTTTCCCGGTCTAACCCGCCTGCTTTATCCCGCCGATACCGCATATTAAACCCACTTCGGCGTGACTGCGCCAAATGACGCCGGTTTGATTTGCGACTGCGTCTTTCAGGCAATAAGATTAATCGGTCGACAGTATTTCTGTCTTGGAGTTTTTGGATGACTGATACCCGCGGAACAGCCTTCAACAGGCGCGTCTTTCTTGCCGGAAGCGCGTCGCTTCTTGCAACACCGGCCTTGGCCCAGAATGTGAATGGTGCCGATACAGTCGAGGTAGAGCGTGATCTGTCGCAAGTCGTGCGCCGGAATGCATCAAGCTTCCGCACGCTGGACTGGCGGCCCTACTTCTCGGATCTGCGCAACGGTGCCGTGCTGGTCGATATCGATTCGCGCGCACTGCATTTCTGGGACGAAGATCAAACGACCTACAAGCTATACCCTTCCAGCGTGCCGTTGTCCGAGGATCTGACACGGCGTGGTCGTACGTCCGTGATTCGCAAAGTCGAGGGTCCAAGTTGGGCGCCGACACCTTCAATGAAACTCAGAAACCCTGAATGGCCTGATTTCGTGCCCCCCGGTCCTGACAATCCGTTGGGCACACACGCCCTGTACCTCAGCTGGACCTACTATCGTATTCATGGGACCCACGATACGCGCAAAATAGGGCGGCGATCCTCCAACGGATGCATCGGTCTTTACAATGAACATATCGCCGAATTGTACGAAATGACCAAAGTTGGAACACAGGTGTTGCTAATTTGACGACATTCACCTGAAGCACCGAAAACAGGTGCGTGCAGATTTGCAATTGCCTTGGATTACTGCTTTAGACAATAATACGAGGTACGTCTTGGGTGCTTGGTGTGCTTTGCACGCCAGCCGATTATCTGGAGGTTAACATGAAGAAACTCGTTCTCGCTGCTGCTGTAACTGCCGCCGCTTCCACCGCATATGCCGGCAACATGGCAGAGCCCGTTATGGAAGCACCGGTTGTTGTTGAAGAAACCGCTGGCTCGTCGGGCGGCGGCGTTCTGGTTCCGCTGCTGATCCTGGCAGTGGTCGCAGCAGCTGTTGCAAGCTGATTTCAGCTTTACTGAAAAAGAAAAAGGCGGTGCTTGGCACCGCCTTTTTTTATTTGCCTCAACATAGGCCGCAAGCGGACAGCCGCGCGCCGCGCCTCAATCCAGCCAGCCCTTGAGGTTATCCTGTATCACCGCACTCAGCGCAGCAATATGCGCATCGTCGTCGTTGAGGCAGGGAATATAGGTGAAGTGATCGCCGCCGGCCTCTTCGAAGCTTTCCTTGATCTCTTCGTTGATCTCTTCAAGGGTTTCGATGCAGTCCGCTGAAAACGCTGGCGCAATCACCGCAATCCTTTTCTTGCCATCTTCCTTGGCAAGACGTGCGACTTCTTCGACCGTATAAGGCTTGAGCCACTCTTCCGGTCCGAACCGTGACTGGAAGGTCGTCACGATCTGGGTTTTGTCCCAGCCCAACCGCTCCATCAACAACCGCGTCGTCTTCTGGCACTGGCAATGGTAGGGATCACCCTCCATCAGGTAACGTTTCGGAACGCCGTGATACGAGCAGACCAGGACTTCGGGCTTGTTCTCCTCCTGAGCATAGGCGCGTTCCACCGATTGCGCCAAGGCTTCTATGTAGAGCGGATGCTCGTAATACGGATCAACGACACGGGCTGTCGGTTGCCATTTTTCATCCATCAGCGCCCGGAAGAATTGATCGTTCGCCGTGGCTGACGTGGCGCCCGCATAATGCGGATAAAGCGGGAAAAACAGGATCTTGCGGCATCCCGCATCCACCATGGCCCGCACCTTCGACTTGGTCGAGGGATTGCCATAGCGCATGCAGAAATCCACCATGACATTGTCGCCATACCGCGCCTTCATCGTCTCGGTGATTTTGGCGGTCTGGTCCTTGGTGATCGTCATCAGCGGGCTTTCGCCCTTGTCGTGGTTCCAGATGGATTCGTAGTTCTTGCCGCTGCTGAAGGGCCGCTTGCTCAGGATAATCAGCTGCAAAAGCGGCTGCCACAGCCAGGGGCTGTAATCGATCACGCGCCGATCCGACAGGAATTCGTTAAGATAGCGCCGCATGGACCAGTAATCATAGTTGTCCGGCGTACCCAGGTTGGCCAGCAGAATGCCAACTTTACCCATGGCCACTTTCGGGTGGTCCGCAGGCGACATGGGCGGCCGTACGGCCATGGTGTTTGTCTTTTCGGTCGAAGTGGCATCCAGCATCTGGGCCCTCGTTCATCTTGAATTTTGAATGGGTCAGCAGGGGACATAAAGGTTCTTGGCGGATCGTCAATCTTGCAGCTTCGATTCGATGCTTCCCAAGGCGTCTGCAAGCCGTGCCTGCGCACTTCCCGGGCGCAACGGCTTGGGCTGACTGTCATCAGGCGCCCAACCACTGAGGAATATCATTTCGAAGGTTGCGGGAATCCGTCCCTGATCATCGGCGTGCCGATCTACATATATTCGAGCGGCTTCTTCCAGCACAGAGCGGCGGGTGGGGCGACGCAGACGTGCATCCAGTGCATTGCCTTCACCCATCGCCCGCAGATCACGCATCAAAGCGAAGGGATCAGGATAGCTGACCTTGATGGTCACACTATCCGCGACCGGTAGAGCAAGACCGGCGCGCTGCAAAAGTCCGCCCAAGTCGCGAATTTCCGCCATCGGCAGGATTCGTGGAGACAACCCGCCCGTGATCCGCGCCTCGGCCTCGGCCAAGGCGCTGCGTAATTCATGCAGGGTCAAGCCGCCAAAAAGGGACACAAGGCATAGACCATCAGGGCGAAGCGCCCGCCGCGCCTGAATGAGTTGCCCCACAGGATCGCTTGCCCAGTGCAGGGACAGGGCATGAATCACAAGGTCATGCGCCACGTCGGGCAGATCAAGCAGGTCCTCATCCATGACGATTCGTGCATTCGGCATCAGAGACTGCCAGACCTGAGGATGACCCGTAACGACAGCAGGAGATTTAAATGACCTGTTAACCAGTTCCAGGCGATCCTTGATCTCGGCGGCGGCCTCTTCCTGCAGGAACAGGGCAGGGTTCCGCCCGGCGCGGTAGCGGTTGCGGGTCAGGGCACTGCGATCGGTCAGTTTGGGTGTCTGGATCATCAGCGGGATATAGGCGGATGCCAAGTAAGTTTCAAACTGCCTTGCGCCTTGTCTATCCGCCACGCTGCCTGTGTTGTGGTGGTATGGTTGAAAGTGATTTTGGGCTTTGCACGGAATGCTGGCGCGATACAGCATTTATCGGTGGATTGGTCTGCGATCTATGCGGGGTTCCGCTTCCCGGTACAGCGGATCAAGCGGATGTGGTTCACTGCGATGACTGCATGTCTATCGCCCGTCCCTGGGCGCGCGGCCGGTCCGCGCTATTGTACCGCGACGCCGCCCGCAGGATGGTTTTGGCGCTCAAGCATGGTGATAGGCATGACATCGTCCAGCCGGCTGCCGGCTGGATGATCCAGGCGGCGCAGCCGATTCTTTTGCCTGACCTCTTGTTCGCGCCGGTTCCGCTGCATTGGACCCGCATGTTGCGGCGCCGGTACAATCAGGCCGCACTTCTCTCGACAGCCATTTCCGCAAGGCTGGGACAGTCCCATTGCCCGGACCTGCTGACACGTCATCGCCGTACGGCACCGCTGGACAAGACCAGCCGCGATGCCCGCTTTGCAACCCTCGCCTCGGCCATTTCGATTACAAGAAGCAGACAGCAAATCATGGTGGGCAGAACGGTTGTATTGGTTGATGATGTGATGACATCGGGCGCGACGCTTGCCGCCTGCAGCGAGGCCTGTCTTGCAGCCGGTGCCGCGCAAGTTTTCGTGCTGACACTGGCGCGCGTTGCAAAGGACGCTTAAATCACGGACAAGTTGGACGTGATCAAAGGACAGTCTACGACATGCAAACCGTTGAAATATACACTTCACCACTTTGCGGGTACTGCCACGCCGCCAAGCGTCTGTTGGCCCAGAAAGGCGTGACCTTTTCCGAGATCGATGTACTGGCGCATCCCGACCGAAAGCCCGAGATGATCAAGCGCGCAAATGGTGGTCGCACGGTGCCCCAGATCTTTGTTGGCACGACCCATGTCGGTGGTTGTGATGATTTGTACGCGCTTGAAAGTGCGGGCAAGCTTGACGCGCTCTTGCAGGGTTGAACCTGAATGAAAGCCGCGCTTCTGCAACTGACGTCTGGCGATGATCCGCAGGCCAATATCGAAATGGTCCGGAACATGATGCGACAGGCGGCGGTGCAGGGCGCAAAATTCATTCTGACGCCTGAGGTCACCAATTGCGTGTCCACCAGCCGCGCGCATCAAGAAGCGGTTCTCATGGATCAGGACAACGATCCAACTCTTATTGCGCTACGCGGTGAAGCGGCGGAACTGGGCGTTTGGCTTTTGATCGGGTCTCTGGCCCTCAAGACCAAGGACCCGGATGGGCGTTTTGCCAACCGTTCATTCCTCATCGGTCCGGATGGAGTGGTTCGCGCCTTTTATGACAAGATCCACATGTTCGACGTTCAGGTGACCGAAACCGAGACATATCGCGAGTCTGCGGGTTACCGACCCGGAGATCGTGCGGTTCTTGCCGATGCCGGTTTCGCGAAGATCGGTATGACGGTCTGCTATGACATCCGCTTTCCTCACCTGCACCGCACCTTGGCCCAGGCGGGAGCGCAGATTCTGACCGTTCCATCGGCCTTTTCCCCCGTAACCGGCGCCGCCCATTGGGAACCCCTGCTTCGCGCGCGCGCCATTGAGACAGGCTGTTACGTGCTTGCCCCGGCGCAGACCGGGCTGCACCCCTCGTCAACAGGAGGCATGCGTCGCACTTATGGGCACAGCATGGTGATTTCGCCCTGGGGAGAGGTTCTGGCCGATGCCGGCACCGATCCGGGTGTCACCGTTGTTGATCTTGCGATTGGCGACGTGGCACAAGCGAGGGCGCGAGTGCCCGCGTTGACCCATGATCGAAGGTTTGTTCCACCCGATGCCTGACAACAGCAACTCCCTTGCCGTTGCATTGTTCAGCGAAATACTGACCGCCGATCAGCTGGTCAGGAACCGCCTGTCAAAGGTGCTTCCAAAGGGGATGGAAATTTCGCATTTTTCGGTGCTCAACCACCTTGCGCGTTCCGGGTCCGAACGGACCCCTGCCCAACTGGCGAAAAGCTTTCACGTCACGCGCGGTGCCATGACCAATACCTTGGGCAAGCTGGAATGGGCCGGTTACATCCATATCAGGCCGGATTGGGATGATGCCCGGCGCAAGATGGTTGCGATAAGTCCGGCAGGGCGACGCGCCCGCGACGCGGCGCTTGATGCCATATCACCCATGATCGCCGAACTGATTTCGGAGCTGGGTGATGAAAAGGTGCGTGCAGCCATCCCCATCCTGCGAGAGCTGCGCCTGAAACTTGAAGAGGATTGATACCCTCAGGCGGGTTTCAGGCTGGCGGTCACGTAGTTGACACTCAAATCACGGTCCGAAATCGACCAACCCCAGGTGATCGGGTTGAAGACGAAACCCTTGCGATCTACCGGGTCGAGTCCGGCCTTGCGCAACAGGTCGAACAATTCGTCCGGGGTGATGAACTTGTTCCACTCATGCGTGCCCTTGGGCAGCCAGCGCATGACGTATTCCGCCCCGACAATCGCCATCGCAAAGCTCTTGGGATTGCGGTTGATGGTTGAACAGATCTGTAGCCCACCTGGTTTCAGCAACTGTTGGCAGGCGGTCAGATAAGCCAGCGGGTCGGCCACATGCTCGACCACTTCCATATTCAGCACGACGTCGAACTGTTCACCGGCCGCGGCCATGTCCTCGGCCGTTGTATGGCGATAGTCGATGGTCAGGCCCGATTGTTCCGCGTGAATTTGCGCCACGGGTATATTTCGCGGCGCCGCATCCGCCCCTACCACATCCGCGCCAAGCCGGGCCATCGGTTCAGCCAAAAGTCCCCCACCGCAGCCGATATCCAGAATGCGTAGGCCTTTGAACGGGTCGATCGTGTTCAGATCGCGCCCGAACTCTCCGGCAATCTGACGGGTGATGTAATCAAGGCGGCAAGGGTTCAGCATATGGAGTGGCTTGAACTTACCCTTTGGGTCCCACCATTCCGCGGCCATAGCTTCGAACTTGGCGACTTCGGCGGGATCAACCGTGGTCTGTCCGGCTTGCATTCTGCTCTCCATGTGCTCTTTTACTCTCAGGCGTTATATAGGACGACCATGGACAAATTCTCGGGCCAAAAAAGCGCAGTCCACTATCTGCATCCGCCGGTCGATCCTTTCGATCAGCGCATGATCGACGTGGGCGATGGCCATACCGTCTATATGGAGCAGTCGGGCAATCCTCAAGGAATGCCGGTTGTCGTTCTTCATGGCGGGCCGGGTGGCGGATGCAGCCCCGCGATGCGACGCTACTTCGACCCCAAAATTTTCAGAGTGATCCTGTTCGACCAGCGCGGGTGCGGACGCTCGCGCCCCCACGCATCCGTCAAGGACAACACGACCTGGCACCTGGTGCGCGACATCGAGAGGATCAGGAACGAGCTGGATATCGGACAGTGGATTGTCTTTGGCGGCAGTTGGGGGGCGACGCTTGCCCTGATCTATGCCCAGACTCATCCCGATCGTGTTGCGGCCCTTGTGCTTCGCGGCGTGTTTCTGGCCACCAAGGCCGAGCTTGATTGGTTCTATGGCGGTGGGGCGGGGCGTTTCTGGCCCGAGACATGGGCGCGTTTTGTTGATCTGATTCCTCAGGATGAACGCGGCGACCTTATAGCGGCCTATCACAAACGGCTGTTTTCCGGCGATCTGATGGTCGAGACGAAATACGGCCGCGCCTGGTCGGCCTGGGAGAATGCGCTGGCCTCGTTCCATTCCAACGGGATTGGCGGGGAAAGTCCCGGCGAATATGCGCGCGCCTTTGCCCGGCTGGAAAATCATTATTTTATCAACGGTGCCTTTCTGGACTATGACGGCCAGATCCTCGACCAGATCGACCGGATCGCCCATATCCCGGGGGCCATCGTGCAAGGACGCTATGACATGATTTGCCCGCCGCAATCAGCCTGGGATCTTGCCGCGCGCTGGCCGAACGTGGAACTCCACATGGTGCGCAACGCAGGGCACGCCCTGTCAGAACCCGGCATCAGCGCGGAACTTGTCCGCGTGATGGACCGTATCGGGGAAGGCTAGGGCGCTGCCAGCACCCGATCACCCCTTGCAGACTCGGGTCTTGCGGCGTATATGCCCATTAACAGCGGCGCGTTGGGGTCCACTCCCACCGCTCCACCGGGAAAGATCAACGGGCCGCGCGCCCGTTTTTTTGTGCCTGAAAGGCAAGCCTGACCAATGACCAACGACCTGATCGCCAAAGCCGCAATAGACAGACGCCTGGCCGAGATCGTCACTCCGGTGATCGAGGATCTGGGATTCGAACT
Source organism: Rhodobacterales bacterium (assembly GCA_033839205.1). Lineage (GTDB taxonomy): Bacteria > Pseudomonadota > Alphaproteobacteria > Rhodobacterales > Rhodobacteraceae > Seohaeicola. Next base: position 2,776 of record JAJLKH010000110.1, on the reverse strand, counting down.
GGTGCGCATACGGTTGATGGGTGGCAAAACCTCTACTCTGCAGATCATGGCGGAACGCCCGGAAGGCGGGATTTCCGTGGATGAATGCGCCGAGATCAGCACGGCCGTAAGCGCCGTGATGGACGTGGAAGACCCGATCGTCGATGAATATACGCTTGAGGTGTCCAGCCCCGGCATCGACCGACCCCTGACGCGTCTCAAGGACTTCGAGACTTTCGAAGGCTACGAGGCGCGGATCGAAACCGATGAGCTGATCGACGGGCGCCGCCGCTTCAAGGGCGTGCTGGCCGGCGTTGAGGGCGACGAGGTTCTTATCAACATTGAAGAAGGCACGGTCGGGCTGAAATTCGACTGGCTGTCCGATGCGAAGTTGATCCTGACTGACGAACTGATCCGAGAGATGCTGCGTCAGCGCAAGGCTGCCGGCATCATCGATGAAGACCAATTTGACGACATAGAAACAGATAACGACACCGGTTCCGAGGAGGACTGAGACCATGGCAATCACTTCCGCCAACCAGCTGGAGCTTTTGCAGACCGCAGAGGCCGTTGCCCGTGAAAAGATGATCGATCCCGGCCTTGTGGTCGAAGCGATGGAGGAGTCCCTCGCCCGCGCGGCAAAATCCCGCTACGGCTCGGAGATGGACATCCGCGTGAAGATCGATCGCAAGACCGGCCGCGCCACCTTTACCCGCGTCCGGACCGTCGTGGCCGATGATGAGCTTGAGAACTACCAAGCCGAGATGACCGTGGAGCAGGCCAAGCAGTACATGGAGAACCCCCAGATCGGCGACACTTTCGTTGAAGAGGTGCCGCCAGTGGACATGGGCCGTATCGCTGCGCAATCCGCCAAGCAAGTGATCCTTCAAAAGGTGCGTGAAGCAGAGCGTGACCGCCAGTTCGAGGAATTCAAGGATCGCAAGGGCACTATCATCAATGGTGTGGTCAAGCGCGAAGAATATGGCAACGTCATCGTCGATGTCGGCCGTGGTGAGGCGATCCTGCGTCGGAACGAAAAGATCGGCCGCGAATCGTATCGCCCGAATGACCGGATCCGTTGCTACATCAAGGATGTGCGTCGTGAGCAGCGTGGCCCGCAGATCTTCCTCAGCCGGACTGATCCGCAGTTCATGGCGGAACTGTTCAAGATGGAAGTGCCCGAAATCTACGATGGCATCATCGAGATTAAGGCCGTGGCCCGTGACCCCGGTTCGCGCGCGAAGATCGCTGTCATTTCCTATGACAATTCGATCGACCCCGTGGGTGCGTGTGTCGGTATGCGCGGCAGCCGCGTGCAGGCCGTCGTGAACGAACTGCAGGGTGAAAAGATCGACATCATCCCGTGGAACGAGGATCAGGCGACGTTCCTTGTGAACGCGCTGCAACCCGCAGAGGTGACCAAGGTCGTGATCGACGAGGAAGCCGGCAAGATTGAAGTCGTTGTACCTGATGAACAGCTGTCGCTGGCCATCGGCCGCCGCGGTCAGAACGTCCGCCTGGCCTCCCAGCTGACCGGCTGGCAGATCGACATCATGACCGAGAGCCAGGAGAGCGAGCGCCGTCAGCGCGAGTTCGCCGAGCGCACGGCCCTCTTCCAGGAAGCCCTGGACGTGGACGAGGTCATCGCCCAGCTGCTGGTCACCGAGGGCTTCGCCAGCGTCGAGGACGTGGCCTATGTGGATCAGGCCGAGGTGGCCTCCATCGAGGGCTTCGACGAGGAGACCGCCGAGGAGATCCAGGCCCGCGCCCGCGACTTCCTGGAGCGTGAGGCCGCCGAGCTGGACGCCAAGCGCCGCGAGCTGGGCGTCGAGGATGCCGTGCTCGATATCGCCGGCGTGACCCTGCCCATCGCCGTGGCCCTGGGCCAGGGGGACGTGAAGAGCGTCGAGGATCTGGCGGGTCTGACGCCCGACGACCTGCGCGGCTGGTACGAGAGCCGCAACGGCGAGCGCGTCCGTGAAGCCGGCATCCTGGAGACCTTCGGGCTGGATCCGGCCGAGGCCGAGGCGCTGATCATGCGCGCCCGCGTGGCCATGGGGTGGATCGAGGCCGAGCCCGAGCCGGAATACGAGGACGAAGAGGTCGAGCGCGAGCTGACCGAAGAAGAGATGGTCTTCGGCGTGGCCAGCCCGGCGCAGGGCGAGGAGGCCTAGGCCCCTTGCCCACGGACGGCCCCAGCGCGCCGCGGTCGTCCGCGGCGCCGGCCACCCTGGCCGAAGCCGCCCGCGAGCGCCGCGACGTGGTGTCCGGCGAGGTGCGTCCGGAAGAGACGCTGATCCGCTTCGTCATCGGACCCGATGGCGTCGTCATTCCGGATCTGGCGCGCAAGCTGCCGGGTCGGGGTGTCTGGGTCGCCGCCGACCGCGACTCGGTACTGGCGGCGGCGAAGAAGGGGGCGTTCGCCCGCTCGGCCAAGACCCGTACGAGCGCGCCGCCCGACCTCGCCGACCAGGTGGAGCGTCTGCTGGCCAGGCGCGTTCTGGATGGTCTGGGCCTTGCACGGCGGGGCGGACAGCTTATCTCGGGGTTCGAGAAGGTTTCGGCCGCCCTGGCCTCGGGCCAGGCGGCGTGGCTGATCGAGGCGAGCGATGGCGCGGCGGACGGCCGCCGCAAGATTTTCGCCGCCGCCCGTCGCGCTCCGCGACCCGTGGAATGTCTCGGCGTCTTCACCTCGGCCGAATTGGGTTTGGCCTTGGGGCTGGAGAATGTGATACACACCGCCTTCCTTGCGGGGCGATCAGCCGATCGCTGGGCGACAGACGTCCGGCGATTGGGC
>JAJLKH010000109.1:0-3862 GCA_033839205.1 Rhodobacterales bacterium | reverse complement strand
AAATCGACGCGCTGGTCGGATCCGTCCGCGAACTGGGCCGCGTCACAGACACCCCAACCCCCACCATCGACACCGTCCTCGCCCTGATCTCCCTGCGCGCAAAGGTGGCAGGCCTCTACAGCGGGTGACGCAGGCGAACCCGCCTCGACAGCCGCGGCATGGCAGCGTCGAGGCGGGTCAATCCTGGCCTGCGACAAGGGCGAAGACATCTGCGAAAGCACACGGTCACCGCCCGATGCCATGCGCAAACTCACTGCGCGAAAGCCCCAAGGCAGCGGCCGCGCTGGGCATCTTGGAACAACACGGCTGGCTTGTGCGCCGTGTCGCTGGATGAATGGCGGCGATTGACCGAATGGGAAAAGCACGGGCCGAACGGGCGGCACTGGAACGGCGTCACAAGGCGGTGGGGAACGCCACAGGGGCGGTGCGAACTCTGCCGCCTCATACTTCGGGACCAGTGCCGGGGTGAAGAACCGCACATCCACAAAAAGCAGATTCCGGGGACCGAAACGACCACGACCCCGGATGAAGCAAAATCGCTTTATGTTCAGCCACAACCGATGCAAGAATAATCGGGTAGTTTGTTAAGTGGTGACGTTGTGCAGGTTGATGATTTTATTGAACGCTGGTCGCGTTCCGGCGGTAGCGAACGCGCGAATTTCCAGACCTTCGCGAACGAACTATGCGAGGTGCTGGACCTGCCAAAACCCGATCCCGCCAAGGCCGCAACGCGGGATAACTCCTACTGCTTCGAACACCCGGTAACCTTCATCCACACCGGGACGCAATCGTCCGGTTTCATAGACCTGTATAGCGCTGGGCATTTCGTGATGGAGGCCAAGCAGGGAACAAGCAACACCGCGCCCGAGGATGATGCACAACCCGCCCTTCTGCCCGATGTGCCCAGCCCCACAAGAAAGGGCCACGGCACGCGCGGCACGCGGCGCTGGGATGACACGATGCTGCGCGCCCGCGCGCAGGCGGATGGATACGCCCGTGCCGTGTCGCGCAAGGATGGCTGGCCGCCCTTCCTGCTGATCGTGGACGTGGGCCATGTGATCGAGGTTTATGCCGATTTCTCGGGGCAGGGTCAGGGCTACACGCAATACCCCGATGGCAACCGTTACCGCATCAAGATGGACGACCTGCGCGACGAGAAAATCCGCGAACGCCTGCGCCTGATCTGGACCGATCCGCAGGCGCTGGACCCGTCAAGAATCGCGGCGCAAGTCACCCGCGAAGTGGCAGACCGGCTGGCCGCTCTGGGCCGATCCTTTGAAGGCCAGGGCCATGAACCCGAGGCGGTGGCGCGTTTCCTGATGCGGTGCCTGTTCACCATGTTTGCCGAAGATGTGGACCTTATCCCGCACAACAGTTTCTCGGACCTTCTCAAACGTTTGCGCGGGCACCCCGAACATGCCGCCCCGGCCCTGAAAGCCCTGTGGGAAACGATGAACACGGGCGGCTTCTCCGCGACCCTGACAACGGACCTGAAACGCTTCAACGGCGGCCTGTTCAAGGAAGCAGACGCCCTGCCCCTGTCCGAAGTGCAACTGTCGCTCTTGATCGACGCGGCCAGCCGCGACTGGCGCGAAGTGGAACCGGCGATTTTCGGCACCCTGCTGGAACGCGCCTTGGACAAGCGGCAAAGGCACAAGCTGGGCACCTTTTACACGCCGCGTGCCTATGTGGAACGGCTGGTGGTGCCCACGATCATGGACCCGCTGCGCGCCGAGTGGATCACCATTCAAGCCTCGGCCCTGCACTTGGCGGCCCTGGACCGCGAGGATGAAGCCCGCGACACCGTGCGCGCCTTTCACGCCCGCCTGTGCGATATCCGCGTGCTGGACCCGGCCTGCGGATCGGGCAACTTCCTTTACGTGGCCCTGGAACTGATGAAACGGCTGGAGGGCGAAGTGACCGCCCTGCTGAAAGAATTGGGCGAGGATCAGGGCGCGTTGTCGCTGGCAGGCCATACCGTGGACCCGCATCAGTTTCTGGGGATCGAGCTGAACCCATGGGCGGCGGCGGTGGCCGAACTGGTGCTGTGGATCGGTTATCTGCAATGGCATTTCCGCACCCATGGGCAGGCATCCCCCGCCGAACCCGTGCTGCGCGACTTCCGCAATATCGAAAACCGCGATGCGGTGCTGACCTATCAGGGCACCAAACCCCGGCTGGACGACACCGGCGCGCCTGTCACCCGCTGGGATGGCATCGGCACGATCACCCATCCGGTGACGGGCGAACAGGTGCCCGACCCCGCCGCGCGCGTGACCGTGCTGGATTACATCAAACCCGCCCCCGCCACATGGCCGCAGGCGGATTTCATAATCGGCAACCCGCCCTTTATCGGAAAACTCAAGATGCGCGAGGCACTAGGGGACGGCTATACCGAGGCGCTGCGCGCCGCTTACCCGCGTATCCCGCAAAGTGCTGATTTGGTCATGTATTGGTGGGACAAGGCCGCATTGGCCGCGCGCGGTTGGAAACCGGGGTCCGACAAGACGCGGGCCAAGGGCACGCGGCGCTTTGGCCTGATTACCACTAATTCGCTAAGGATGATCTTCAACCGCAAGGTGTTGGAGCCGCATCTGGCCGATCCGAAAACGCCCCTGTCCCTGACCTATGCCATTCCCGATCACCCTTGGGTGGACGAGGGCGATGGGGCGGCGGTGCGGATCGCCATGACCGTGGCCGAGGCCGGGCGCGCGCCGGGCCGCCTGCTGACCGTGACTCATGAAGCGAAAGGTGCCACCGAATCCGAAGGCAGACCTGTCACATTCCAGATCGAGAAGGGCAAAATTTTTGCTGATCTCCAAATTGGGCCAGAAGTCCAATCTGTCACCGCTTTAAAAGCAAACGAGAGACTTGTTACTCCGGGGGTAATTCCTCACGGGGAAGGAATGGTTGTCGAAAAGGATGTGGCAAAGAAAATATCACCCTATAACGAGCTTCCAAATAACCTGCTTAGAAAATACTGCAATGGGAAAGAGCTGATTGCTGGCAAATTAGACCGCTATGTCATCGACTTACACAAAATGTCCGAGCAGGATGTAAGAAAAGAAGCGCCACATATTTATCAGTGGCTACTAGACACGGTGAAACCTTTTCGCTCATCAAATAGGGACAAAGACTTAAGTGAAAAATGGTGGTTACATAGGCGCAACAACGCAGACCTACGCAACGCTCAATCAGGTCTTAACCGCTTCATCGGAACGGTCCTGACCGCAAAACACCGAAATTTCGTATTTCTCCCAGCCGAAGTTTTGCCAGATCAAACAATTGTCGCTTTTTGCTTGGACTGCGCTGCTGCTTTGGCCATCTTGTCGTCACGGTTTCATGTGACGTGGGCGCTGACTGCGGGTGGGCGGCTAGGTGTAGGCAACGACCCCCGTTACAACAAATCCAAATGCTTTGACCCCTTCCCCTTCCCTGATCCGACCGAGGATCAGAAAGCCAGGCTGCGCGCTCTGGGTGAACAACTCGACGCGCATCGGAAAGAGCGTCAGGCGGCACATCCCAAGCTGACCTTGACCGCCATGTATAACGTGCTGGAAAAACTGCGCGCCGGGCAGCGGATCGAAGGCAAGGACCGCGAAACCTATGATCAAGGGCTGGTCGGCATCCTGCGCGACATTCACGACCAGATCGACGCCGCCGTGGCCGAGGCCTATGGCTGGCCCGCCGATCTGTCGGACGATGACATCCTGCACCGCCTTGTGGCCCTGAACCGCGAAAGGGCAGCCGAGGAAGCGCGCGGCCTGATCCGCTGGCTGCGCCCCGATTACCAGAACCCCGAAGGACGCACCGCCATTGCCAAGGGCGAACAAGGCGCGCTCGACATCGGCCCCAAGGATAC
>JAJLKH010000108.1:0-20720 GCA_033839205.1 Rhodobacterales bacterium | reverse complement strand
CTGACCCCCATCCGCAAGCCGTCACGCGGGTTCTGATGCACAAAGGCCCAGTCGGTGCGCGCCAGCATGCGCCGTTCGGGTTCGGACATGGCGCGCACATCGCGCAGCCCCTCGGCGCGGGTGTCGAACATCACTTCGCCTTCGTCCGCCTCAAGATGTCCGGCCAGGCAGTTCAGCAGCGTCGACTTGCCCGAGCCGCTCTCGCCCACGATTCCCATCACCTCGCCGGGATAGAGATCGAAACTCACATCCGCGCAGCCGACCCGCGCGCCATAGCGCTTTGTCAGCCCTTTCACCTGCAACAGCGGGGTCATGCCGCATCCTCCTGCCGGGTGGCGGCCAGCCGCCCGTGATGGCCCGCACCGCGACGCGTTTCGCAGTAATCCGTGTCGGAACAGACGAACATGCGCCCGCCCGCATCATCCACGATCACCTCATCAAGGTAAGAGGTGCCGGACCCGCACAGATCGCAATCATGATCGGCCTTGCTGGCCTCGAAAGGATGATCCTCGAAATCAAGGCTCACGACCTTGCAATGAGGCGGCAGGGCATGGATGCGCTGTTCGCGCCCCGCGCCGAACAACTGGATCGCAGCACTTTCCAGCTTGGGATTGTCGAACTTCGGAATGGGCGAAGGATCCATGACATAGCGCCCCTCGACCTTGACGGGATAGGCGTAGGATGTCGCGATCTGCCCGTGGCGGGCGATATCCTCGTAAAGCTTCACATGCACCAGCCCGTATTCCTCGAGCGCGTGCATCTTGCGCGTCTCGGTCTCGCGCGGTTCCAGGAACCGCAGGGGTTCCGGGATCGGCACCTGGTAGACCAGGATCTGATCGCGCGTCAGCGGCTCCTCGGGGATGCGGTGTCGCGTCTGGATCAGCGTCGCCTCTGACGTGCGGCCCGTGGTGGCCACACCTGCGGTCTTTTCGAAAAACCGCCGGATGGATACCGCGTTGGTCGTATCGTCGGCCCCCTGGTCGATCACCTTCAATCGGTCCTCGGGCACGAGGCAGGCGGCGCTGACCTGCACGCCGCCTGTGCCCCAGCCATAGGGCATCGGCATCTCGCGGCTGGCGAATGGCACCTGGTAGCCCGGCACGGCCAGCGCCTTGAGAATGGCACGGCGGATCATCCGCTTGGTCTGCTCGTCGAGGTAGGCGAAATTATAGTCAGACATGGGTCACCTTTTCGCCAAGTTCCTGCGCGATATCCCCGATATGGGACGTTTGATATTTGCGATTTTCTGGACTGCCTGCACGGTGACCCCTCTGTTGTTCGGGGCCGTGTCGGAGCTTGGCGTGGTCGAGCGATCGATTTATCTGCTTTTTCCGATCTTCGGCATCGTCTTCACTTGGCATAGTTGGCTCCTCCTGCGTCGCTGGCGCAGCATGCGGACGGAAACTGTGGGCGGGGTGACCTTTTTCATCTGGATCGACAAGAACGGCCGCGAATGTCGCGCAACCAAGGACCCGCGCGGGGCCTGGGAGGCCGATGACGGGTGCGGCGACGGTGACGGCGGAGGCGGCGACTAGGCTCATTCCGCAGCCTCCCGTCCCGCAGCTTCAGCCTCGGCGCGCAAGCGGCGCACCAGTTCCATCTCGGATTGGAAATCGACGTAATGGGGCAGCTTGATATGCTCCAGGAACCCGGTCGCCTGGATGTTGTCGGCATGGGACAGCACGAATTCCTCATCCTGCGCGGGCGCGCCCAGGTTATCCTCGCCCAACTCGCGCCAGCGCAGCGCGCGGTCCACCCAGGCCCTCGAAATCGCCGTGCGTTCGGTCTGCCCGAACACGATCCCATAGCCACGGGTGAATTGCGCAGGCTCGGTCTTTGATCCGGCAAACTGGTTGACGGTCTCGCATTCCGTCAGCTCGACCTCGCCGATCTCGATGGCGAAACCCAGCTCGGGGATCTCCATCTCGACCGGTACGCACCCGATGCGCAACTCTCCCACGAAGGCATGGTTGCGCGCATAGCCACGCTGCGTGGAATAGGCCATGCCCAGCACGAACCCCTCGTCGCCCCGCGTCAGCGATTGCAGACGCAGCGCGCGGTTCGCCGGAAATTCCAGCGGCTCGCGGGTCAGGTCGGGCGGGGTGTCGTCATGCCGATCCTCGGACTGTATCAACCCGTCACGGTTCAGAAATTCGGTGATATGCGGCACCGGCCCGGATTGCGCTGCCGCAGTCTGCGCCGCGGCGGGCACCTCGCCCTCGGCGGCCAGTTTGAAATCCAGCAAACGATGGGTGTAGTCGAAGGTCGGCCCCAGCACCTGCCCCCCCGGCGCATCCTTGAAAGTGGCCGAAATGCGCCTGTCACAGCGCATGTTCGCCGTCTCGACGGGCAACGAGGCCCCGAAACGCGGCAAGGTGGTCCGGTAGGCGCGGATCAGGAATATCGCCTCGATCAGATCGCCCCGCGCCTGCTTGATCGCCAGCGCCGCCAGGTCGGGATCGAAAAGCGATCCCTCGGCCATGACCCGGTTCACCGCCAGCGCCATCTGCTCGCGGATCTGCGCCAGGCTCAACTCGGGCACGGACGGATCGCCGCGCCGCTCTTCGGCCAGCCAGGCGTGGGCATTCTCGATGGCGCGCTCGCCACCCTTGACGGCCACATACATCAGGACACCTCCACCGGATCGGTGACACGCGTGCTGCGCGGCAAGGCCGCCAACCGGTCGCCACAGGTGAAAAAGAAATCCAGACCGAGCGGGAACAGCGCGCGATTGGCACGAAACGCCGCCACATCCGGCAGGTTCAGGCCAGCCACCTCCTTGATGCCCGGGCCTGTGAGAACCGCACCCTCGGCACGCAGGTCATCCATCTCGACAATCAGCGTCGCGGACCGGTCGGGATATTCCGACGTGCCGATGCGGTAGTCGCGCAGCGGCGCAAGACTGTCCCATCGCCCCAGCGCAAACGCAGCGTCGCCCCGCGCCGCGACAATCGGTGCGCCGGTATGAAAGGCGACCCAGCGGCGCAAGGCATCGCTGTCATGCGATGGCGCCAGCCAGACCGGCGTATCGGGATCGCACAGCACCAGCAACAATACGGCGGCCGCTTCGCTGACCGGTGCAGGCGCCTGCGCGCCTTGCACGGCAAGAATATCGCCGGGGCGCGCCATGGCGTTCATCCCCGCACGAAACCCCCATGCCGCCTGGATCGACGGATCGGAAAACCCGCCTGTCATCACGGACTGATCCATCAGTCGTCCCCCCGCACCAGTGTGAAGAATTCAACCCGCGTGGCGGCGGCCTTTGCCGCGCGCAGATCACGCGCCGCCTGCATCTGCGCCGCCAGCGGCGCAAGCAGCGCCGCCCGGACATGGGCGGCCAGATCGCCCTGCATCAGGGCATCCACCAGCGCGGCCTGTTCGGCCTGTCGCTTGTCCCGCCCCTGGACATAGCCATGCCCCACCGCACCGCCATCCAGCGCCAGGGCGCAGCGCGTCACCGTCATTTCGCCCAGGTTGAATGCAGCACCAGTGCCACCCATGCGGCCGCGCACCATCACGCCGCCCACTTCCGGCGGGCGCAGCCAGCGATAGGCAGGCGCAAGATCCAGCTTGCGCCACAACCGGTCCAAAGCATCGGCAGGCGCCCGGGCCAAAAGCCCCATCCATTCCTTGCGGTCCATCACCGCCCCCTTTTTCAGCTTGCGTGGCCCGTCAACCGACATCTTGCCAAGTTGTCTAGACCACTATACAACTATACAAATCTTTACCCATAACCTGCTGCCCAGGCAAGCGCGGCTTCATGAAATTTTGGTGACACTGCATGACGACGACCCCGCTCTGGTCCATGATCGCCGCGACGCTGCGCACCGAGATTGCCGGCGGCCAGTACCGGCCCGGTGACAAGCTGCCGACCGAAGTAGCCCTGGCGCGCCGCTTCGGTGTCAACCGGCACACGGTGCGCCATGCCCTGTCCGGGCTGATCGAGGATGGCACCATCACCACAAGGCGCGGTGCGGGGGCTTTCGTGTCGCGCCCGCCCACCGAATACCCGCTGGGCCGGCGCGTGCGCTTTCATCAGAACCTCGCCGCGGCGGGGCGCCTGCCGCAACGGGTCTTTCTGCACATCGACACGCGCAATGCAGACCCCGAAGAGGCCGAGGCCCTGGCCATCCCCCCCGGCGCCCGCGTCCACCGCGCCGAAGGCGTATCGCTGGCCGATGGTGTGCCAATTGCCCATTTCATCAGCGTGTTCCCCGCTGACGCCCTGCCCGATCTGCCGGTTCATCTGCACCGGACGGGATCGGTCACGCAGGCCCTGGCCGCTTGCGGCCTGCCCGATTACACCCGTGCGGTGACCCGGCTGTCAGCACGCCGCGCCTCTGCCATGCAGGCACGCCACCTGATGCTGCGCGAGGGTGATCCGGTTCTTCAAAGCATCAGCATCAACCATGACGCGGATGGCCAACCCGTGGAATACGGCCGGACTGTCTTTGTCGGTGATCACGTCACCTTGATCATGTCTGCGGACGGCTGAAACCGTCACAGAACAGATACGATTGTCGGTTATCCACAGGTCCAGCCAGTCAGGGAACCGATGATGCCACTCCAATTCCACCCACCCTTGCGCCTTGTCGGCGCGACCGTCCTGCGCGACGGCATGATGCAGGAACGTTCCGTCGCCATCGAAGGCGGCGTGATCTCCAAGGGCCCCCTGCCCGAAGTGGACCTGACCGGCTACCTTGTGCTTCCCGGTATCATCGACCTGCATGGCGACGCCTTCGAGCGGCATATCGCGCCGCGCCCCTCTGCCCCGTTCCCGATCGAAACCGGCTTGCATGCCACCGATCGCGATGCGGCGGCCAATGGCGTGACCACCGCATGGCTGGCGCAAAGCTGGTCATGGGAAGGCGGGCATCGCAGCCCGGACACCGCCGAAGACATGATGGAGGCCCTGGCCGCGCTGCGCCCGCAGATGATGACCGACCTGCGCCTGCAACTGCGGGTCGAGACGCATACCGTGGACACGGCCGACCGGCTTCTGGCCGCCGTGCGCCGCTTCGGGATCGACTATGTGGTGTTCAACAACCACCTGGACGAGGCCGTGACCCTGGCGCAGGCGCGCCCGGTCGAACTGGCGCTCTGGGCCGCGAAATCCGGCCGCACCCCCGAGGCGCAGATGGCCTTGGTCGAGGCGACGCGCAAGCAGTCGGCGCAGGTTCCCCGCTACCTCTGCCGCCTGGCCGAAGCTTTCGATACGCTGGGTGTGCATTACGGCAGCCATGACGATCCCGATGGCGAAACCCGCGAGCGTTTCTCGATGATCGGCGCGCGGATCTGCGAATTTCCCACCGCGCGATCGGCAGCGGCCCTTGCGCGCGCCGTGAACGATCCGGTGCTGATGGGCGCGCCCAACGTGGTCCGCGGCGGGTCGCAATCGGGCAATATCGCAGCCGTCGACCTGATCCGCCGCGGCCTCTGTGATGCGCTGGTCTCGGATTACTACTACCCCGCCCTGTCGCGCGCGGCCTTCCGGCTGGTCGATGACGGCGTGATGGACTGGCCGGCGGCCTGGGCCATGATCTCGACACGCCCGGCTGAAATCATGCACCTCTCGGACCGTGGCGTGATCGATTACGGCAAGCGCGCCGATCTCTGCGTGGTCAACGCCACCACCCGGCAGGTCGAAGCGACGCTTGTCGCCGGGCGGCTGACCCATCTGACCGGTGAGGCCGCGCGCCGTTTTCTGGGTGGCAAGGCAGGGTTGACCCTGGCCGCCGAATAACTGCCCCTAGCCTTCGTAGCGCTCAAGGAACTCCGCGACCGGCAAGGCACGGAAATCGGCCAATGCCGCGCGCAGACGCGCATGGTCCCAATCCCACCAGCCCAGGGCGATCAGCCGCGCGGCCAGATCCTCGGGCAGGCGCATGCGGATCACCTTCGCCGGCACGCCCGCCACGATGGCATAGGCCGGCACATCGCGCGTCACCACCGCGCCCGAGGCGACAACCGCCCCATGTCCGACGGTAACCTCGGGCTTGATCTGCGCATTATGCCCGATCCAGGTGTCATGCCCGATCACGACCCGCCTTGCGCGCCGCTTTTCGAACCACTCCGCATCATCCTGCGCATCCGGCCAGTAGGATGCGCTGCGATACATGAAATGATGCAAGGAGGCGCGATCAAGCGGGTGATCCGTAGCCCCGATCCGCACGAAGCTGGCGATATTGGCGAATTTGCCGATCGTGGCATTGGCAATGTCGCAATAGCGGTCGCAATAGCTGTAGTCGCCCATGCCGACATGCGCCATCCGCGTGCCGCGCCCCACCTCGCACCAGCCGCCGAAATCAACATCCGTGATCTCGCAATCGGGATGCAGCAAGGGCGCATCGGCTTTCAGGTCCTTCACGACAGCCTGCCTTTCATCGTTCTGCACATGCTCATCGTTCCGCTCTCAATGCCCGCTGCCATCGCCTTTTATCAGCCGACGCCGCAACGCCCCCGAGACCGTATCCATCACCATGACCATCAGCACGATCAGAACGATGTAATAAGTGACCTCTTCCCAATCCTTCTGGGTGATGATCGCCTGCGTCAACAGCAGACCGATGCCGCCTCCGGTGATGGCACCGATCACCGTGGCGCTGCGGGTGTTGCTTTCCAGGTAATACAGCACCTGGCTGGCCAGGATCGGCATGATCTGCGGGATCACCCCGAAGCGGTAGCGCTGCAACGGCTTTGCGCCGGTGGATTGCACGCCTTCGATCTGCTTCTCATCGACATTTTCCAGCGCCTCGGAAAACATCTTGCCGAAGCCGCCCGTATCCGTGATCAGGATCGCCAGTGCCCCGGTCAACGGGCCGGGCCCGAAGGCGCGGCTCAGGATGATCGTCCAGATCAACCCGTCCACACCGCGCACGAAATCGAACAGGCGACGCAGTGCGAAACGCACGCTGCCCAGCGCCATGAAGTTGCGCGCCGCCATGAACGCCAGCGGCAGCGCGACCAGCGCCGCCCCCATCGTGCCCAGGAACGCCATCAGGATCGTCTCGAAAATCGCCCAGACCACATCCTTGTGCCGCCACATCTGGTTGTTCCAGACATCATGCACCATCGCGCCAAGGTTCGACCGCTCGGGCACCACCCGCTCGGATGACAGGGCAAGCCCGGCCAACGCGCCCAGCGACTTGCCATGAAAGGGGCTGTCCAGCGTGAACCAGAACAGCTCCCAGCCGAAGGAATAGCGAAACACCTCGGTCCGGGCGCGGGTCATGCTGATGCGCCCCGCATCCGTCGTGATCATCACCCGGTTCGAGGCCGCGTTGATCCAGTCCGGCACATCCGGCGTCGGCAGCACCATATCCACCCCGCGCGCGGTGGGCTGCAACAGGATCACGCCGTAGCCCGGCACGGTCACACGCGTCACATCGCCCTCGATCTCGACCAAGTGGCCGCGCGGCAGGGTGATGATCGCGGCATCCTCGCCCGTCAGCTGCACCCAGTCGGGGGCGGTGCCCGGCGCATAGGCGCCCTTGGCCTCGCCCTCGATGGCGATGCTGATGCCGCCATTGCGATTGTCCCGCGTGACATGGGTCTTGTAGCTGTAGCTGTCGGCCACGAGGATCCGGGCATTGTCCATCCGTGCCCGTTCGGCAAGGCCGGGAATGTCGAAGGCAAAGAAGATATAGACGAAATAGGCCAGGATCACCGTGGGCACCGCCATGGCAATCAGCCGTTTGCGCCGGAACAGCGCCAGCGCCGCCGCCTGCCGCGGCATGGTTGCGTCAAGCATCGCCATGGTCAGACCCTTCCCACCAGTTTGTTGCGATAATGGCCCGACAGCTGATCGAAAAAGACGATCGTGCCGAACAGCAGCAAAAAGATCGCCGCCACCTCGTCATAGCGGCCCTGCCCCCAGCTGAAGGCGTTCTTGAGGTCATAGCCGATGCCGCCAGACCCCACGAAACCCAGGATCGCCGAGGCGCGGATGTTGATCTCGAAACGCAGCAGTCCATAGCTCAGGTAATTGGGCGCGACCTGCGGGATCACGCCCAGCACCATGCGCTGCGACCAGCGCGCGCCCACCGATTGCAGCCCCTCGACGGGCTTGAGGCTGGCATTCTCGTTCACCTCGGAAAACAGCTTGCCCAGCGCGCCTGCGGTGTGGATCGCGATGGCGATCATCGCGGGCACCGGACCTGCCCCCATGATGAAGATCAGCACCAGCGCGATCACGATCTCGGGGATGGCGCGCATCATGTCCATCAGCCGCCGGAACACCGGGATCAGCGCGGGCCACAAGGCCAGACCGCGTGTCGACAGCAGCGACAGCACGATGGCCGCCAAGGCCCCCAACAGGGTCGAGGCCGCGGCGATGTTGATCGTCTCGATCAGCGAGGGCAGGAATTTGACCATCAGCCCCGGCAGCAGCGCGATCTTGTCGCGCGCCTCGGCCAGAACCTCGGAGGGGAACTGGAAGATATTGCCGATACCGGACCAGAACCCGCCGGCATTGCGGCTGTCTGCCAGCATGAAACCCGACACCATCAGCGCCACGAACAGCGCCATCATGATGCCGCCATACATCCGCTTGCGGCGCACCATCTGCATATAGCCGTCCTGCACGCGCTGCGTGGTCATGCCTGTCGCGGTTATCGCATCTGCCATTCGTCTACCCCCGGCAAAAAGAAACCGGGCCCCGCATCAGGGCCCGGTCGGTATCGTCCATGCGATCACATCTTGGACTTGCGTGCCTCGATGATCGACAAATAGGCGTCATGGTTGATCGGCATCATGCCCAGCGCTTCGCCCGCCATGAAGTTGTAGGCGCAGTCCTTGTCCATATAGGGCATCGAGGCCATCAGCCCGATCATGTCCAGCTTCACACGCTCTGGCAGGGCGGTGCGCAGGACGACGGGGCCTTCCGGGATCGGCTTCGACTTCCAGATCTCGACCAGGTCGTTCATGTCGACCAGCCCCGCATCGGACGCCTTGCGCAGCGCACCCGAGTTGTAGCCGTCTTCCCATGCGCCCAGGCCATCGGCCCAGGTCACGCCGCCATCCACATCGCCATTGGCCACGGCGACGATGGTCTGCTCATGGCCGCCCACGAACCGGACCTCACCGAAATAATCACCCGATTCCATGGTGGCGCCGGTTGCTTCGGGGATCTCGATCGACGGGATCAGGTAGCCGCTGGTCGAATTCGGATCACCGAAGGCAAAGACCTTGCCCTTCATATCCTCAAGCGAGGTGATGCCGCTGTCGGCGCGGGCAAATCCGATCGAGTGGTAACCATAAGAGCCGTCCACATTCACCTTGACCAGCACCGGCTCTACCGCGTTCGGGTCGGTCAGGTAGGTCTTGGCATAGGCCGAGGCGCCCAGCCACGCCAGGTCGATGGTGCCGCCCAGCAGACCCTGGATGACACCGTCGTAATCGGCGGGCGTGAACAGTTTGGTGGGGACGCCCAGCAGCGCCTCGGTCTTGGCGCGGAAGCACTCGTTCGAGGTCATGCGATCCTGTGCGTTCTCGCCGCCCAGGATGCCGATGCGGAATTCGGTGATCTGGTCCTGCGCGATGGCGGGGCTGACAAGTGCCGTGGTGGCCACGATGGCTGCGATGATTTTCTTCATGGGTCTCTCCGGTTTGCAAGAACCCCCGCGCGGTGGCGACGGGGGCGGGTTTCAGGTTTCGGATGTCAGACGGCGGCCTCGGCCGCGCGAATGGCGCGGGCAGCGGCCTCGCTGCGCGCCAGCGCCTCGATGCTGGTGCTTGTGGCCTCTTCGCTAAAGCTGGCGTCGGCGCCATAGATGTCGCGGGCAACGCCCGTCGTCAGTTGCTCGGGCGTGCCGTCGAAAACGACGCGCCCGTCGCGCATGCCGATCACGCGGTCGCAATAGCGCCGCGCGGTATCCAGCGTGTGCAGGTTGGCGATGACCATGCGGCCATCTTCCTCGTGAATGCGGCGCAGCGCCTCCATGACGACCTGGGCATTCATCGGATCAAGGCTGGCAATGGGCTCATCCGCCAGGATGATCTGCGGGTCCTGCATCAGGGCGCGGGCAATCGCCACGCGCTGCTGCTGGCCGCCCGACAGCGCCTCGGCGCGCTTGGGCGCATGATCGGCAATGCCCAGCCGCTCGAGGATGGCAATCGCCTGCTCGATATCCGAGGATGGATAAAGGTTGAACAGCGTCGCCAGGGTCGAGCGGCGATTGAGCGTGCCATGCAGAACGTTGCTGACCACATCCATGCGCGGGACAAGGTTGAACTGCTGAAAGATCATCGCGCAATCCGACTGCCAGGCGCGCTTCTGCGCGCCTTTCAGGCTCAGGATGTCGCGATCCCGGTACAGCACCTCGCCCGACGTCGCATCGGTCAGTCGGTTCAGCATGCGCAGCAGCGTGGACTTGCCCGCCCCCGAACGCCCGATGATCCCGATCATCTTGGGCGCGGATACGGAAAAGCTCACGTTATCGCAGGCCGTATTCGCGCCGAAACGCTTGGTCAGCTTCTTGACGGCAAACATGTCAGTCCCCCTTGCGGTCCGGGGACCGGAATAGGACGGCTGCGCGACCGATTTGTTGCGATCTTGTGAATTTTTTGTAAAGGAGGGCGCCGGTGCGGACCGACACGCCGCCCGCCGCGAAAAGGCCGATCCATCATGCAGAACACCGAGATCGTCATCATCGGCGCTGGCCTCGCCGGGCTGACCTGCGCGCATGTGCTGCATGCACAGGGCCTGGCCGTTGCGGTGATTGACGCCGCCGATCGCATCGGCGGCCGCATCCTGTCGCTGCGCGACGCGGACGGCACGGCGCTCGCCGATCTCGGCCCGACATGGGTCTGGCCCCCGCATCAGCCTGTCGTGGCGCACTGGCTCGACCGTCTGGACCTTGCCACCTTCGATCAGGCCAACGCGGGCGACGCCATGATAGAAGGCTATCACCCGTCACCTGTCCGCGCGCCGCTGCCCGGCCAGGATGGCATGGTTCGGATCGCGGGCGGCCCCTCGGCACTGGTGCAGGCCATGGCCGCCGGATTGCCGGCCGACGCGCTGCATCTGAACCGTGGCATCACCCGGATCGAACGCGCTGCAGGCGGGCTGACACTGACCGATGACCGCGGCCGGCGCATCGCGGCCCGGCACGTGGCGCTGGCCACCCCGCTAAGGATCGCCGCCGCCGGCATCGCCATGCCCGATGCGCCCGCCGCCCTGCTGCAAGCGATGCGCGCCACACCCACATGGATGGCCGGTCAGGCCAAGGCGGTCATGCTCTATGATCGCCCGTTCTGGCGCGACATGGGCCTCTCGGGCCGGATCGCCAGCCGCATCGGCCCGCTGACCGAAGTGCATGACCACAGCAGCGCCGATGGGCAGGCCGCACTCTTCGGCTTCATCGGACTGCCGCCCGCCATGCGCGATCCCGCCCCGCTGAAGGCCGCAATCCGCGCGCAACTCGCCCGCTGCCTTGGCCCGGACGCCGGCCACCCCCGCGACATCACGATCCGGGACTGGGCGCGCGATCCGCTGATCTGCACCCCGGCCGATCACACCGGCGCCCATCCGGACCTGCCCCCTGCGATCCTGCGCCAACCCCAGCTCGACGGCCACCTCCACCTGGCCGTGTCCGAGACATCCACCCGCAGCCCCGGCCTGATCGAAGGCGCGCTGGATGCAGGCCAGACCGCGGCCGCGGCGATCCTTGCCCGGCACTGACACCCTCGCCGCGCATCCGCGCCGCCGCCGGTGTGCCCTGTTTCTTCTTGCTTCAAATATCCATGCCGAAGGGATCAGCCCAGCGCATGGATGCGCACCGCGGGACAGATCCGCCCAGCGATGTCGCACAGGTGGCGATGATGGGTCAGGTAGATCACCTGCCCGACCCGCGCCATCTCGGCCAACAATGAGAACGTCTCGGCGGCGCGATCGTCGTCGAAGGTTTCCATGATGTCATCGGCGATGAAGGGCACGGTCGTTCTGGCCCCCGCGATCTCGTGATAACCCGCCACGCGCAGCGCAAGGTAAAGCTGGAACCGCGTCCCCTTTGACAGATCGCGCGCCAGCTTCGACCCGCCTTCCGCGCCGATCGCCACCAGCACTTCGCGCTCGGCCTCGGGCTGGGCCGCAAGACCGCTGTATTCGCCCCGCGTGATCGTGCGAAACGCCTCCGAGGCGCGGTGCATCATCGCGCTGCGATGCGTGTCGCGGTAACCCTGCAAGGCATGATCCACCGCCATCGCGCCAAGCCGCAGCCGCAAGAACCCGCGCGCCGCGTCCGCGATCTCCAGAAGCTTCGTCTGGCGGGCCGCCTGCAGCTGCGCGACGGCATCATCGCCGCCCACGGCGTCAAGCCGTGCCTGCGCCTGCGACAGGCGCGCATACAGCGCCTGCAACGCCTGCGCCTGCTGCGCCTGTGTTGCACTCAACCCGTCCCGCTCGGCCGCCAGCGCAGGGCGTTCCAGCCCGTCCAGCCCGGCCACCGCCTGGTCAAGCAGATCGGTGCCCATCGTCTCGCAGATGTCGCGCGCCAGGTGGTCGCGCTGCCCCAGCAGGTCGTCGCGCCGCTGCGCCTGCGCCACGGTCTGCGGCAAGGCCGCCGTGTCAATGCCCCCGAAATGCGCGCACATCTCGTCCAGCCGCGCGACATGCCGAGCCTGGGTCTGCGCCAGGCCTTCCGCAAGCTGCGCCGCCTCCTGCAGTCTGCGCCGCAATCGCCCGGCCTGGGCCTGCCCCTCCTGCGCCGCCTGAAGACGCGCGCGCAGCATCGGCCAAAGTGCCGCGCCGTCACCGGCGGGCAAAGCCAAAGCGCGCGCCAGCTCGGCCATGGCCGCGTCGAAAGCCGCGCAATTGCCGTCCATCTTGGCGATCCGGTCCTTCAGCTGGCGCAGCATGGTCCAATGCCGCTCGATCTGCTGCAACAGGTCCAGCGCTTCGCCCATCGCGGCAACCGTATGCCCCGCATCGCCAAGTGCGGTCTGCGCACAGGCGGCCTGCCAATCCGCCTGCCACGCCTGCATCGCGGCCGCCGCGCGCGCCTCTGCCGCCTGCCGCCGCGCCAGGTCGTTGGCCGCCGCCGCCACGGCCGCGGCCTGCGCCGCCCGGTCGCGGGCGCGGTCCAGGATCAGTCGCGCCCGAAGCATCAGCACCTCCAATGGCGCATCCGCTGCAACCTGATGCCCGCAGGCCGACAACGCCGCCCCAAGCGTGGCCTGCCCCGCCCGAACCTTGTCCCGGGCCGCGCTTTCATCCCGCGCCGCGGCCTGCGCGTCCTCATGCGCCTCAAGCGCCAGATCGCGGCGGTGCATCCAGTCCTCAAGCGCATCGGGTGTCGTGGCGGGATCCAACCCGGGCGGCACGGCGGCGGCCAGCGCGGCGCGCACCTGCGCCTCGGCCTGCAGCGCTTCGTCAAGCCGGGCTTGCTGGCGCGCGCGCGTCGCGCCCAGCGCGGCCAGACGGCTTTGCGCCTGTGCGCGCTGCTGCGCATCGGCGACAACGCGTGCCTGGGCGGCCGCCACCTGGTCATCCTCGCGCAGCGCCGCTTCGAAACGGTCGGCGCTGTCCTGGGTCAAGGCGGCGCGATGTTCGGACCAGAGCCGTTCGCGCCGCGCCCGGACCTCGGCGGCCTGCGCGACCGTCACCTCACCTGCAACCGCGACCGCGTCCAAGGCCGCCTGGGCCAGGGCCATCTCCTCGTTTGTCTGCGCGATGGCCGCGCCTTCGCGCTCGATCGCATGGCGGGCCTCGGACAAACCCTGCCGCCATTCCCGGATCCGGCCTGGCGCGGGCACGGTCAGCGCCGCCAACCCGGCCCCGTCGCCCTGCCATGGCGCAAGCCGCGCCAAGCCCGCGTCACGCTTGTCACAGGCGGCGCGGTGCGCGGACCTGGCCCGATCCAACCCGGCATCGGGATCGCTGCGCGACAAGCTCTGGACGATCTGCTCCAGCAGCGCCAGATCGGGCGCGGGCGGCGCCTCGCCCCCGGTATCAGCGGCAAGCTCTGCCTGGCGTTGCGCGGCGGCACGCGTTTCCTCGCGCGCCGCATCCAGCGCCGCGGCCACGCCCGAATGACGTTCCATCAAGACCCGCAGATCGGCCACCAGCGGGGCCGGCAGCAGCAAGGCGGCCACGTCGCCATCGACATGTCCAAGCTGCCGCATCAGATGGTCGATCTGGCCCTGCAGGCTGGCCGCCTCGGCACGGCGGTTGGGCAGGTCGCGCAACGCCCCGTCGCGATCGGCCTTCAGCACCTCGATGGCGGCCATCGCATCGGCCTGCGCCAGCATCGCCGGATCATCGACCGCCGCCGCCAGTTCGTCGCGCATGGCCGCGATGTGCCGTCCCTGTTCCTCGATCCGCACCGCGATCTGGCCATGCTCGCGCGACAGCTCCGCCAGCTCATCCGCCCACCCCTCGGGCAGGGGGGGCAAAACCGGCAATTCCGCCAGCTCGGCCTCGTACCGCCTCAGCCGCATAACCAGCGGCAAGGCCGCCAGCAGCCGTTCCACCTCGTGCAACCGGCGCAGCGTCAGCGCCTGCGCGGCATCCGCAACCGCCCATGCCTCTTGCGCCCTGTCGCGCTCCTGCACAAGCGTGGCATAGTCTCGCGCGCCCACATCCTTGTCCTGGACCGCCTGCTCCAGCGCGGACAGTTCCTTTTTCAGATCGACCAGCCCGCCACTGCGACCGCCCGGACGGAAAAAGCCATGCGCCCGGGCGCGCAGATCATCCAGTGCCTGCCCCATTTCAGCCAGCCCGCTTGAGGCGGTGAACAGCATCTGGCCCAGGTCGCCCTGGCTGGACAGGATGCTTTCACCGCCCTTTTCCAGCGTGTCGTCATCAAGGCTGAACATCGCCTCGTAACCCGCGCGGTCGATCCCGCCCAGGATACCCTGCAACAAGGCCTCGGGGATCACGTTGCCCGCAGGATCGCTCAGCGTGCCGGTGCGCCCCTTGGTCCGGATCACCTCGTGCAGGTCGCCCCCCGCCTCGATGCAGGCCCCCAGCCGCATCGCACCGTAGGGATGCAGGAAATCCATCCGGCTTTGTGGGGGAATACCGTAAAGCAGGTCCAGCCAACCCTGCATCGTCGTGGATTTCCCGGCCTCGTTCGGCCCGTAGATGATGTGGAAATCCGGCCCCTGCGCGGGCCGCTCCCCGAAATCCAGGCTTCGGTCGGTGAATTTGCCGTAACGGGTCAGATCAAGCCGGCGCAGGCGCATCAGGCGTCATTCTCCAACCCCTGCAGATGCGCCAGCACCTCTGCCGCACCCTCGCGCATCAAGGCATCGCGCGCCGCGTTCTGCGCCGCCGGGTCATCGCCCAGCAGGGACCGCAATTCCTTGGGCAAAACCTTGAGCAGCGCATCGATCAGGGCATCCGCCTCGGTCAGGACGGGACCGGGCGGGGTGGCGGGCGGTGTCGTCATCGCCTCGACCGCGCGCGCAAGTTCCGCCAAGGGACCGGCGGTATCGGCACGCGGCACATCGCTGCATTCAACCGAAATCCCGTCGATCCACAGCGTGCCGATCGCCTCGCAGGTCAGTTGCGCCTCATCCAGCAGCAGCCCCAGATCACGCCTGAGCCGCCACAGAAGCCCGCTCCGCCCCGTCAGCGCGACCCGCAGCACAAGGTGATCCTCCGCATGGGCGCGCCGCGCACCCCGCAAGGCAGTGCCCAGCGCCGCGACGATCCCCGGCCAGTCCATCGCCTCGTCCAGCACCACCTCCAGCCGTTCGAAACGCGCCAGCGCGGTGCTACGCGCCTCAACCGTCACGCCGCCATCATCCGCCACCGTGACCAGCGTCACGGATTTCGCCCCGGCCTCGCCGATGTCACGCCCCTGCGGAATGCCCGGCATGACGACATGAACCGCGCCGGGGTGATGCGCACGGGCGTGAATATGGCCAAGCGCCCAGTAATCGAACCCGCTTTGCTGAAGATCGGCCAGGCGGCAGGGCGCATAAGGATCATGCCCCGGCGATCCATCAAGGCTCGTGTGCATCATCCCGATATTGATGGCCCCCGGCACCGGCGCCTTGAACCGCGCCAGCAGGCTTTCGGGCGCATGGGGTCGCGCAAAGCTGATGCCGTGAATCGCCAGGTGCAGACCGCCCTTGTCACGCCGCTCCACGCTCGCCTTCGCCCCGAAGACGGTGACTGACGGCGGCAGCACCAGCTGCCCGGTGATGCGCGCCTCGGCATCGTGGTTGCCCTTGATGATGAAGGTCTCGATCCCGGCCTCATCCAGCCGCCTGAGCTGCTGCGCCAGGAAACGCGCCGTCTTCATCGAGGTTTGCGCCCCATCGTAAAGATCCCCCGCGATCAGCAAGGCATCGACCTGTTCATCCAGGCACAGCGTGATGATCCGCTCGAACACGGCGCGGCTGGCCTGGCCGATAACCTCGGCCAGCGCCGCATCGCGCAGCGCCAGCGACCGCAGCGGCGAGTCAAGATGGAGATCGGCCGTGTGAACGAAACGGTAAGGCACGCGCAGGTCCATCAGGAAAAAGGAAAGACGGGACCGCCAGCCTGTCGCCATGACCCAGGGTTGTCAAATCCAAACCGGTGCGGTCCGCAGGCACGATTCCCCCAAACGCTGCGACCGCCCCGCGTGTCGGCTTCGAATGCTGCCTAATTTGTATTCATTCAATCATTTCTAAGCGGAAATTGTATACAATAACCCGATCCTGATCCGTTCCCTGCCCCCCTGCCCCTGCCCCCGGGGCCCGGCACGGCCTAGCTGTCCCCCACGGAGGAGACCAACCAGAACCCGGACCGCGCCATACCCACAAGGTGCGGACCAGACAAAGAGGTCACATCATGGAACGTCGCAAGTTTTTGACGGCCACAGCCGCCGCAGCCGTTGCAGCACCGATCGCCGCCCCGCGCGTGGCACGGGCGCAGGACAGCTTCACCTGGAAGATGACAAACTCCTACGGCCCCGGCTCGCCCTTCTACACCGTGGGCCCCGGCAGCCCCACCGACATCATCGAAAAGATCGCCACCATGTCGGGCGGCCGCCTGACGATCCAGCATTTCGCCGCGGGCGAGCTGATCCCCGCCTTCGAAGGCTTCGACGCCGTGCAGCAGGGCGTGATCGAGATGAACGCCTCGAACAGCTATTTCTGGTCGGGCACCACCTTCGCCGCGCAGTATTTCACCACCGTCCCCTTCGGCATGAGCTTTGCCGGCCACATGGCGTGGCTCTATCACGGCGGCGGTCTGGAACTGTGGCACAAGGTCTATGAACCCTTCGGCCTTGTCGCATTCCCGATGAACAATACCGGCGTGCAGATGACCGGCTGGTTCCGCGAACCGATCGAGGACATCAGCCAGCTTCAGGGCCTGCGCATGCGCATTCCCGGCCTGGCAGGGCAGGTCTATGCCAGCCTTGGCGTCGATGCCCGCGTCCTGCCGGGTGGCGAGATCTTCCCCGCGCTGGAGCGTGGCGTGATCGATGCCGCCGAGTTCGTCGGCCCCTACCAGGACCGCCGCCTTGGCCTGCAGAACGCCGCCAAGTTCTACCACACCACCGGCTGGCACGAACCCTCCACCACGGGCGAGCTGCTGATCTCCAAGGCCGCATGGGACAGCCTGCCCGCCGATCTGCAACAGATCGTGAAAACCGCCTGCATGGCCGCCTGCCTTGAAAGCATGACCTGGTCCGAGGCCGTCAACGGCGAAGCGCTGTCCGACCTGGTGGACAACTTCGGCGTGACCGCCGCCGTCCTGCCCGAGGCCGTGGTCGAAGCGCTGCGCACCGCCACCGCCGATACGCTGGCCACCCGTGCCGCCGCCGATCCGCTGGTGAAGGAAGTGCATGACAGCTACATGAGCTTCAAGGCAAACCACGACCGCTGGGCCGGCATCAGCGAAGGCCCGTGGCACAAGTCGATCCTCAAGGTCTGAGGATGCGCGCCCTGTCACGTTTCGTGAACGGGATCGAGGGCGCGGTCCGGCTGTTCGGCTGGATCGCGGCCTGGACCTGTGTGGCGCTGGTGCTGATGGTGGCGGGCGATGTTTTCGTCCGCTACCTCTTCCGCACCGGGGCCGTCTGGTTGCAGGAATTGCAATGGCACCTGATCTCGCCCATCGCCCTCTTCGGCATGTCCTATGCGCTCTATTGCGGCGAACAGGTCCGCGTGGACGTTCTGTTCGAACGCTTTCCCGCATGGCTCTGCCGCACGATCGAGGTGGTCGGCGGTCTTGCGCTGATGGCCTTCGCGGCCTACGCGGTCTGGCTATCCGTTCCATGGGTGCAGCAATCCTGGCTGCGCGCCGAAGCCTCGCCCAACCCCGGCGGGCTACCCTATCGATGGGCGCTCAAGTCGCTGATCCCGCTGGGTTTCGCCCTGCTGGCGCTGCAAGGGCTTGCCCATGCGCTGCGCCATGCCTTCGGCCTGCCGAACCCGGCCAACCAGGGCGGGCCGTCCGGGCATTGACCTAAGTGCGCGCGCGGCGCGTCTGACATCAAGGAATAACGGACATGTCTCCGAACGATCTTCTGGCGATCGGCATGATCGCCGCCTTCTTCGTGCTGCTGATCGTGGGCATCCCCGTCGGCATCGCCATCGCCGTATCGGGATTGATCTTCGGCTACGCGGGTTTCGGCCCCATGCTGTTCAACCTGCTGCCCGCGCGCATCTACGGCGTGGTGACGAACTACACTTTCATGGCGATCCCGCTCTTCGTCTTCATGGGCGTGATGCTTGAAAAATCCCGCCTGGCGGAAGAGTTGATCGACATCATCGGCCATGTCTTCGGCAAGGTCGCGGGCGGCATGGGCGTGGCGATCATCCTGGTGGGCGTGCTCTTGGGGGCCGCCACTGGGATCGTCGGGGCCACCATCGTGACCCTGGGCCTTCTGACGCTGCCCACGCTGCTGCGGCGCGGCTATCCCAAATCGCTGGCGACCGGCATGATCTGCGCCTCCGGTACGCTGGGACAGATCATCCCGCCATCCCTGGTGCTGATCCTTCTGTCCGAAATCCTGGGCGAATCCGTGGGCACGATGTTCGCCGCCGCCATGATCCCCGGCCTGACGCTGGCTGCTGTCTACATCGTGGCGATCCTTGTGCTGGCGGCATGGAAACCTGGCCTCATGCCGCCGATCCCGCAGGCGGAACGCGACGCGATGAGCGGCGCGCAACTGGCCAGGAAGGTCGTGCTGGTCGTCGGTCCGCCCATCGGGTTGGTGATTGCGGTGCTCGGCTCGATCATCGGCGGTCTTGCCGCCCCGACCGAGGCCGCATCCATGGGCGCCATCGGAGCGCTGGCTTTCGTCGCGCTATCGGGTCGGCTGACCTTCGATCTGCTGAAACAGGTGGCCCGCTCCACCCTGCTGATCTCGTCGATGGTGTTCTTCATCCTGATCTGCGCGCAGGTCTTTGGCCTGGCCTTCCGTGGCCTCGGGGGCGAGCATCTTGTCCAACTGATGTTCGACTGGGTGCCCGGCGGGGTGAACGGCGCGCTGCTGTTCATGCTCCTCCTGGTCTTCGTGCTGGGCTTCTTCCTGGAATGGATCGAAATCACCTACATCGCCCTGCCGCTTTTCCTGCCCTTCTTCATCGCCAATGGGGTCGATCTGGTCTGGCTTGGCGTCCTGATCTGCTTGAACCTGCAAACCTCTTTCCTGACCCCGCCCTTCGGCTGGTCGCTGTTCTTCCTCAAGGGCGTGGCCCCGCCCGAGGTAAGCACTCTGGACATTTACAAGGGAGCGGTGCCATTCATCGGGCTTCAGGCGCTCGCATTGGCGCTCGTCTTTCTCTTCCCCGGGCTAGCCCTTTGGCTGCCCCAGGCAATCGGATGGTGACATGCTGACTTCTTCCATGGGCTACAAGGGCGCGATCAGCGCGCCACATCGCGCGGCCGCGCTGGCCGGACGCGACATCCTGAACGCGGGCGGCACCGCGATCGAGGCGATGGTCGCCGCGGCCGCGGCCATCGCGGTGGCCTACCCCCATATGAACGGGATCGGCGGCGATGGCTTCTGGGTGATCCACCGCCCCGGCCATGCCCCTGTCGGCATCTCGGGCTGCGGTCGCGCAGCGGGCCTTGCCACACCTGAATGGTATGCCGAACGTGGGCAGACAGGCGCGCTGCCCGCGCGCGGCCCCCTGGCCGCGCTGACCGTGCCCGGCACCATCGACGGCTGGGCCAAGGCGCTGGCGCTGGTCCCCGAAGACCGCCGCCTGCCCCTGTCGGACCTGCTGGCTCCCGCCATCGCGCTGGCAAAGGACGGCATCGCCGTCACCGCCAACCAGTCGCTGACAACAGCCGCCAAGCTCGACACGCTGAAAGGCGTGCAAGGCTTTGACGAGACATTCCTTGTCGCGGGCCACCCCCCCGCCCCCGGCCATCTGCTGCGCCAGACGGCACTCGGCAACACCCTGGCGCGCCTGGCCGAAGTGGGCCTTGACGACTACTACCGCGGCGAGATTGCCGCGACTCACGCGCAGTTCCTGGCCGATGCGGGCAGCCCCCTGCGGTTGGCCGATTTCCACCTCTTCACCGCGGACCAGGTGACGCCCCTGACCGTCGGCACCAGCGCGGGCCAGCTCTACAACATGATCGCGCCCACGCAGGGCGTGTCCTCCCTGATGATCCTCGCGCTCTTCGACCGCCTCGGCATCACCCAGGGCGAAGGCTTTGCCCATCTGCACGGGCTGATCGAGGCCACCAAGCAGGCCTTCATCCAGCGCAATGCCGAACTGGGCGATCCCGACCAGATGGCCACCCCCGCGCAGGACTGGCTCAA
>JAJLKH010000107.1:0-14829 GCA_033839205.1 Rhodobacterales bacterium | reverse complement strand
TGCGGTTGTGCTTTCCAATCCCCGGCAGGCTCACGTAGAACCTGTGCAACGGGCGTCGCCTGAAACAGCAAGGACAATCCGATGATCGTGAATGCCGGACCGAACACCTGCCATTGGGGTTTCTTCACCGCCGATCTGCCGCCTGTCGCCACCGTGGCCAGCGGCGATGAGGTGACCATCAACACCGTCTCGGGCGGGCCCAATGTGCTGCCGGGGGCAGGCTTCGACGTGCCGCCCGAACTGCTGGACATCCATGCAGCCGGCGTGCCCACCGTGCCGGGCCATATCCTGACCGGACCCGTTGCCGTGGAAGGCGCCATGCCGGGCGACGTGCTGCAGGTGGATATCCTGGATGTGCGGTTGCGCCAGAACTGGGGCTATACTTTCATCCGGCCCCTGTCAGGCACCTTGCCGCAGGATTTCCCGCAGTATCACCACATGACCGTCCCGCTGGACGTCGCACGGTCCGAGGCGACACTGCCCTGGGGGCTGAAATTGCCGCTTGCGCCCTTCTTCGGCGTCATGGGGCTCGCGCCACCGGCGGCCTGGGGCCGCATCTCGACCATCGAACCCCGCGCCCATGGCGGCAACCTCGACAACAAGGAACTGGTCGCAGGCACCACGCTTTACCTGCCGGTCCACGCCGAAGGCGCGCTGTTTTCCTGCGGTGACGGGCATGGCGCGCAAGGCGACGGCGAGGTTTGCGTGACCGCCATCGAAACCGCCTTGCAGGGACGCTTCCGCCTGACGATCCGCCGCGACATGGACGTGACCTACCCCGAGGCGGAAACCCCCACCCACCTGATCACCATGGGGATGCATGCCGATCTGGACCGCTGCGTCGAAATCGCCCTTCGCCGCATGATCACGCTGGTCGCCGCGCGCGCGGGCATCTCGCGCGAAGAGGCTTACATGCTCTGCTCGCTGGCAGGCGATCTGCGGATCACCCAGACCGTCAACCGCGAAAAGGGCGTGCACATGATGATGGCCAAGGCGCTGCTGTAACGCGTCAGGCGCCGCTGGCCTTGTGATAAAGCGCGCCGTAGGCGCTGGGCCGGAAACTGTCCAGCGCGGCCTCGGTATAGATGGCGCGCTCCAGCCAGGCGGGGTTGACCTCCAGCCCCCAGCCCGGCGTGTCGGTGACGGTCACATGCCCGTCCGACACGGCAAAGGGCTGACCCAGGAACAGGTCACGCTGCCACGGGTAATAATCGTCCCCCTCTATCGACAGTTCCAGGTATTTGCCCGCATTCGGGATCGCCGCCAGCAGATGCATGGTGCACATGGTCACCAGCGACAGGTTCGCCGCATGGGGCGTGCAGGGCAGCCCCGCCGCTTCGGCCATGGCGGCCACCTGCATGGTCCGGGCGATGCCGCCCATATACATCACATCGGGTTGCACCACATCGACCGCGCGCATGTCGATCATCCGCGTCCATGTGGCAAGGTCCCAGTCCTGCTCGCCGCCCGTGACATCGACCGTGAGCGCCTCGGTCACGGCGCGCGTCGCCTCCAGATCCCAATAGGGCACGGGTTCCTCGTAATGGCCGATCCCGTGATCCTGCAACATCCGACCCACGGCAATCGCGCGCGGCACCGAAAAGCCGGAATTGGCATCGACCAGCTTGTCGATCCCGTCACCTAGGGCGCGGGCCATCACCGGAATGATCTCTTCGGTGCGGCCGGGCCATTCATCCACATCCTCACCGCATTCCGCGCCAATGCGCCACTTGGCGGCGGTAAAGCCCTGTTCGGCGCAAAGCCGTGTCAGCCGCTCGGCCTCATCGGCGGGCGTGATGTCGCGTTTCATCGAACTGGCATAGGCGCGGATGCGTCCGGGTGCGCCACCCAGCAGGCTGGCCACCGGCTTGCCCGCCCGTCGCCCCGCCATGTCCCAAAGCGCGGTGTCCAACCCGGCCAGCGCGCGGCAACGATAGGTGCCGGGATACTTATGCTCGCGCCGCTCGATCAGATGCACCAGCCCCGCGATGTCGTCGCAATCCGCCCCCAGCGCCCAGGGCACGATCTGGCGATGCAGGACCTGCGCCGTGATATCGGCGTTATAGGTCGACGTCTGCCCCCAGCCAAAGGCGCCATCATCGGCGGTGATGCGGACAAAGCAGACGAATTCCGTGTGGAAGGTCTCGATACGGGCGATCTTGGGCAATCCGTCCTCCTTGGGTCTTCCGACAAAGCCTAGGTCGGGTCGCAGCGGCTGGCAATGCCGCGCATACGCCCGCCATGCTTGACAGGTGGGGGATGGGGCGTTTCTCTGGCCGCCTGTCCCGCGTCCTTCCGGTAGCAAAAGGCGGATCATGAACCAGGCGTTTTCCAGGCTGCGCATGCGCCACCTGCGGTGCTTTCAGGCGGTGGCCCTGCACGGGTCAGTCACGGCCGCCGCAGAGCGCCTGGGCAGTTCGCAACCCGCCTTGTCGCGCACCCTGTCCGAGCTTGAGGCGCTGATCGGCCAACCCCTGTTTCACCGCACCGGGCGCGGCCTGTCCCTGACCGAGGCGGGAACCGCCCTGCGCCGCCATGTCGATACCGCCCTGTCGCAACTTGAGGCGGGCACGCGGCTTGCGGCCGGCGGCTCGCCCGTGCCGGTGGTGGCGATCGGGATGCTGCCCAATGTCTCCCGCACCCTTGCGGTCGAGGCTGCCGCGACCTTCAAGGCCGACGCGCCAGAGGTCGATCTGCGCCTCTACTGGGCCTCCATCCCCGAGCTTGTGGCGCGTCTGCACCGGGCCGAGATCGATTTTCTGATCGGGCGTCTTCTGGCGCTGGATTACATGCCGGGTGTCCGCTTCGAACATCTCTATTTCGAGCCGCTGATCTTCGTGGTCCACCACGACCACCCTTTTGCCGCCACACCTGACGATGTGACGCTCGAAGATATCCGCGCCGGTCTGGTGGTGGTGCCGATCCCCGGCACGATCATCCGCACGGAAATGGACAAGTTCGTGACCGCCCGCGGCTATGGCCCCTTTCCCAACAAGATCGAAACGGTGTCCTTCGAATTCACCCGTGCTTTCCTGTCGCGCAATCGCGCGGTGGCCTGTGTGCCACTCGGCGCCGTGCGCGAGGAACTGGCCGAGGGAAGATTGGTGCGACTGGGCGTTCAAAGCGAAGAGCTGATGGGCTCCGTCGGCATGACCTATGCCAGCGATCGCGACCCCACGCCCGAGGCCGCGCTGCTGCGCGAGCATATGCGCCGCGCCGCCCGCGCTTATGTCTGATATATCGAAATGGTTATGACGCAGTTGCGTAAACTATTTCCGCAATGGCTTTTGGGCTGCTAGCATCGCCCCAAGGGACCGCGCGAAACAAGCATCGGCCCTTGCAGGGAGGGGACCAGCGCCGATGGCAGAGCCGCGGAACATATTGTTCATCATGTTCGACCAGCTGCGCTGGGATTACCTGTCCTGTTATGGCCATCCGCATCTGAAAACCCCTCATATCGACCGGCTGGCGTCAATGGGCGTCCGGTTCGACCGTGCCTATATCCAGTCGCCGCTCTGTGGCCCGTCGCGCATGTCGACCTATACGGGGCGCTACGTGCATTCCCACGGGGCCAGTTGGAACAACGTGCCGCTGAAGGTGGGCGAGCTGACCATGGGCGACCATCTGCGCGACCTGGGCATGGGCTGCTGGCTTGTCGGCAAGACCCACATGAAGGCCGATGCCGAAGGGATGCGCCGCCTTGGGCTGGAACCCGACAGCGTGATCGGCGCGCGCGTCTCGGAATGCGGCTTCGACATCTTCGAACGGGATGACGGCATGCGCCCCGAGGGGCCTGACGGCTATTACGATCCGGGCGGCGCGCTGAAATACAACGAATACCTGCGCGAAAAAGGCTATGAGGGCGACAATCCCTGGCACGATCATGCCAATTCCGGCATCGACGACGAGGGCAACGTGCTCTCCGGCTGGTTCCTCAACAATTCCGACCAGCCCGCGAATATCCGCGAAGAGGATAGCGAAACCCCCTATCTGACGCGGCGCGGTATGGAATTCATCGCGGGGGCGACCACGCCCTGGTGCTGCCATCTCAGCTATATCAAGCCGCACTGGCCCTATATCGTGCCCGAACCCTATGCCTCGATGTTCGGCCCGCAGGATTTCCTGCCGCGTGTCGCTTCCCAGGCCGAGCAAGAGACGGATCACCCCGTCTTCAAGGGGTTCCAGAACGCGCCGGTGGGCCGCGCCTTTTCGCGCGACGATACCCGCGACAAGGTGCTGCGCGCCTACATGGGCCTGATCAAGCAATGCGACGACCAGATGGGCGTGCTGTTCGACTGGCTGGAAAAGACCGGGCGCATGGATGACACGATGATCGTCGTCACCTCGGATCACGGTGACTTCATGGGCGATCACTGGATGGGCGAAAAGACCTTCTTCCACGATGCCAGCGTGCGCGTGCCGCTGATCATCTATGACCCCTCGGAACAGGCGGACGCGACGCGCGGCACGGTCTGCGATGCGCTGGTCGAATGCATCGACCTGCTGCCCACCTTCGTCGATGTGGCGGGCGGCGACGCAGGACGGCTGGATCACATCCTCGAAGGCCGTTCGCTCCTGCCGCTGCTGCGTGGTGGTGACGCGCCCGCCCGCGATGCGGTTTTCTGTGAATACGACTATTCCGCCACGCCGCTGGCCGGCAATCTGGGGCTGCACCCGAAACTGGCCCGCATGTTCATGGTCTTCGACGGCCGCTGGAAGATGATCCATTTCGAGGGCGGGTTCCGCCCCATGCTCTTCGATCTGGACAATGACCCCGGCGAGGTTTCGGACCTTGGCGCATCCCAGGAACATGCGGATATCCGGGCGGCACTCTATGACAAGCTGTTTGCCTGGGCGCGCCGTCCGGGCGCGCGCACCACGATCACCAATGCCGCGCTGATGGCGGCCCGGGGCAAGACCGCGCGCAAGGGCGTTCTGATCGGTATCGTCGAAGAGGGCGATCTGGAACCGGAACTGGTGGCCAAATACGTGGGCCGAAGGGTCCGCGACATGCGAGGAGAAAGACCAAAGGACTGAACGAAGCGGGGCAGGAGGAGGCCCCGTCATACACGGTAACAGGGAGAGGACACATGTTTTCAAGATTGACACGGACGACCGCCATCATCGCGGGGCTGATGCTGACCGGGCAGATGGCGCTGGCACAGGCCAACCTGACGGTCGAAACATCCAGCGCCGGCAACTCGCCGCACCTGTCCACGCTGCATCTGGCCGATGTGGTGGGCCGCAAGGGCATCGCGAACCTGCAGGTACAGGAAGGCCAGACCGCCACCAATTCCATGCTCAACGTGGCCGAGGGAAAGTCCGATATCGTGACCGCGCCGACCTTGCTGCATTTCCTGCTGGAAAAGGGCCGTGGTCCCTTCAGCAGCGTGGGCGAACGCGGTCAGGAAATCGCGCCGAACGTCAAGGTTCTCTATACCTATAACGCGGGGGCTTACGGGCTCTTTGCCCCGGTCGTGTCGGGCATCAACAGCTATACCGATATCAAGGGGCGCACGATCTGGAACGGCCCGCCCTCGGGCGCGGCGCTGACCGTGGGCCGTCAGACCCTGCAACTGGGCTCCGGCGGTTTCAAGGATGGCGAGGATTACAAGGGCCTGCAAACCAACTGGGGGCAGTTGCCCACCGCGCTGGTCGATGGCTCGGCCGAGGCTTTCATGGTGCCCATCACCTTCCCGTCCGATCGCGTGGTGACCGCGCTGGCGGCGGGCAATGTCAACATCATCTCCTTCCCCAAGGACATCTGGGAAAGCGAAGGCATGCAGAAATTCCTCAAGGCCCCGGGGAATTCGCCGGTCGTCATCAAGGGCGATGAAATGGGCTATGCCGAAGGCAGCGGCGTCACCCTGATTTCCGAAGACGGGATGTTCCGCTCGCCGGGCGTGCCTTTCGCGACGGTGGCGCGCGCCGACCTGCCCGACGACGTGGTCAAGGCCATCGTCGCGGCCTATATCGAAAGCCTGCCCGAGTTGAAGACGCGCTCGCCCTACGCGGCAAACGTCAACTATGACGTGGTCGATGCCGAGGTGACGGGCCTGTGCAACGGCTTGTCGCTGAAATACCACCCCGGCGCGGTTGCCGCATGGGAAGAAGCGGGATACGCCATCCCCGATTGCGCCAAGTGATCCGGCAAGGGGGCGGCCCGGCCGCCCCTACGCCCCCGATCCCATGCCCCCGATCCCATGCCCCCGATCCCCAGACCATCGAGGCTGCCATGACCACGACCGACACCGGGCGTCGCCCTGACGTCACGCTGAAACGCATCGCGCGGGTCCTTGGGCTGGTGCTGGTGGCGATCGGCCTTCTGAACACCATCCCCTCCATCCCCGGTCTGGATAGCTTCTTTCAGGATCTCACCGGCAATCCCGCCTTCGCCATCCGCAAGTTTCCCTATCAGTGGCTCTATCCGCTGGCCTTCGTGCTGATGATGACCGTGGTTGCCTTGCACCATTCCTTCTGGGCCGATTTCCGCGCCCGCGAGGTTGGCCCGCTCAAGCTGCGGCTTGGCGCGATCATGGACATCCTGCTGGTGGCCACGGCCCTTGTCGTGGCCCTGTCATACATGATCGAGATCGACTCGATCTGCCTGATCGACCGGGCCACCGGGCTGCGGGCCGACCTCTTGGCCCGCGCGCTGGAAGAGGAAAAGGAATTCGCCGCGCTCTATGGTCTGCCCGAGCCGAACTCGGTCGAGGATCCCGCCTGCGTGCAGACGCTGGGCGGCTGGATCTTCGTCGTGGTGGGCGGCGCGCTGGCCGTGTTTCTGGGCTATAACGTGCGGGTCTGGGGCTTTCCGCTGGTGGCCGTGGCGATCGTGATCGCGGCCTATACCCTGCTGACCGTTCTGGCCTGGTACGTCTTCGGTGCCGACGACATGAACAAGTACCTGATCACCAAGCTGGGCGGCGAGCCGCGCAGCCTGATGGACGGCCGCCCCAATGTCGAGGATATCCTCGTCAACAACGCCCAGGGCCTGATGGGCCGCTTCATGGGCATCCTGCTGAATTCGGTCTTTCCCTATATCGTGCTTGGCTCGCTTTTCGGCATTTCGGCCGGGGGCAAGTCGCTGATCAAGCTGGCCTTTCTATGGACGCGGCGCTTGCGCGGCGGCCCCGCCCATGCCGCCATCGTCTCATCCGCGCTGTTCGGCACGATTTCCGGCGGGCCGGTCGTAAACGTGCTGTCCACCGGGGTGCTGACCATTCCGATGATGCTGAAACGCGGCTTTGGCCGGGTCTTTTCCGGCGGGGTCGAGGCCGCGGCCTCCTCCGGCGGGCAGATCATGCCGCCGGTGATGGGGGTAGCAGCCTTCGTGCTGGCCGCGATGACGGTGACCCCCTACCGCGAGGTGGTCTTTGCCGCCATCATTCCCGCGCTGGCCTATTTCGGCTGCCTTTTCCTGACCGTGGTCTTCGAGGCCCGCAAGCAGGGGATCGAGGCGGTCGGCGACAAGACCTCCGACATGCTGCTGACGGGGCAGGATAAGCTGAACCTCGTGATGATCTTCGCGCCGATCCTGCTGATCCTCGTGCTTCTGGTCACACCCAAGGACGCGGTCGGATGCGGACCCTTAGGCGCATTCCTGGGGGTCGAGCAGATCTGGACAAACGGGATCTGCCGGGCGGAAAACCTGCCGTGGTTCTATCAGCTGGTCCAGAATTCGGCGGGCGATGCGGGATCGGCGGGCTGGTGGGCGCTGGTGCTCTTGTCGGCGCTGTTCTTCCTTGACCCCGAATTCCGCAAGCGGCCCGGCCAGTTGATCGATGCGCTGGCCGATGCGGGTGTGACCATCTCGACCCTCTACCTGATGTTCCTGTCGGTTTCGATCATCGACTTCTGCCTGAACTTCACGGGCCTGTCGGGCTTCATCGCCCGCGATGTGCTGGGCATGCTGCGCGCCTTCGGACCAGACTTGCAAACCGGCGGCATCTTCCTTTTCGCGGCGCTTTTCGTGACCATGCTCATGGCGATCCTTCTGGGCATGGGGATGCCCACGGTGCCGGCTTATGTGAACGTGGCGCTGCTGATGGGCCCGCTGGTCGTGGGGCTGGGCATCGCCACCTTCACCGCGCATATGTTCATCTTCTTCTTTGCCGTGGCCTCTGCCATCACACCGCCCGTGGCCATCGCCGCCTTTGCCGCGGCGTCGATCACGCGGGCCGATCCGATGGCCACCGGGTTCTCGGCCGTGCGCTCCGGGGTGGTGATGTTCGTGCTGCCCTTCGTCTTTGCCTTCTACCCCGAGCTGTTGCTGATCGACGCGGCCAAGATGGATCCATCCGCACCGCCGGGATCCGGCGTGTTCCTGTCAGGATACGGCCCCGGGGTGGACTGGGCCGCGCTGGCGCTCTTGCTGCCGCGCCTCGGGATCGGCCTCTATCTGATCGCCAGCGCCCTGACCCGGTATGACAGGCAGGCGCTGGCCGGGTGGGAAACCGCCCTCCGGCTTGCGCTGGCCGTGATCGTGCTGATGCGCGATCCGCTCTGGTTTGGCCCGGGGCTGGCCGTCACGACGCTTTACCTGGTGTGGCACGCCTTTGCGGCGCGTTCCCCCAAAATGGCCTGAGCGCGCTAGGCGCGGGGCGTGATGCCTTGCTTGACAAGGCGGGCACAAAGCGCGGCGAACCTGACCAGGCTGGCAGAGGCAGGCGCCGGGCTTGGCGGCCTGCGTGTGGCGATCGCGATGTCCATCTCGCCAACGGGTGTGGCCAGCGGCACGGCCGTGACGCCGTCGCCATGATATGTGACCGGATTGGGGGGCTGAAAGACCGCAAGGGTAAATCCCATCCCCTTGCCCACACAGGACCGCACCATTTCATAAGACCGCGAGACCATCGCGACATGCGGCTCGAACCCCTGGCCGCGCATCATGTCCAGATAGCTGGGCCCCGGCCCGTCTTCCCTGACCGCGACATAGGGGATATCCTGCAGATCATCCAGAAAAAGGCTCTCGCGGCCCGCAAGCGGATGGTCAGAGGGCAGGATGACCTTGGGGCTGACCCGGCCGATCTGCGTGACGGTGCAGACCGCGGGATCAAAACCCTGATCATAGGCCAGCACCAGATCAAGCTCACCTGCCAGCAACCTGGCCGACAGGGCGGAAAAATTGTCTTCGGTCAGCTCCAGCGAAACACCGGGCCAGTCTTGCTTGTGCTGCAACACGATCTGGGGCGCAAAGACATAGGCCAGTGCCGTGTAGCAGCCGAACCGCAGATGGCCGGTTGTGCCGTCCGACAGTTCCCTGCTGCGGATCTGTAGCCGCTCCGCTTCGGTCAGAAGGGCCGATGCATGCGGAAAGAAAGCGTCACCTTCCGGGGTCAGGTTCAAACCCTTCGCATGATGCCGGTCAAACAGGCAAAGGCCCAGCACCTCCTCCAGTCTGCCGACCGACGCCGCGATGGCGGCCGGCGACAAGCCAAGACCACGCGCAGCCTGCGCGATCCCGCCCGCCTTGGTGACCGCCACGAAATGCTCAAGTTGGCGCAAGGTATACTTAAGCAAGAAAAACCTTTCTCGTAGCGTTGAATAATCGTCTTTGCCGATCTTTGCACACTGGATAGCCTTGTGTCATGCGCGAAAGGACATCCCATGCACATCAGAAAGTTGACGGGCCTTTTCGGGGCCGAGATTTCCGGCGCGGATCTGCGTGATCCGGCCAGCTTCGATAAGATCAAAGAGGCGTTCATCCAGTATTCGGTGATCGTGATACGCGGACAGAAGCTGACGCCCGACGATCACCTCGCCTTCGCCCGGCGGTTTGGCCAGATCAACGTCAACCGCTTCTTCACCAAGCTTGAAACCCATCCCGAGATTGCCCTCGTCCTCAAGGAAAAGGATCAGAAAGGCGCCATCGGCGAGGAATGGCATACGGATCACTCCTATGACACCGAACCCGCGATGGGCTCGATCCTGCATGCGCTCGAAGTGCCTCCGCATGGCGGTGATACGGTTTTCGTCTCGATGGCGGATGTTTTCGAAAGCCTGTCCGACCCGGTGCGCCGGATGCTGCGCGAATTGTCGGCATGGCATTCATCCCGTCATGTCTTCGGGGACACGCAAGCCAACTCGGAAGCGGTCAGATCCGGCCGCATCGGCAACGCCGCACAGGCCACACAGGATGTCCTGCATCCGATCGTGATCAGGCACCCGCTGTCGGGCCGTGAGGGGCTATTCGTGAACCCGCAGTTCACAACCAAGATCGATGGGCTTCTGCCGGGGGAATCCGCCGCAATACTCGAGATGATCTATGCCCAGTGCCGCAAACCCGAATATCAGGCGCGCGTTTCCTGGAACGTCGGTGATGTCACGATGTGGGACAACCGGGCGACATGGCACAAGGCGATCAACGACTATCACGGATATCGCCGCTACATGCACCGGGTCACTGTCGAAGGATGCGCGCTGCAACCTGCGCAGGCTTGACAAACAGCCTGACCAACAGCCGGACCTGGCGCCGCCCGGTCCGGCCACCGGGCCTTCAGGCGATATTCCCCGCGAAAAATAACGCTTGCAACATGGCGGTGGCTTTGGCGATATGTTCGGAAAAACATATCTGAAAGAGTCCCCACCCCCATGTTCGGGCCCGTCCTTCGCCGTCTTGCCTTTGCCCTGGCCCTTCTGCCAGCGGCACCGCTGCATGTCGCGGCGGCAGGGGCAGAGGTGACGGTTTTCGCCGCCTCCAGCCTGACCGATGCGCTGGGCCGCGTGGCTGACGCCTGGACTGCCGCGACCGGTCACAGGGTCGTGCTGTCATTCGCCGGATCGTCGGCCCTTGCGCGCCAGATCCAGCAGGGGGCGCCCGCGGATCTGTTCATCTCGGCAAGCCAGGACTGGATGGATGAGGTCGCAGCCACCGGCGACCTGCGTGACGGCACCCGGCGCGATATCCTCGCCAATAGTCTGGTGCTGATCGCACATGACCGCGACGCGGCACCCGTGACCCTGGACAGCGCGCTGGACCTTGCGGGCCTGCTGGGTGACGGGCGGCTTTCGATGGCGCTGGTCGATGCGGTGCCCGCGGGCATCTACGGCAAGGCCGCGCTCCACCACCTGGGCCTCTGGGACAGCGTGGCCCAAAAGGTCGCGCAATCCGACAATGTGCGCGCGGCGCTGGCATTCGTCGCCCGGAACGAGGCGCCGCTGGGCATCGTCTATGCCACCGATGCCGCGGTCGAAAATGACGTCAGCATCATCGCCACCTTTCCCCCCGACAGCCATGCGCGGATCACCTATCCCGCCGCGATCACCGCGCAATCGCAAAGCCCCGTGGCGCAGGATTTCCTTGATTACCTGTCATCCGACGCGGCACGCGCGATCTGGCAGGGTTTCGGCTTCGGGTTTCCCGACTGATGTGGGCCGACTGGACAAGCTGGCTTGGCCCCGCCGAATGGCAGGCCGTCCGCCTGTCCCTGCGCGTATCGTTCTGGGCCACGCTGATCAGCCTGCCCCCCGGTATCCTCATCGCCTATGCGCTGGCGCGCTGGTCCTTTCCGGGCAAGCAGGTGCTCAACGGCATCGTGCACCTGCCGCTGATCCTGCCCCCCGTCGTCACGGGCTACCTGCTGCTGCTGGCCTTCGGGCGGCGCGGCCCCCTGGGCGAATGGCTGGAGCAATGGTTCGGCATCGTGCTGTCCTTCCGCTGGACAGGTGCGGCGCTGGCGGCGGCCATCATGGCCTTTCCGCTGATGGTGCGCGCCATTCGCCTCGCGATCGAAGCGGTCGATCCCAAGCTCGAGGCGGCGGCAAGCACGCTTGGCGCCTCGCCCGCGTGGGTCTTTGCCACCATCACCCTGCCGCTGATCCTGCCGGGGATCATCGCGGGCTGGATCCTCGCCTTTGCCAAGGCGATGGGCGAATTCGGCGCGACCATTACCTTCGTCTCCAACATCCCCGGCCAGACCCAGACCATCCCCTCGGCCATCTATGCCCTGCTGCAGGTCCCGGGTGGCGAGGATCAGGCCGGGCGCCTGGTGATCGTCGCGGTCGTGATCGCCATGGCCGCCTTGCTGTTCTCGGAACTCGCCGCGCGAAGGGTTGCAAAACGGGTGGCGGGCCGATGACGCTGCAGGTGTCGCTCCAGCACCGTTTCGACGGTTTCGATCTGGATGTCGCCTTCGAGGCGCCGCCGGGCGTCACCGTTCTGTTCGGTCCGTCGGGTTCGGGAAAAAGCACCATCGTCAATGCGGTCGCAGGGTTGTTGCGCCCCGACAGGGGGCGCATCGTCACCGATGACTGGGTGCTGCTGGATACCGATGCCCGCAGGGTCCTGCCGCCGCACAAACGCCGCCTCGGCTATGTCTTCCAGGAGGGGCGGCTTTTCCCGCATTTCAGCGTCCGGCAGAACCTGTTGTTCGGGCGCTGGTTCGCCCCCCGCGATGCGCGTGGCGAAAGCCTCGACCGGGTGGTGGACCTCCTTGGGCTGAACCATTTGCTCGACCGCAGCCCCGGCGCGCTGTCGGGCGGCGAAAAGCAGCGCGTCGCAATCGGGCGCGCCTTGCTGGCAGCGCCCAGGCTGATCCTGGCCGATGAACCCCTCGCCGCACTGGACGAGGCCCGCAAGGCCGAGATCCTGCCCTATTTCGAAAGGCTGCGCGACGAGGTGGCAGTGCCCATCCTTTACGTCAGCCATGCCTCTGCCGAAGTGGCCCGCCTGGCCACTACCGTTGTGGCCCTGCGACAGGGCAGGGTCGCGGCGGTCGGCCCGCCCGCGCAGGTTCTGGGCGATGTGGCGGCAGTGGGCGCGCGTGGGGCCGCGTCGATCCTGACGGCGCGGGTCGTGGCCCACCACGCGGACGGCCTGAGCGAACTTGCCGCCGGACAGACGCCGCTCTGGCTGCCCCGGATCGAGGCGGCGCCGGGCCGGATGGTGCGCGTCCGCATCGCGGCCCAGGACGTGATCCTGGCCACCGAGGTGCCACGCGGGATATCGGCGCTCAACATCCTGTCCGGCACGATCGCCGAGATCCGGCGCGGCCAGGGACCCGGCGTGATGGTCACGCTCGACATCGGCGGTCAAAGGCTCAGCGCGCGGATCACCCGCCGGTCGGCCCAGGCGATGGGCCTGTCCGAGGGGCAGACCTGTCATGCGGTCCTGAAATCCGTGGCCGTCGCACCCGAGGATGTGGGAACCGGCACAAGGGTCTGATCGCGCCCCGGCCCGTGCGGCCCGCGCCCTTCATTGATGCCGCAGCGCGTCGATCGGGTTCAGCCGCGCGGCCCGCCGCGCGGGCAGATAGCCGAAGACCACCCCCACCATGGCCGAAAAGGCGAAGGCCCCCAGCACGACTATCGGATCGGGCGTATAGGGGATGACCATGAACCGCGCGGCCGCCGCCGCCAGCGCAAGGCCCAGCACGATCCCCAGGATGCCGCCCATCAGCGACAGCACGATGGCCTCGACCAGGAACTGCGCCAGCACCTGCCGCGCCTGCGCGCCCACGGCCAGGCGGATGCCGATCTCATGGGTGCGTTCGGTCACGCTGACCAGCATGATGTTCATGATCCCGATCCCGCCCACCAGCAGGCTGACGGCGGCCACCGCCGCCAGAAGACCGGTCAGCACATTGGTGATACCGGTCAGCATCGTGGCCAGCTGCTTCATGTCGATCACGTTGAAATCATCCTCCTCGCCCGGATCGATGCGCCGCATGTCGCGCAGCAGCGTCTCGATCTCGCTGCGGGCCAGATCCGTGGAAACATCCTCGCGCACGGCGACATAGATCATGTTCACCGCGGTGCTGCCCGCGATGCGCCGCTGGAATGTCCGTACCGGGATCATCACCGTATCGTCCTGGTCGGTGCCGAAACTGGACGCGCCCTTGCTGTCCAGAACGCCGATCACCTCGCAGGACATGGTCTTGAGGCGGATCTTCTCGCCCACGGGGTTGGCCGCGCCAAAGAACGTCTCGCGCACGGTCTGGCCCAGGATGCAGACGGCGCGCCCGGCCTGTTCCTCGCCCGTCAGAAAGGGACGCCCCAGCACCACGGGCCAGTCCGTCGCCTCAAGAAAGGCATTGCCGACGCCCTGCACGGTGGTGCGATGGTTGATGTTCCCGAACACCGCGACCAGTTGACGGCTTTCCGCGGCGCTGGCCGTGTCCACGATGGGCAGATCACGGATGATCTGCGCCACATCGCCCAGATCGAAGGGCCGTTCGGACGTGACGGAACTGCGCGGCCCCATCGTGTTCTGCCCGGGCCGGATCATCAGCACATTGGTGCCCAGCTTGGCCACATCGCGCGTCACCTGTTCGGACGATCCCTGGCCCACTGTCACCATGGCGATCACCGCGGCCACACCGATCACCACGCCCAGGACCGTCAGGATCGACCGCATCGCATTGCGCGCGATGGCGCGCAGCGCCAGGCGGATGGTTTCAAACAGCATGGCTCTTCCCCCGCGCGGTGGGCGTGTCCCGCGCGATCCGCCCGTCCACCATCCAGATGATCCGGTCGGCATAGGCCGCCATGTCATCTTCATGCGTGACCATCACGATGGTCAGCCCGCCCTGCGCCCGCAACTGCCCCAGCAGTTCCATGATCTCGATCGAGCGGTGGGTGTCCAGGTTGCCCGTCGGCTCATCCGCCAGGATCAGGTCCGGCGCGCCGGCCAAGGCGCGCGCGATGGCGACCCGCTGCTGCTGGCCGCCCGACAATTCCGACGGGTCGTGATGCGCCCGGCCCGACAGGCCCACCTGCTCCAGCGCCCGCAGCGCGCGCGCATGGCGTTCCGCGCGCGGCAAGCCCTTGTAGATCAGCGGCAATTCGACGTTTTCCAGCGCGGTGGCGCGCGGCAGCAGGTTAAAGCCC
>JAJLKH010000106.1:0-23477 GCA_033839205.1 Rhodobacterales bacterium | reverse complement strand
GGCGCAACCTGGATTTCCCTTTTGGCCGCAAGCTTCCTGCGTGACCAGTTGCGCAGGAAGCCGCCTTCACGCTCGTCGCGATCCGTCATTGCCCCCCCTTGGGTGGCAATCCCGCCTTGCCGCGCGATTGCACCCATTTTTCGTCATCCGTCAGGATCCGCTTCGCACGCGGATCGTGCTCCATGTTCACAGGCACGCGTTTTCGCTTGTGGAACACCTCTTCCACGTGATGCGCGGCGATGAACGCCTCGATCCGCGCGGCCACGACCGGGGGCATCGCCAAGGCCTCGACGATCCGTTCGGGATCACCGGCCAGCGCCTCGCCCTCGTAGGGATCAGCCGTGACAAGCCGCACCGTGTCACCGTCGCACGATACCCAGAGCGAAGGGCGCGCGGCGCGCAGGTTGTCG
The DNA here is from genome assembly GCA_033839205.1 of Rhodobacterales bacterium. Taxonomy (GTDB): domain Bacteria; phylum Pseudomonadota; class Alphaproteobacteria; order Rhodobacterales; family Rhodobacteraceae; genus Seohaeicola. Next base: position 23,067 of record JAJLKH010000106.1, on the reverse strand, counting down.
ATGTAATGCGAGGTTTCGCCCGAATGCAGCACCACGGCATGATCGCCCATGTAATAGGTGCGCACCTCGCCCTGTTCGGCCATCAGCGCGCCGCGTTCCAGCGGCGGGATCTCGGCCATCAGGGCCGCAGGCCGCACGACGCGTTTGGCCCAGACATTCGCGGGCGGATGCGACACACCCAGAACCGCAAGGCGAAGAACCTCCCGTGGCATCAGGCACGCCCCATTGCGGCGGGAATCTCCCCGGCGATCCCGTCGCCCAGCAGCGGCAGGCCCGTCACAAGGTTCTGCGGCTTGAAGCGGATCACATTGGTGCCGTCCAACCCGACGAACAGGTATACCGGCTGCGTTCCGATCTGCGGCAGGACACCCTCGGATGATGCGAAGGTCAGCGCGAAAAGGCCAACCAGCGCGGCTGCGGGGTCCTGCCCGTTCCAGAGGGCATTGCCCACCTCGGTGCCGGCCTGATCAAGCCCGACATACCACTGCAGATCGACGTCATCCGCGCTCAGCATGGGTGTGACGCTGACCGGCTGGCCCAGCAGGTGATGCACGAACCGTTCGATGGCGCGCGCGAAACCGGCCCGCGCCTTGGGATCCGCCCCGAATGGCAGAACCATCGTATGCGCGTCAGACCTGCTCCAGTAGGTCCAGGCGTTTTCGTCATTCAGCACATCCAGCGAGTCGACTCCCCCGTTCATCATGGCGAATAACGGGTTGCTGTGGATCTCGCCCTCAAGCTCGGCCACCAGTTCGTCATCCGCCAGCATCAGCGCGCCGTCATTCAGAAAGGCGCGTTGCGGACGAAAGAGCATTTCGGCGGCACGCAGGACATGCACGTCGTCGCACCCTTCAAGGGCGTTGCGCAGGATCAGCTGCACCAGCTGATCATAGAACAGATGCGGCAGGCGCACGCGGTCACGCACCAGCCCCAGGTATCCCGCCTCGATCGACCCCGCCGCCAGAAGACGGTCGCGCAGGGTCAGCAGGAATTCCCAGTTCTCGCGCGCGTCAGGGTCCTTGATATTGGCCCGCTCCATCAGCGACACCTGTGCGCGCGGCGTGGACATCAGACGGGCATGCAGAGCGCGCTCGGCGGCGCAGGCCTCGGCCGGGGGCACGATCTCGGGCCGGGCAAGCCAGGCCAGGATCAGTTCATCCGTGACCTGCATCCGGCCAGTTGCGTCCAGCCGTGTCAGATGATGACCGGAGGCGACCCAGAATTCCCTCATGACGTGCTCTTTTCTTCCATGAATGAGGCCAGATCGAAATGTTGGGCCTCTTCGTCATCCTCGTCTATTTCTACAACATGAAACGCCTTGTCATGCCCGCTCAGGTACCCGGCGGAAAACGCCGTGGTGTCGCGCGGCTTGAGGGTGCGAAACTGCTCCCTGATGCCCCCGTCGGCCTGGGTGCGGTGCAAGGCGATCAACGTGCCTTCGGCATGACCACGGCATAGATCCTCTGCCAGGGTCATCTCTTCTTCCGCGGCGGGCAAGGCTGCGGCCATATCAGGAGCGCCCAGCCGGTCGATCAGTTGACGCGCCAGCATCTGGACCGCCTCGTCGCGGTCAGTCGGGCGCACGAAGGTCACCGTCACCAGCGTCGACCAACCGAAGCTTTCCACCCCCAGCAGCCCCGAGCGAAAGGCGATCTGCTCCTTGCGACCCAGGGTTTCGGGATCGCGCCCGGCAAACAGGAATGTCCCCGGAACCGCCCATTCGCCCGGTGTTGCGGCCTGCGCGAACACCACCTCGTCAGAGCGGTCAAGCCGTATGGTACGCGGCAGGCGGATCACAGCCTTGGCCCGGTGTCATCGCGCCAGGCGGCCTGCGGCAAAGCATCCCGCAAGCGCGCAAGCCCGTCGGCATCCTGCACATCGACCGCCTCGGCCAGGGTTCCGCCGGATGCGATCTTTTCGGCATAACGTTCCGCCAGCGCCGGATATCCACCATGGGCCATGCGGTCGAAGTTCAGCATCAGGTAGGACGCAAAGCTTTCAAGGATCGCGGGCGGATCGGTGAAATCCTCTTCCTTCAGGGATACCGAGCCGGGCTTGCTGCCGGGATCCGTCAGATGATCGCGATCCGCGATCAGCTCGACCCCCAGAACCATCCAGTCGGGCACCTCATCCTCGGCCACGCCATCGGGCAGATGCAACCGCATGCCGCCCAGCCGGCCCGCATCGAGCCGCAACTCGGAGGGCCAGCCAAAGGTGACCGCACGCTCGGGCGGGCAATGCGCGGCCAGCGCGTCACCAAGGGCCAGCATGCCCAGCACGAAAGCCTTGCGCGCCTCGGACAGCGGCACGTCCGGCTCAAGCACGACCGCGAAATCGAAACGCCCGGCCGTGCTGCCGCGCCGCCCCGATTCAGGCATGCTGCAATGCCAGACAAGCGTGCCGGCCCCGTGATCGGGCGCCAGCAGGCATGCCTGCTTGAGTGTGTCCCCCTGCGCCAGCCAATGCGCCGTGTAGGGCGGCGGCAGCACAAGAGAACGGGGCGCTGAATGATTGTCGAGCACCTCGGCCTATCCTTGTCAAAATCGTATACAATCCATTTCTAACGCACTTGCCACCAACTGCAAGAGCAGTCAGAACCACGCAACAGAGTTATAGATCAGGCCGGGCCCCCATGACCATGACGACAAATGCGAATTCAAACCGGACAGTCCTGACCTGCACCTGCGAAGGCACGATGGCGCCTGATGAAGGCGCGCTGGCCCGGGCCGGGTGTGGAGGGGCGGCATCCGCCACCCAGCTGTGCCGGGCCAATTTGGATCATTTCCGCGCGGCCCTGGCCAAGGGTCTGCCCGTGACCGTGGCCTGCACGCAGGAGGCCCCGCTTTTCTCGGAGATCGCCGCGGATGAGGCGCCCGATGTGGCGCTGACCTTCGCCAATATCCGCGAAACCGCGGGCTGGACCGCCGAAGCCAAGACAAGCGGCCCCAAGATGGCCGCGATGATCGCAGCCGCAGGCGTGACGCCTGCGCCTTTCGGCGTGACCACTCTGGAAAGCAACGGCGTGGCGCTGATCCTTGGGCGCGACGAGGCGGCCATAGACGCGGCGGCAGCCCTGGCGGACCAGTTGGACATCACCGTTCTGCTGCAGCCTGGCGCCAAAGTGGCCCCGCCGCGCCAGACCCGCTTTCCGGTTCTGCAGGGCCGCATCCGCACGGCGACCGGCCATCTGGGCGAATTCACCCTTGCGGTTGACGATTATGCCGTGCCTGCCCCGTCGTCCCGCGAAACGCTGAAATTCGGCGTGGCCCGCGATGGCGCAACCTCGCGCGCGGATCTGATCGTCGATCTGACCGGCGGGCAACCGCTGTTTTCCGCCCATGACCTGCGCCCCGGCTATTTGCGGGCCGATCCCAGGGATGCGCGCGCCGTGGCCGATGTGATCGCGAAAGCGGGCCAGATGGTCGGACAGTTCGACAAGCCCGTCTTCATCGACTTCCTGGCCGATCTTTGCGCCCATTCGCGCAATGGCATCACGGGGTGCACCCGCTGCCTGTCACTGTGTCCGACCGGAGCGATCACGCCTGATGGCGATTCGGTGCAGATCGATCCCGCGATCTGCGCCGGTTGCGGGCAATGCGCAGCGGCCTGCCCGACCGGCGCCGCGTCTTATGCCTTGCCGGATGTCACCACGGTTGCCACGCGCCTGCGCGCCGCGCTCAGGGCCTGGTACGCGGCCGGGGCAAAGACCGCCCCGGCGATCCTTCTGCATGACGCCGATCATGGCGAGCCACTGATCAACGCGGCGGGCCGCTATGGACGTGGCCTGCCCGCCCATGTGATCCCGCTGGGTCTGAACGAGATCACGCAAGCCGGTCCCGAGGTGATGGCCGCCGCCTTCGCCTATGGGGCGGGTGCCGTCGCCATTCTCGGACGCGCCAAACCCAAGCATGACCTTGACGGGTTGCAGGCCAGCATCGCGCTTGTCGCCTCTGTGTCCGAAGCGATGGGCCATGGTCCGGTCACCCTGATCGAAACCGATGATCCCGACGCGCTGGAGGCGGCACTGGCCGATCTGGAAGTCGCACCGGCCCCGGCAAGCCCCTCGGGCTTTCTGCCACCCGCAGACAAGCGCGGGCTTCTGGTCATGGCCTTTGCCGAGATGAACCGCGCGGCCCCCGCACCCGCCGCCGTGCTGCCCCTTGAGCAGGGTGCGCCCTTCGGCAGCATCACCGTCGATACTGACGCCTGCACCCTTTGCCAGGCCTGCACCGGGGTCTGCCCGGCCGGGGCACTTCTGGACAATCCCGAAACACCCATGTTGCGGTTCACCGAAAGCGCCTGCGTGCAATGCGGCCTCTGCGCTGCCACATGTCCCGAGACGGCGATCACCCTTACGCCGCAACTGGATTTCGCCGCCTGGGATGCGCCGCGCCGCATCCTGCATGAAGAGCCACCATTCTGCTGCACCATTTGCGGCACCGCCTTTGCCACGCGGTCCGGCATCGAGCGGATCCAGTCGCGACTTGCTGATCACTGGATGTTCCGGGGCGAGGATGGGGCGCAGCGGCTGAACGTGCTGACCATGTGCGAGAATTGCCGCGTCGAGGAAATCGTCAAGCAGGGTTTCGATCCGCATGACGACAAGACCCGCAAGGTCAGAACGCGCGCCGATTACCTGGCCGAGGACAAGGATCGCCGGGGGCATTGACCCCCGGCGCACAGCCCTTCAGGGCTTGGCGCCCCCCAACTCGGCGATGCCGATGAAGCTGCGGTTCCATGTGGGGCTGATCAGGATCTCGTTCAGGCAGACATGGGCCGGCGCCTCGGCGATGTAACGCACGATCGCGCCCAGGTCCTCGGGCTTGAGCATGCGCGCGATATCCTCGGGCGATGGCGGCTTGGGGCGATGTTTCAGGATGGGCGTCGCCACCTCGCCCGGCATCAGTGCCGTGCAGCGGATCCCGTTGCGGCCTTCGTCCTGGTTGATCGAATGGCTCAGCGCCACCACCGCATGTTTCGAGGCGCTGTAGGCCGGCCCGGTCAGACGCGACGGATAGCGCCCCGCCCAGGACGAGGTCAGGATCAGCGTGCCGCCGCCCTTGGTCCGCATCTGGGGCAGAACCGCCAGAACGCCGTTCATGACCCCGTTGAGATTGATGTCCACGACCCTGGCGAAATCCGCGGGCGTGATCGCCTCTACGGCGCGGTTGGGCACGTTGATGCCGGCATTGGCCATGAAGACATCGACGGCCCCGAAGCGTCGGGCAAGGTCATCGGCAATCGCCTGCGAGGCCGCGGCATCGGTCACGTCAAGCTGCGCTGTCTCGGCCTTGCCACCCTCTGCCGTGATCTCGGCGGCAACGCGCGCCAGTTCCTGCTGCCGTCGCCCGGACAGCACGACGGTTGCACCGCTGGCGGCAAGCGCCTTGGCCGATGCCTCGCCGATGCCGCCCCCGGCCCCCGTGACCCAGGCCAGCTTTCCATCCAGGGTTCCCATCTCATCCTCCCGTGATCGCGATGTTGTCGCGCCCAGAAGTTCACACAAGCCCGCACATGTCCACCGCATGCGCCTTCCCCATTGCTTGATCCGCGACATGCGAAAGCCGCACCCACTGGCCGCGCCGCACAGTTTTTGGCTGACGCGGCATCGCGTTGGTGTGAGTATCGGGAAAGGCGGGTCAGCCAGCTGCCCCGTGGATCAAGGAATGCGCAGGAAGGGCCGGATATGGAACTGACACGGGTATGCGCGGGGCTGCAATTCCCCGAGGGACCGATCGCGATGGCCGACGGATCGGTGATCCTTGTGGAAATCCAGCGGCAAACCCTGTCGCGGGTTCAACCCAATGGACGGATCGAGACGATTGCCCATCTGGGGGGCGGACCGAACGGGGCGGCGGTGGGTCCGGACGGAATGATCTATGTCTGCAACAATGGCGGCTTTCTGTGGACCGAGACAGACGGCATTACGCGACCGATCGGCACCCCTGATGACTATGTCACCGGGTCCATCCAAAGGGTCGACCCCGACACCGGCGCGTTCCAGACACTCTATGACAGCTGCGATGGCAAACCCCTGCGGGGGCCCAACGATATCGTTTTCGATGCGCAGGGCGGCTTTTATTTCACCGATCTGGGCAAATCGACGGCCGACTATGTGCACCATGGCGCGTTCTACTATGCCAAGGCCGATGGCAGCCATATCCGCCGCGTCAATGCCCCCATGATCACCCCGAACGGCATCGGCCTGTCACCCGATGACAAGACGGTCCACGTGGCCGAGACGCGCACCGGCCGCGTCTGGAGCTTTGATCTGGTCGCACCCGGCCAGATTGCCCCCCACCCTTTCACCATGCCCGGACGGCTGGTGGCCACCCTGCCCGACTATCAGCTGCTGGACAGCCTCGCGGTTCAGGCCGATGGCAAGATATGCGTCGCGACCCTGATGCGCGGCGGGATCAGCGTGGTGCCGCCCGATGGCGGGCCCGTCACGTTCGTCGCGGGGCCCGGCGATCCCTATATCACCAATATCTGCTTTGGCGGCGCGGATATGCGCGATGCATGGATCACCGCCTCGGGAACCGGTTGCCTTTACCATGCGCGCTGGCCAAGCCCCGGCCTGCGGCTGCATTTCAACCGCTAGACCTGACGATGCACGACAAGCGGCTGACCGCACTTTTCTGACAGAGATCAAGGCGGACTAGTCCCAAGCAACTAGGGTGCGGCCGTGGCGGTCCTCCACATGGCGGGCCGCTGCATCTTTTCCGCAAGGCGCCCTGCGCTGCGCGAGAAGGGACAGGAACAAGCCCGAGGTTGCCGAAAATGACGTCCGAATCCCCTTCCGATCTGCCCCTTGCTCTGGGCCTGTCGGAGCGTAACGCAACGCCAAGACGCCGGCGTTTCTTCAGCAAAAGATGGCTTCTGGTGCTGCTGATCCCGGTCTTCATGTTCACCGGTGCGGTGATCGGGCTTTATTTCCAGCCTCCCGCCCTGCAGAAATTCTATGCGCTGACCGGACTTCAACCCGGTGGCGGATCGGATGCGCCCATCGCGCTGCCCCCGGAGATCGACCTGCCGCCCCGAATGGCCGAAACCATGTTGCCCAGCGATGTGGTGGGCCTGGCCCGCATTCTGCCGCGCGGCGACATCTCGATCGTTGCGGCGCCCTATGGTGCAGGAGATGCACGGCTGTCCGGCATCCTTGTCGCGGTGGGTGACAGGGTCGAAAAAGGTGCGCCGCTGGCCTGGCTGGACAACCGCACCGCGCTGGAGAGCGCGGTCCTGATGGCCGAGGCCAACCTGGCCATCCGCGAGGCCGGGCTGATGCAGACGCGCGCCGCCGTCGCGGCCAGCCGGGACGAGGCGCAGGCAGCCCTTGATCAGGCGAGGTCGAACGCGGTCGAGGCCGCGAGCAGCCTGACCCGCACCGAAGAACTGTTCCAGCGCAACGTGACGACCGAGGCCACGCTGGATGCGATGCGCACAGCAGCCGCCCAAGCCTCGCTGGCCGTCACGCGGGCCGAAGCGACGCTGAAACGGTTTTCGGGCGTGGCACTGGATGCGCAACCCGATGTCGTGGTGGCCGCACGCAATGTCGATGCCGCCAAGGCCGAACTGGCCCGTGCCAGGCTGGACCTGGAAAGGGCGGCCGTGGTCGCCCCGATCAGCGGCACGATCCTTGATATCCACGCAACCCCCGGTCAGCGCCCCCCGGCGCAGGGGATCATGGAGATGGGCGACACCAGCCAGATGATGGCCGAGGTCGAGATCTGGCAGGACCGGATCAGCGCCGTGGCCAAGGGCCAGCCTGTCGAACTGGTCACGGTCGCCCTGGGCCAGACCCTGCACGGCCGCGTCGACAGCATCGGTCTGACCGTCGGGAGACAGGGCATGATCTCGGACGACGCGGCAGAAAACAAGGACGCGCGGGTGATCCGGGTCATGGTGGCGCTGGATCAGCCATCTTCGGACCTGGCCGCGCGGTTCACCAACCTTGAGGTCATCGCAAGGATCGACACGACCGCGGACGCAAGGGTGACGCGATGAGCTGGCTCTTGCGGCGGCTGTTCGGGCGGCTGCCGATCGGATGGCTGCAACTGACGCATAATCGCACGCGGTTTGCCGCGGCAATCGCCGGGGTGGCCTTTGCCAATGTGCTGGTCTTTGTCCAGCTTGGGATCATGAACTCGATGGCGGCGGCGACCCTGCGGCCTTATGAATTCTTTCAGGCTGACCTGATGATCTCGGCCGAGGATGCCAATGCCTTCAACGAGGGTGGGAACGTCGCCCGCCAATGGCTTTTGCAGGCGATGGCCGACCCGGATGTGGCCCATGGGATGGGCCTGTTTCTGGGCAATGTGCCTTGGGACCGCGCAACCAAGGACATCACCTTCACCACCTTCGGGGTCGATCCGGCACAGCCCGCGTTCCTGTCCCCCGAGATCGCCGGGGACGCCACGCTGCTGCAGGTGCAGGACTCGGCGTTGCTGGACCGGCTTGCGCGCGGGTTGTCGCGTGACGAGGCCGCCGCGATCCGCCCGCAAAGCCCCTTGGCCTTCGAGACGCAAGGCCGCACCCTTACGGCTTTCGCAACTTTTGCAGGCGGCGGCGGCTTTGGCGGGGATGGCTATATGCTGGTGTCGGACCAGACCTTTCTGGCGCTGTTCCCCGCCCGCAGTTCCAACGCACCGGACCATATTCTGCTGACGCTGCGCCCCGGCGCCAATCCAGTGCAGGTGATCGCGCGGCTTAAGACACTGATATCGGATTCCAGCCTGCGCATCCGCAGCTATGCCGATGCCGCGCAGGAGGATCTGCGCTATCAGCAGACGCGCCGACCGACCGGCATCATCTTTGGTTTCGGGGTGTTGATCGGCGTGCTGGTGGGCCTTGTCATCGTGTACCAGGTGCTCTCGACCGATGTGGCCGATCATCTGCGCGAATATGCGACCTTCAAGGCCATGGGCTTTGGCCCGCGCTTTTTCCTTGGCATCGTGCTGGAAGAGGCGCTGGTTCTGGGCCTCATGGGGTTCATCCCCGGCCTCGTCGTCGGCACGGCCATACTGACACTGATGGCGGCCATCACCACGCTGCCGCTGAGCATGACACCCTTCATGGCGATCAGCGTCTTTCTGGGCACCATCCTGTTCTCGGCATTGTCCGGAACCATTGCCACACGCCGGCTGGCCGCAGCCGATCCGGCCGATCTGTTCTGAGGACCGCGATGCGCGACACACCTATCATCGCCACCGCAGGCCTGAACCACTGGTTCGGCAGCGGCGACGCGCGCAAACAGGCGCTGTTCGACATCGACCTGACATTGGAAAGGGGCAGCTTCACCGTGTTGATGGGCCCCTCGGGGTCCGGCAAGACCACAGTGCTGACCCTTGTGGGTTGCCTGCGCGCGGTACAGGACGGGTCCGTCCTGCTGCTGGGGCAGGAGTTGAAAGGCGCCACCGAGGCGCAGTTGATCGCGCTGCGCCGCAAACTGGGTTTCATCTTCCAGGCCCATAACCTGCATGAAAGCCTGACGGCGGCGCAGAATGTGATCATGGGTCTGCAGGTGCATCCGGGCGTGCCCGAGGTGCTGGCCGAACAGGCGGCCGTGCACGCACTTGGCCTTGTCGGGCTGCAGGACAGAACAGGCTATCTGCCCGCGAACCTGTCAGGCGGGCAGAAACAGCGGGTGGCCGTCGCCCGCGCCCTTGTGGCAAACCCTGCTCTTGTGCTGGCGGATGAACCGACAGCCGCGCTGGACAAGGACAGCGCCGCCGATGTCGTGGATCTGCTCAAGCGGATGGGCCGCGCGCGCGGGACGACAACCCTGCTTGTGACCCATGATCCCCGCATCCTGGATCGCGCAGACCGCATCCTGACGCTGGAGGATGGGCGCATCGTGAAGGTCGAGGAACGCGGCTGATCGACGTCACTTGCCGCTGGATGCGCGTCAGGCAGGCTCAGACGAAGCGGACCAGCAGGACGACCGCCGCGACGGCGCAGGCCAACCCTGTGGCCTCGCGCAATCGGATATCTTCGCCAAACACCATCGCACCGATCGCACACAGGGCAATCATGCTGAACATCGTGTATGCCACGGCCGCCTGACCAAGCGGAATATGGCGCATGGCAATGAACCATGTCAGTGCCGAACATACATAGAGCGCTGAAGCGATCAAAACCGAGGGAGACAGAATGCTGTCCCCCCTGTCGGCTGCGAACTTGATCACGACATCGGCCACAATGACCAAGAGCGCGCAGAAGAGCGTGAAGGTCAAACCGGTTAGCGTAGTCGACATGAGGCTATCCCTCCATTTCTGGGCAGCGTCGATGCGGGACGACCGGCATCGACGGTTTGATTGGCATCAGATCAGGCTGCGGCCCGAGGCGGGGCAAAGCCATATCCTTGATCCCGTCGCACGGCACGAGGATCGTCGGGGATGGCAAACAGTCTGGCCGGTGGAAGAACGAAGGCGCCGGCAGTGCCGGCAAAAATGGGTTGAACATGAAATGGCTCCGAAAACATCTGTGATCCGAAGAGACTCAGGATACGCAGATGCGGATATCCGCCATTATCAAAATTGATGACGCGCCCCTCATTTCCTGAGGTAGACTGTACACGGGATCAGGGGTCGAGCCGCTTGACCGATTTCAGGGCGCCCTGCTGATGTCTGCCAGGTACGGAACTTGGATGGATAAGGAGCAAGAACGCAAAAATCCTGTCGCGGACAGCGGGGCCGACACGGATGACCTTTTCAGCGCGGTGGTCCAGCTGACCTATGCAACCGTGGCCCAGCCCGAGAAATTTCACGAGCTCATCCTGCTATGGGAAAAATGCCTGACATCACGCATCGTCGCCGAGGATCAGGACACCGAAGACGTGGCCCTGGTCAGGCATTTCAACCAGGCTTTGCAGATCTTCGATCATATCGGCCGCGTACAAAGCGATCACAACCGCGCCAAGCGCATATTGGACGCGTTTTCTTTGCCGGCTTTCATTTGCAACACGTCTCTCAACATCCTGTACAAGAACAGCGAGTTGGACGCCTTCATGGATGGCGCGGAAGCCCAGAGCGCGATTTTCAGCGGCGCTATCGAGGAACAGCTTCGCCATTGGGACGTCGGTCAGACAGTGGCCTTCGTGCCCGATCCGATGGGGTCTGACGGGCCAAGTGCGGTTGTCATCACGGAATTGCCCCAAGGTTTCTTCGACGGATCGTCGCTTGGGAAACAGTTTCTCGTGGTTTTAAACGAGGTGTCTGAAAACAATAATGCATGGTGCGCCATTCGGGACAAATACGGTCTGTCGGCTGCCGAAACCGAGGTTCTCGCACAGCTTGCCAAGGGAAAGAAAGCGGATGAAATCGCGACCCTGAAAAACGTATCGGTCAACACGATCCGCGCCCAGATCCGCGCCCTTCTGGACAAAACCGGCAGCCGGACACAGGGCGATCTTGTCAGATCGAGTGTGTTCGTATTGAGCCAGTTTCAAAGCCTCAGGTTGGTTTCGCAAGCATTCCTGCCCGCTGATGTTCGCACAGAACCCTTGTTCTCACGTGTCATCCTGCCCAGTGGTCGCATGCTGCAGTTCCGGCAATATGGTGACATCGACGGCCTGCCGGTGCTCTATCTGCATGGCATGATGAGCGGGCCGGACCTGCCGGACCATGTCAAGCACGCGGTACGTCAGAACGGGCTGCGGATCATCGCCCCCTCACGGCCCGGATTCGGAAAATCCGACAGTATCGCGGCTGAGGATTGGGATTTCGTCCGACAATCCTGCCGCGATCTTTACTCATTTCTGGACATTCTGTCCGTGCCGGCCGCATTCGTGATCGGGAACCTTTCGGCGGTGGGCATAGCGCTGAATTTCGCCGACAGGTTCCCCGATAGATGTAACGGCGTTCTCAATGCCGGATATAGCGGCATTGTCAGCGATGATCTGATCGACGGGATGAGCACCATGTCCCGGGCATTCGCCCGCAGCTATCAGAAATCCCGAACGGCGCTGCGGTTCCTGACGCGAGCAGCCATTGCCTCGGTCGATTTCCTGGGGCCACATCGCATGATGCGGCGTCATCTTGGGGCCTCGCCCGTCGATCTGGAATACTGCCATCAGGCAGGTTGCTTTGACATGATGGCCGACGGGCTGACCCATGCCATTGCCCAGGGCGGAGACGCTTTCATCAAGGACGGATTTCTTGCAACGCGTGACTGGCGCGATGTGATCGAAACCGCAGGCCCGCGTGTTAAGCTGCATTGCATCCTTGGCGAACGCGACGGGATTACCCCGCATCAGCGGATAAAACGCCTTGCCGCGGAAACAGAAAACTACGACGTTCGGTTCTTTCCCGAAGCCGGTCAGCTTGTCCTTTTTCAGGAATGGGACACAGTCCAGACCATCATCAGAAGCTCTTTCACGGAATACAGAGGCCTTGTGCGGGGGAAACACTAGGCCTCGTTGCCCGCACGACGGCTTCCGGCGGGTCCGTCAGGGTTTTGACCCCATGGCTATGTGCCAGAATGGGAAAGATACAGAACGTGCCGGGTCTTCCCAATCCGACCCTGTCCGGCCAGTCGTTGCTTGCCGACTTCAAGCTTGATCCGCGCGACCTCGAGCTGGGAAATGGCTTTTTCGCGCCGTTCATAGAGCTGGCGAATGGGCGAGCCCGGATTTCCTATGCTTGACCGCCGCGAAGACGGCTCTGGCGGGAACCAGGCTTTCATTTCCTCGATGGCGACGGTCCAGGACCTGTCTGCCTCGATATACCGGTGATAGGCCAACAACAGTAGGCGACGTCTTGCTGCAAGATCCGCATGCATATCATGTCTCCCGTCAGGATCGCGCGTATCCGGGATAGTATCAGTGTAAGGCCGCAGCCCGCTTTCTGGCAAGAGGGCCATGCGCCGGGCGATCCCGCGCCTGTCGGAATCAGTCCACCTTGGCGGCCTTGACCGCGATCTCGATTTTCCAGTCAGGGCTGGCAAGTCCCGCAATGATGATCGTCGAACAGGCAAGATGCCCGTCGAACATCCGGTCCCGGACTTCGCGGAAGGTCTTGACCCCATCCTGCGAGGTCACTATCGCGAAGACATCCACGATATCCGTCTTCGCCATCCCGGCCGCTTCAAGCACGGCAAAAACATTGCGCCAGGCCAGGGCGTGCTGGGTTTCGGGATCCTCCGGGATGCGGCCATCCGCGTCCACACCCACCTGCCCGGAGACATGGACCGTTCTGGCATGCGCGGGCACTTCGACCGCCTGACTGTAGGCCGAAAACGAAGGAGGTGCCTTGTCGGTCTGAATGGTTCTGTTCATGGTCATACCCTTTCGTGGCTGATCCCGTCTGCGTGGTGACTGTCGCAGGCAAATCGTGCCGACGCGCCCCGCCGTTGTCCATGCGCAACCGCACCGATCCCTTTCGGCGCACCGCAAAAGGCATTCCGATCCTTGGATGAAGCGGGGATAACGCTATAGTGGCGCGATGTGCGGCGCACAGGTGACCGAAGGCGCAGGGGCCGGACACCAACGGATCACGGGCCGTATCCAACATCGACGTCAACACTGGCCACCGGGTGGAAAATGAAAAACGCACTTATCCTTGTCGACATCCAGAACGACTATTTCGAAGGCGGCAAATGGCCGGTTTCGCAAATGGACAGGGTTGGCCGCAACGCGGCAATGCTGCTTGCAGATGCGCGAAACAAGGGCCAGCTTGTGGTTCATGTGCATCACGAAATGCCCGAAGGCGGACCCTTCTTCGTCGCTGGGACGGAAGGTGCCGCGATCAACGCTATCGTGGCCCCGCAGGACGGCGAGGCGACGATCCTCAAGCACAGGCCAAACAGCTTTCATCAGACCGGGCTTGAGCAAATGCTGCGCGATCACGGGATCGATGCGGTCACGATCTGCGGGGCCATGTCGCAGATGTGCATCGACGCCACGGCCCGCGCCGCGCGCGATTTCGGCTTTGACGTGACCGTGGTCGAAGATGCCTGTGGGGCGCGTGACGTCAGCTTTGCGGAGACCAAGGTGCCAGCCGCGCAGGTCCATGCCACCATCATGGGGGCCCTGAACGGCAGCTATGCAAAGGTTGTCACGACCCAGGGCTATCTTGGCGGCTGACCTATCCCGGACCGGCGTCAGCCATTGCAAAACTGCATCTAGGCAGGCGCCGTGATCTGCGGCTAGGCTTGTCGGTGACAGAACGGGGACACCGACAGACATGACGACTGAAAAGGCGCCGCGCTCCTCGCGGCTTGAGAACCTGCGCATTCTTGATCCTGACGCGCGGCTTGAGCTTTTGGCGCAGGCCGCGCACCTCAGTGACGCCGACCGGGTCACATTGGCAGGGCGCGATGTTCTGCCGATGTCGCTGGCCGACGGCATGATCGAGAACGTGATCGGCAAGTTCGAGCTGCCGCTGGCGGTCGCGTCGAATTTCAGCATCAATGGCAAGGATTATTTGATCCCCATGGTGGTCGAGGAACCGTCGGTCGTCGCGGCGGCGTCCTACATGGCCAAGATCGCGCGCGGCTGCGGCGGGTTTCTGACCTCTTCGGACATGCCGGTGATGCGCGCACAGGTTCAGGTGCTGGGTCTGTCGGACCCGCATGCGGCGCGACACCGCCTGTTATCCGCCCAGGCGGAACTACGCGAGATGTGCAATGCCCGCGACAAGGTTCTGGTGGGCCTGGGCGGCGGCTGCATCGGGATCGAGGTGCATGTCTTCGAGACCTCCGCCGTGGGGCCGATGGCGGTCCTGCATATCCTGGTCGATGTGCGCGATGCGATGGGGGCCAATACCGTCAACACCATGGCCGAGGCGATTGCGCCCCGCGTGGGCCAGATCGCCGGCGGCCACACGCGGCTGCGCATCCTGTCCAACCTGGCCGACCGTCGCCTGGCGCGGGCATCTGTCACCCTGACCCCGCAGGCGCTGCAAACCGACAGTGTCACCGGGGACGAGATGATCGACGGCATGCTCGAGGCCTATGCCCTGGCCCAGATCGACCCCTACCGCGCGGCCACCCATAACAAGGGGATCATGAACGGCATCGATCCGGTCGTGGTGGCCACCGGCAACGACTGGCGCGCGATCGAGGCGGGCGCCCATGCCTGGGCCGCCCGCAGCGGGCAGTATACCGCGCTGACCACATGGGAGCGCAGCAAGGATGGGCACCTGACGGGAACCCTGGAAATGCCCATGGCGCTGGGGCTTGTGGGCGGGGCCACGAAAACCCATCCCGCCGCGCAGGCCGCCCTGCGGGTTTTAGGGGTCGCCTCAGCGCAGGAGCTGGCCGAGGTGACGGTCGCCGTGGGGCTTGCGCAAAACATGGCCGCCTTGCGGGCCCTGGCCAGCGAAGGCATCCAGAAGGGCCACATGGCGCTGCACGCGCGCAACATCGCCATCCTGGCGGGCGCGACCGGCGCACAGATCGAAGAAATAGCAAAAGCAATCGCCGCCGAAGGACGTGTGAGTGTGGATGCAGCCAAGGAAAAGCTTGCGGATCTGTAACAGGGCGACTTGTGGCGCGTCATGCGGTCAGGCTGCTTCAAACGTGGATATGGCTGATCCCGGCGCTTAGGCCGGGAACCTGACACGGGTCCGGTTGGCGAACCAGACAAGCGACAGCATCACCGGCACCTCGACCAGCACCCCCACGACGGTGACCAGAGCCGCGCCCGAGTTCAGACCGAACAGGCCGATGGCCACCGCGACGGCCAGCTCGAAGAAGTTCGACGTCCCGATCAGCGCACAGGGCGCTGCAACATCATGCGGGACCTTCCATTTCCAGGCCCAGGCATAGGCAATGGCGAATATCCCGTAGGACTGGATCAGGATCGGCGTCGCCAGCAGCAGGATCAGGAACGGATTTTCCAGGATCACATTGCCCTGGAACCCGAACAGCAAGACCACGGTCAGCAGCAATCCCAGCACGGACGCAGGCTTGATCCGCGCGGTGAAGGCGGCGAGCGCCGCCTCGCCCCCCTGCCGCATCAGGCGCGCCCGCGTGATCGCCCCCGCGCCAAGCGGCAGCACCACGTAAAGCGCAACGGACAGCACCAGCGTTTCCCACGGCACTTCCAGATCCGTCACTCCCAAAAGCAGCGCTACGATGGGCGCAAAGGCGAACACCATGATCACATCGTTCAGCGACACCTGCACCAGCGTGTAATTCGGATCGCCCTTCGTCAGTTGCGACCAGACAAAGACCATCGCCGTGCAGGGCGCCGCTCCCAGCAGGATCAGACCGGCGATATACTGCCCCGCATCAGCGGGATCGATCAGCCCGGCAAAGACATGGTTGAAGAACAGCACACCCAGGCCAGCCATCGTGAAAGGCTTGATCAGCCAGTTGACCACCAGCGTGATGACCAGCCCCCTTGGCCTTTCGCCCACCCGGCCAAGGGCGCTGAAATCCACCGCCACCATCATCGGATAGACCATCGCCCAGATCAGCACGGCAACCAGCAGGTTGACCGAGGCATATTCGAGTGAGGCCAGCAAGCCGAACAGCCCCGGCATCAGATTGGCCAGCACGATCCCCGCGACGATGCACAGGAACACCCAGATTGACAGGAAGCGTTCGAATATCGACATGGTTCTTGCCCTGTTCAGCGGGTCGAAAGATGATGCGGATTAACACTGGGGCCACGGCAACGAAAACCGAAAAGTCGCGCCATGCCACGCAGAAGCGTTGTCTCAAAAAACTAACACCATGCGCGGCAAACGGGTATGCTTGGTCAGAGGGCAGAGGAGGACACGATGAAAGGCTTATACCTGGCCGCCCTGGCCTTTATCTTTCCGATGGGGGCGCTGGCGTCGAGCGAGGCTGATCTGCAGAAACTGCTGGCAACACGGCAATGCGCCGACTGCGATCTTTCCGGTGGCGAACTCAAGCGGGCCGATCTGGCGGAGGCAGAACTTGCGGGCGCCGATCTGTCGGGGGCGAAACTCTGGGCCATTGACCTGGAAGGCGCCAACCTGGTCGGGGCCAATATTGCGGGGGCCAATCTGGCAGCCGCAAACCTGCGCGCGGCCAACCTGGAGGGCGCAAACCTGGCAAAGGCCTATCTGACGACGGCGGACCTTGGACAGGCCATGCTTTCGGCGGCCGACCTGTCTGGCGCGGTCATGACCCAGGCCGGGCTGCAGGATGCCACGCTTGCCGGGGCCAACCTGACAGGGGCCTACATGGAACTGGCCAACCTTGCGGGTGCCAACCTGACCGGCGCCGATCTGACCAAGGCAAACCTGACATCCGCCCGGCTGGACGGCGCCTTACTGGCAGGTGCCAGGCTGAACGGGACAGTTTTGCTGGGCGCCAGGATTGATGCCGGCGCGCTGGAGGGCGCGATCCTGTGCAACACGGTCTTGCCGGACGGGACATCCGACTCCAGCGGGTGCTGAGCGAAAAGCGGCTGCCACGCATAGAGCACCAGGCATCGCCCCCTATTGCGAACTTGAGAAGTCCGGCGCGCGGCAGACATAAGGGGTGCCATCCGGCATCAGGCAGACGGTATCCAGGTAATCCTGCGGCAACTGCTTGTAGCTGGGCAGCCTTTTGCTGTCGTCGCGGCGATCCAGGTAGTCGCTGCAGGTCGCGATATAATAGCGCTGGCGGCGTTCTTCGGACGCATACCACTGGTCAAAAGCCTCGGCCACGGCCATCGCCGGATCGTCATGATCGCCCATGCTGGCCGCGAAACGCTCGGCGATATCGCTTGTGCTGGGCCAGTCCGCCATCGCGTTCCAGACGGAGTCGTCCCCGTTTCGGCGCATGTGCCATGCC
Source organism: Rhodobacterales bacterium (assembly GCA_033839205.1). Taxonomy (GTDB): domain Bacteria; phylum Pseudomonadota; class Alphaproteobacteria; order Rhodobacterales; family Rhodobacteraceae; genus Seohaeicola. The sequence continues at coordinate 5,316 of JAJLKH010000106.1, read as the reverse complement.
ACCAGCAGGCTGATGGCATTTGCATCCGCCTCAAGCGCGAAAGTCGCCTGCGCGACCTGTTCCATCGCCAGGCTGTCATCGGGGCAGATCCGTGCAGCGACCTGATCAAGGTGGCGCAGTTCATGCAGCAGGATTGCCATGATCATCGCATCGTCGAGGCTGCCATCGATTTCGATCCGATTGGCATCCGGCAGCAGAAAGCCGCTTTCCAGAACCAGGGAAGGTGTCAGGCAGATACGCGATTGCCTGTCATCAAGCGCCGCAGCAAGGCTCTTGAAGGCCGCAAGCGTCGGACGCAGCCTGTCGATCAACCCCGCAAGACGCAACGCCTGCGCCGTCCCATCAACCCCCTCATAGGGATGATCAAGGCAGACGGGATCCGCCCCGACCTGGGCTGACACGGGCAAGGCAGGACCCAGGGCGGCAACCACTGTCAGGGGAAGAAACAAGGCGCGCAACATGAGGCTATGCTAGCAACTGCACCGCCCCTTGACGAGGTCCGGTGCTTGGTGCGACCTCAGATGAAGTTCTGTTGAGCGCGCAATCCACCCGCAGGCATGGCAGCAGCCTGCCTCGCATACCCTTTGCGCACCCTCCCGCGACTGTCCTGCATCCACCTGGCGCGCCTGACCACAGTTTGACCTGACAGCGCGGTTTGCGCTGCTATGCTGGCCCCAAGGCAAGAGGTATCGGTGTCGTATCGGAAAGGGGAAAGACGATGGCTTGGCTATTTCGGATCCTGGGCGCGCTGGTGGTCATGGTGGTCATCTGCGCGGTCGCGCTGCTGATGTTGCCTGGCGACCGGATCGCGCAGGTCGCCGTGGACCAGATCAAGGCCCAGACGGGTCGCGATGTCGTCCTGCGGGGCCAGACCACCGTCAGCTATTACCCGGTTCTGGGCGTCAGTACCGGCGCGGTCGAGATCGCGAATGCCGAATGGTCCGAGGCGGGGCCAATGCTGGTCGCCGACAGCCTCAAGCTGGGGGTGGACCTGATGTCGCTGATCAACGGGGATGTCCGGATCACCGGGCTTGAAATGATCAATCCGCAAGTTCTGCTGGAAATCGGACGCGACGGGCGCGCGAACTGGGAATTGGGCGTCGATGGGGTGGCCCCCTCGGGTCAGCCGTCAGGGGTCAGCACGGCGCTTGCCCTCTCGCTGGATCGCGCCCTGATCACCGGGGGGCAGGTCCAGTTCACGGACCATGGCAGCGGCGCGCGGTACCAGGTGGATGACCTGTCGCTTGATCTGCGCTGGCCGCAATATCGCGGCACGGCGCAACTTGCGCTGGCCGCCCGTCCGCAAGGGGCGGGTCTGATCAGCCTTGCGGGCGAGATCGGCAACCTGGCTGCCCTGATCGAGGGCGAGGGCACGACCGCGAACCTTGAGGCGCAGGCCGATGGCGGAACCCTCAGATATGATGGCGGGTTTGCCATGCCGCTGGATCTGGATGGCAGCCTGGCCGTGAACCTGTCTGACACGGGCGCCTTTCTGGCGGCCCTCGGCCTGCCGGGTATCGATCTGCCGCCCGGACTGGGACGCCAGGCCAGCGCCACGGCCAATCTGCGCCTGACCCCTGCGATGGATCTGTCGCTGCGCGGGCTGGCCCTGACGCTGGACCAGAACAGCCTTGATGGCGCGGTGGATGTGGCCCTTGGGCAGGATGTGCCGATGATCAACGCCACCCTCGCCGCGGGCCTCATCGATCTTTCCGCCGCTGCAGCGGGCGGTGATCCGGGCGGCACTGACGGTGGTGCGGCCGATGCCGGCTGGTCGAAAGCCCCGATCGACGCAAGCGGGCTTGGCCTGTTCAATGGCAGGATCGATCTGACGGCAACGGGCCTGCGGGTGGCCGGCCTCAGCTTTGCGGATGCCAGCCTGACGATCACGGTGGACCGGTCGCGCGCTGTCGTGGTGCTGAACCGGCTGTCCGGGTATTCCGGCGGCATGAGCGGCCAGGTCGTGGCCAACAACCGCAACGGGCTGAGCGTGGGGGGATCCCTGCGCGCCACCTCGGTCGAGATGGAAAGCCTGCTGAACGACCTGGCGGGCATCAACCGGTTCACCGGCAAGGCCGATACCGAACTGGAATTCCTGAGTTCCGGCAATAGCCTGCACGCGATCATGAACGGCCTTTCGGGCAAGGGCAGCCTCTCCATGGAGCGCGGCACGATCAAGGGGATCGATCTCGACAGCCTGATGCGCCAAGGGCTGGCCACGGGGGGAACGACCGTCTTCGACAGCCTGTCGGCAAGTTACACGATGGAAAACGGCAACCTCTTCAATTCCGACCTGTTGCTGCGCCTGCCCGTGATCTCGGCCTCGGGCGAGGGGCGCATCGGCCTTGGGGCGCGTGATATCGACTATCTCTTCACGCCGCGTACGGCCAGCGCCGACTCGGGCGGCGGCGTGGTCATTCCGGTGCGGATCCGTGGCCCATGGGCCGATCCGCGGATATGGCCCGACATGGAAAAGGCGATCGACCTGAACCTCAAGGCCGAAAAGGAAGAGGCCCGCCAGGCGGTCGAGGACAAGATCCGCGATGAGCTGAACCTGCCCACCAACGAAGGCCAGAGCCTTGAAGATGCGGCGAAGGAAAAACTCGAAACCGAGATCCTGAAAGGGTTGGGCCGACTGCTGCGCTGACGATCCGACCCGCGATCGGGGTTGACTTGGACCGATCCGCTTGGTTGGGTCGCGGCGGCGCCGCGGTGGCATCCCAACAGTCCGGGAGTCGCTTGATGGCCCTGCCCGCCCGGGGAGGGGCAGGTAGCCACAGGAGGGGACACACCATGACGGATACATTGGCCGCGCTGATCAACGCCCAGGACGGACATGCGCCCGCAATCGGAGCGCCGGGTCGCGCCTGGCTCGACTATGCGGGCCTGGCCCGGCAAGCGGCGCATGTGACCGAAGCCCTGCATGACGCAGGCGTGGGGCGCGGCGACCGCGTAGCCATCGTGCTGCCGAATGGCCCCGAGATGGCGGCGGCTTTCGTCACCGTGGCGGGCGTGGCCACCACCTGCCCGCTGAACCCCGCGTACAAGGAAGACGAATTCGCCTTCTACCTCGAGGACCTCAGAGCCAAGGCGATCATCCTTGCCGAGGGCGAGGCCGGCGCCGCCCATGCAGCCGCCAAGGCGCAGGGTCTGACGATCATCCGGCTGGCCGTCGACACGGCCCAGCCCGCAGGGCGCTTCACGCTGCGGGCAGAGACATCTGCGGGCACAGCCGACACGACCCAGCCGGGCGCGGATGACGTGGCGCTGATCCTGCATACGTCTGGGACGACCTCGCGTCCGAAGATCGTGCCGCTGCTGCAATCGAACGTGGCGGCCTCGGCCCGTCATATCGGGGCCTCGCTGGCGCTGACGCCGGCGGATCGCTGCATGAACGTGATGCCGCTCTTTCATATCCACGGGCTGATCGCCGCCGTCTCGGCCAGCCTGGCCGCGGGCGGGTCGGTCTGGTGCGCGCCGGGCTTCGACGCGCTGAAGTTCTTCGGCTGGATGGAAGAGGCGCGGCCGACCTGGTACACCGCCGTGCCGACCATGCACCAGGCGATCCTGGCCCGCGCCGGTCGCAATGCCGAGACGATCGCGAAAGTGCCGCTGCGCTTCCTGCGCTCCTCCTCGGCCTCGCTGCCCGGCCCGGTGATGGAGGCGCTGGCCGAGACCTTCAAGGCCCCGGTGATCGAGGGCTACGGCATGACCGAGGCCGCGCATCAGATGGCCTCGAACCCGCTGGGCGCTGGCCGTCAGAAACCCGGATCGGTGGGCATCGCGGCCGGACCGCTGGTGCGCGTCGCCCATGAGGTGGAAAACCGTCTGGTCGAAGGCGTGGGCGAGATCGTGATCTCGGGCCCCAACGTGACCCCCGGCTATGAGGGCAACCCCGAGGCCAACGCCAAGAACTTCTTCGAAGCCGAGGGCAAGCGCTGGTTCCGCACCGGCGACCAGGGCGCGTTCGACGCCGAAGGCTACCTGACGCTGACCGGCCGCCTGAAGGAGATCATCAACCGCGGCGGCGAGAAGATCTCGCCCCTCGAGGTCGATGGCGTGCTGTCCGCCCATCCCGCCGTGGCGCAGGTCGTGACCTTCGCGATCCCGCATGACAAGCTGGGCGAAGAGGTCGGCGCCGCTGTCGTGCTGAAGGAAGGGATGGAGGCCACCGAGCGCGACATCCGCGACTTCGCAAGCGAACGGCTGGCCGCCTTCAAGGTGCCGCGCAAGGTGGTGATCCTGGCCGAGATACCCAAGGGCGCCACGGGCAAGCTGCAGCGCATCGGGCTGGCCGAGAAACTGGGGTTGGTGGAACAGGCATGAAGATCTGCATTTTCGGCGCGGGCGCCATCGGCGGCTACATGGGGGCGAAACTGGCCGAGGCCGGCGCCGAGGTCAGCCTTGTCGCGCGCGGGCCGCACCTGGCCGCGATGCAGGCCAACGGCCTGACCCTGATCGAGGATGGCGCGCGCAAGACCTACCCGGTGAATGCCTCGGATGATCCCGCGGCCCTGGGGCATCAGGACTATGTCATCGTCACCCTCAAGGCGCATTCCGTCCCGCCGGTCGTCGCAAGGATGCAGCCCCTGATCGGGCCGGACACGACCATCGTGTCCGGCGTGAACGGCGTGCCCTGGTGGTATTTCCACAAGATCGGCGGCCCGCTGGAGGGCACACGGCTGGCCTCGGTCGATCCGGGCGACGCGCAATGGAACGGCTTCGGCCCCGATCGCGTGCTGGGCTGCGTGGTCTACCCCGCCGCCGAGGTGATCGAACCCGGCGTCGTCAAGCATATCGAGGGCAACCGCTTTTCCCTGGGTGAACCCGACGGGTCGAAATCCGAGCGCGCCACGCGCCTGTCCGAGGCGCTGTCGCAGGCAGGCCTCAAGGCGCCCGTGCGCCCCAAGATCCGCGACGAGATCTGGGTCAAGCTCTGGGGCAACCTGTCCTTCAACCCGATATCGGCGCTGACCCATGCCACGCTGGACGTGCTCTGCACCGATCCCGGAACGCGGGAGGTGGCCCGCAACATGATGCTGGAGGCCCAGCAGATCGCCGAGAAACTGGGCGTGAAATTCCCCATCGACGTGGATCGCCGCATCCAGGGCGGCGCGGATGTGGGCGCGCACCGCACCTCCATGCTGCAGGATCTCGACGCCGGACGCCCCATGGAAATCGACGCGCTGGTCGGATCCGTCCGCGAACTGGGCCGCGTCACAGACACCCCAACCCCCACCATCGACACCGTCCTCGCCCTGATCTCCCTGCGCGCAAAGGTGGCAGGCCTCTACAGCGGGTGACGCAGGCGAACCC
>JAJLKH010000105.1:0-3926 GCA_033839205.1 Rhodobacterales bacterium | reverse complement strand
CAAGATCAAGGAAGAAGGCTTCACCGACGCCTATGCCGTCCGGAACTGAGACAGCAAAGGAGGGGTTTGACCCATGACGACACGAACGGACAACCGCCCGCGCAGATCGAGGGGCTTGCGCCATCTTTTGTCGGCGACGCTGGCCTGCGCGGTCCTCATGGCGCCGGCGGCGCATGCCTTTGACACCCGCGCCACCTCGGCCTGGGTGCTGGATCAGACGACGGGAACGGTTCTGTTGTCCAAGAATGCCGAAGTGCCGCTTCCCCCGGCCTCGATGTCCAAGCTGATGACGCTCTACATGCTGTTCGACGCGCTCAAACGGGGCGCCGTCACGCTGGAGACGACTTTCCCCGTCTCGGCCCGGGCCCGTGCGATGGGCGGGTCCACCATGTTCCTGAACGAGCAGGATCGCCCCACAGTGCGCGAGCTGATCCTGGGCATCATCGTCAATTCGGGAAATGACGCCTGCGTTGTTGTCGCCGAAGGCCTGTCGCCCACCGGAACCGAAGACGGCTTTGCCGCCCTGATGACCCAGCGCGCCCGCGAAATGGGGATGAATGACACGACGCTGGCCAACGCCTCGGGCTGGCCCAATCCCCAACACCGCATGTCGATGCATGACCTCGGTATCCTGGCCCAGCGCCTGATCGAGGATTTCCCCGACTACTACGCCTTCTTCAATGAGCGCGAATATGACTACAAAGGCCGGGCACCCGCCAACCGCTTCAACCGCAACCCCTTGTTCCAGCTGGATATCGGGGCGGATGGCCTCAAGACCGGTCACACACAGGAAGCAGGCTTCGGGCTGGTCGGTTCTGCCGCACAGGGCGGTCGGCGCGTTATCTTCGTGATCAGCGGCATGGACACCGACCGGATCCGCGCCGAGGAATCGGCAGCCATTGTCAACTGGGCCTTTCGCCAATTTGCCGAACGTACCGTCGCCCATGCCGGACAGGTGATCAGCCAGGCCGATGTCTGGCGCGGCAACGAGGCCACCGTGGGCCTTGTGCCGGAAAATGACGTGACGGTCCTGCTGCCGATCCTGACCAGCGATACGGTAGAGGCCGAAATCGTGCACAAGGGGCCGATCAATGCGCCGGTGGCCAAGGGCGATGTTCTGGGCGAAATGATCCTCAAGCGAGAGGGTCTTGACCCTGTGCGCGTCCCCCTGCTGGCCGATCGCGACGTGCCGCTTGGCGGCTTTGCCACGCGCATCCTGACGACATCGCTGGTCCTGTTCGATCGCTTTACCCAGTCGCAGCCCAGCGCATCCGAGGGCGGGTCTTGACCCCGCGCGGCGGCTTCATCAGCTTTGAAGGCATCGACGGGTCGGGCAAATCCACCCAGGCGCGCCTGTTGGCGGCACATCTGGAATCCAGGGGTCACGCGGTGGTTCTGACCCGCGAACCCGGTGGCTCGCCCGGCGCCGAGGAGATCCGCAAACTGGTTCTCGAAGGCCCCCCCGATCGCTGGTCGGCCGAGACAGAGATCCTGCTTTTCACGGCCGCGCGCCGCGATCATCTGGAACGCACGATCCGCCCGGCCCTTGCAGCGGGCAAGATCGTGATCTGCGACCGCTTCGCCGATTCCACCCGGATGTACCAGGGTCTGCGCGGCGACGACCTGCGGCGCAAGGTGGACGCCCTGCATGATCTGATGATTGGCCAGGAACCGGACCTGACCCTTCTGATCGACATGGATCCCGCGACCGGCCTCGCACGCGCCCTCGGGCGCAATGGCGGCGAGGAACGGTTTGAATCCTTCGGCCAGCAGATGCAGGAATGCATGCGCGAGGGTTTTCTGGACCTGGCCCGCAGCGCCCCCGCGCGCATCCGCATTGTCGACGGCGCCCGCCCTCAGGACCAGGTCGCCGCGGATGTCGCCCGGATCGTTGCCACGCATCTGGCCGGGACAAATGCCGCATGAGTGACGACGCCCTTCCCGAGCCCGATCGCCTGGACGGCGCCCCGCATCCACGCGACACCGCCGCGCTTTTCGGACAGGCAACCGCCGAAGCCGGGTTTCTGCAGGCCTTTGCATCGGACCGTCTGCATCATGCCTGGCTCATCACCGGGCCGCGCGGCGTCGGCAAGGCCACCCTGGCCTGGCGGATCGCGCGTTTCCTTCTGGCGACACCCCCACCGCAGACCGATGGCCTGTTCGGCGCGCCGCCACCCCCTGCCAGTCTCGATGTCGCCCCCGATCATCCGGTCAGCAACCGCTTGCGCGCCCTGTCCGAACCGGGCCTTTTCCTGCTGCGCCGCGGCCCGACCGACAAGGGCGACCGGCTGTCCAATGACATCCGCGTGGACATGGTCCGCAAACTGGCGAATTTCCTGCAACTCAGCGCCACCGATGGCGGGCGCCGGGTGATCATCGTCGATAGCGCCGACGAGCTGAACCCGCAGGCCGCGAACGCTCTGCTCAAGATGCTCGAGGAACCGCCCGCGCGCTGCATCTTCCTGATGATCTCGCATCAGCCGACGGGGCTTCTGCCGACGATCCGCTCCCGCTGCCGTGAATTGCGCCTGGGCCCGCTGGATCCCGATGCCATGGCGCGCGCTCTGGATCAGGCCGGGATAGACCTGCCTGCGGATCCCGCCGCCCTGACAGCGCTTTCGGCCGGTTCCGTCGGCGAGGCGATCCGCCTGATCGCCCAGGACGGTCTTGCGATCTACGCCGAGCTTGTCGGCCTGTTCGCACGCCTGCCCGATCTGGACCGCCCGCGCGCCCTGCGCCTGGCCGAAGCTGCGGCGGCACGCGGGGCAACCGACCGGCTGGACCTGCTGCTGGCGCTGACCGATCTGTTTCTCGCGCGCCTGGCCCGTACCGGTGCCACGGGGCTTCCCCCCGCCATCGAGGCCGCCCCCGGCGAGGCGGCGCTGCTGGCGCGGCTATCCTCCTCGCCGGCCCGCGCCCGTGCCTGGGCAGATGCGGCGCATCAGATCAGCGCGCGCACCATGCATGGCCGGGCGGTCAATCTTGACCCCGCCTCCCTTGTCCTAGATACGGTCTTCAGGATTCAGAAAACCGCGGGCGGCTGACCAAGGCCCGCAAGGTGGACAATGACCGACCAGCTTCACTCCAGGGCCCGGATCACCGACAGCCACTGCCATCTCGACTTTCCCGATTTCGACGGGGAACTGGATGACGTGATCGCGCGCGCCCATGCGGCGGGCGTCATGCGGATGGTCACGATCTGCACCAAACCCCGGAACGAGCCCACCGTGCGCGCGATCGCCGAAGCACATGACAGCGTGTTCTATGCCTTCGGCATCCATCCCATGTCCGTCGCCGACAACCCGTTGATCACCCTTGATCAGTTGACGGCCATCGCGGCCCATCCCAAATGCGTGGGCATCGGCGAAACGGGCCTCGATTATCATTACACCGCCGAAAGCGCCGCCTTGCAGCAGGACAGCCTGCGCATCCATATCGCCGCGGCGCGCCAGACGGGATTGCCGCTGATCATCCACGCCCGCGCCGCAGACGATGACATGGCCCGCATCCTGACCGAAGAATATCGCAAAGGCCCCTATTCCTGCGTGATGCATTGCTTTTCCTCCAGCGCGGAACTGGCCCGCGCCGCGCTCGATCTGGGGTTCTACCTATCGATGTCCGGCATCGCGACCTTCCCCAAAAGCCAGGAGTTGCGCGATATCTTCGCCGCCGCCCCCCTGGACCGGATCCTCGTGGAAACCGATGCGCCCTATCTCGCGCCCAAGCCCTTCCGCGGAAAGCGCAACGAACCGGCTTACAGCATCCATACCGCCGAAGTGGGCGCAGAGGTGTTCGGCCTGTCGCTGCGCGACTTCGCCGCCGCGACCGAAGCCAATTTCGACCGGCTCTTCACCAAGGCCGCAAACTACCGCAGGGCCGCCGCATGACGACCGAGATGCGCTTTACCATCCTGGGCTGCGGATCAT
>JAJLKH010000104.1:0-15983 GCA_033839205.1 Rhodobacterales bacterium | reverse complement strand
CCAAGCGAAAAAAGGATGTGATTCATGGCTCATGACGGACAAGATATTGCAATGACCCATGCGGTGATTCTGCCAGACCTGCTGTCGCGCACCCGCGCGGCGTTGGCCCCTGTCGAAAAACTGTTCGACACGGCAAAGGATCGTGTGCGCGCGCGCGTCACCGAAGCCGGCAAGGTCTCTGGCGCCTTGATCGAAGCAGAACAGACCGCCGCGCATGGGCTGGCATGGCTTGCGACCTATGTTGAATCGCTCCGCCAGATGCAGAAATGGGCCGAAGGCCTGCAGACGCAAGGCAAGTTCGGCGAAGTCGAACAGTTGATCCAGCAGATCGCGTTCGGGGAATACCTCTCCCAGATCGCGGGCGGCATCCAGATGAACCAGGGCGAAGTCGTGCGCCTGCAGGATCTGGGCCTTGCGGCGGATGATGCGCGCGGCCTGTCCGATCCTTCCGTGATGGCCCTGATCCAGGGCGGCAACACGCAGGCGGCCCGCACCCGCCTTGTCGATCTGATGCAGGAACAGGCGGGCAATATCACCGTCGGCGCGTCGGGCCTTGAAGACGAGCTCGAGATGATCCGCGAGCAGTTCCGCCGCTTTGCCATCGAAAAGGTCGAACCCTTTGCCCATGAATGGCACCTCAAGGATGAGCTGATCCCGATGGAGATCATCACCGAACTGGCCGAAATGGGCGTGTTCGGCCTGACCATCCCCGAGGAATACGGTGGCTTTGGCCTGTCCAAGGCGTCGATGGCTGTCGTCTCCGAAGAACTCTCGCGCGGCTATATCGGCGTGGGCAGCCTTGGCACCCGGTCCGAAATCGCGGCCGAACTGATCCTTTGCGGCGGCACCGAAGAGCAAAAGCAGAAATGGCTGCCCGGCCTTGCCAGCGCCGAAATCCTGCCGACGGCTGTCTTCACCGAACCGAATACCGGCTCGGACCTTGGCAGCCTGCGCACCCGCGCCGTCAAGGAAGGCGATGACTATCGCATCACCGGCAACAAGACATGGATCACCCATGCCGCGCGCACCCATGTGATGACCCTGCTGGCACGCACCGATCCGTCCAGCACCGATCATCGCGGCCTGTCGATGTTCCTGGCCGAAAAGACCCCGGGCACGGACGAGGCGCCCTTCCCCACCCCCGGCATGACCGGCGGCGAGATCGAGGTGCTGGGTTATCGCGGCATGAAGGAATACGAGCTTGGCTTCGACAACTTCCATGTGAAGGGCGAGAACCTGCTGGGCGGCGAAGAAGGTAAAGGCTTCAAGCAGCTGATGCAGACCTTCGAATCCGCCCGCATCCAGACCGCGGCACGCGCCGTGGGCGTGGCACAGGCCGCGCTGGATGTGTCGATGCAATACGCGATCGACCGCAAGCAGTTCGGCAAGTCGCTGATCAACTTCCCCCGCGTCTCCGGCAAACTGGCGATGATGGCGGTGGAAATCATGGTCGCGCGGCAGCTGACCTATTTCTCGGCCTTCGAGAAAGACAACGACCGCCGCTGCGACCTCGAGGCCGGCATGGCCAAGCTGCTTGGCGCGCGGGTGGCATGGGCCGCCGCCGACAACGGGTTGCAGATCCATGGTGGCAACGGTTTCGCGCTGGAATACAAGATCAGCCGCATCCTTTGCGATGCGCGTATCCTCAACATCTTCGAGGGTGCAGCCGAAATCCAGGCGCAGGTGATCGCGCGGCGCCTGCTGGACTGATCGCCTCGCACAGTCACGACCAAAGCCCCGCAGCACCAAGCTGCGGGGCTTTTCGTTATGCCCCATCAGACCCGATCACAAATCCGTAAACCCGGTTCAAAGACCGCGCTTTCGCGCCATAATCACCCGCAGGGCGCGGCATCCGCAGCGGCCCATTCTTGTCAGACCGAAGCAGGAGACAGATTGCGATGACCCAGACACCGCCAACCCGCCGCCGCTTTCTTCTGGCCGGCAGCGCCACGGCAGGCGCCATCCTGACAACCGGAACCACCGGACTGCTGGTTCCGGCCCGCGCGCAATCCCTTGCCCCGACCCCCACGATGCGCGGCGGCGCGAATAACTATCGCCCCGGCGCGCCGATCGTCGAACGGATTGGCGGCGGTGGGTTCTGGATGACGGGCACCGTCCGCCGTGCAGGCGACGGCATGCCCCTGGAAGGGATCCGCATCCAGATCTGGGCCCATACGACCGAAGGGCATGAACGCGACGCCCACAGCCATGGCGCCACCCTGACCGCGGCGGATGGCACCTTCCGCCTTGAGATGCCGCAGATCGTGCCCGCTTTCGGCCAGCCGCACGGGCATCTGGCTTATGACCGCGATATCGACAACACCCCCTTCAAGACCGTGTTCCTTCGCCCCGTGATGCGCAGCCCCAACGACAGGACGCTGCACGCGGATTTCGTTCTGGAACCCGTCTGACACTGTGCCCGCAACACGTTCCCTTCTGATCTGGGCGGCACTGGTTTTGGTCATAGCCGTGCCACTTGCCATCGCCGCGACCAGCCCGCTTCTGGCCTGGCGGCAGCCTGTCTATATCCTCGCGGGCTTTGCCGGCGTGATCGGCATGGCCCTGATCCTGCTGCAACCCTTGCTGGCAGGGGGCTACCTGCCCGGCCTGACCGCACGTCGCGGCCGTGCGGTTCACCGATGGACCGGCGCGGCGCTGGTCGTGACGGTCATCGTCCATGTCGTGGGTCTCTGGATCACCAGCCCGCCTGACGTGATCGACGCCTTGCTCTTCGCCTCACCCACACCCTTCTCGGTCTGGGGTGTTATCGCGATGTGGGCGATCTTCGCCACTGCCCTGCTGGCCCTGCTTCGCGCCCGCCGCGCCCTTGGGCCGCGCGCGTGGCGCCTCGGCCATTCTGCGCTGGCATTCGTCATTGCAGCGGGCACGGCTCTGCACGCCCTTCTGATCGAGGGAACGATGGGCCAAGTCTCCAAGATCATCCTTGCCATCCTTGTCATGGCGGCGACCCTCAAGGCCTTGTCCGACCTGCGCGCCTGGGTGCTGCTGCGCCGCCGGCGGAGTTGATCCACCCCTGCATCATTCCGCGAATTCTCGAAATCCGCTCACTCTTGCAGGGCGCGCCATCTATGTGGCAGTGTCAATCAAATGTCGCGCAACCGGAAAGCCCCCATGACCAAACCCTGCATCATCTGTGTCGCCATCACCGGGTCCGTCCCGACCAAAGCCGACAACCCCGCCGTGCCGATCACCGTCGCCGAACAGGTGGAAAGCACCCATGAGGCTTTCGAGGCCGGCGCCAGCATCGTGCACGCCCATGTGCGCAACGATGACGGCACGCCCTCATCCGACCCGGAAAAATTCGCCCGCCTCAAGGAAGGGCTGGAAAAGCATTGCCCCGGCATGATCATCCAGTTCTCGACCGGTGGCCGTTCCGGCGCGGGCAAGACACGCGGCGGGATGCTGCCCTTGCGCCCCGATATGGCCTCGCTCTCGGTCGGCTCCAACAACTTCCCCACCCGCGTCTACGAGAACCCGCCAGATCTGGTCGACTGGCTGGCCGCCGAGATGGTCACATATGGCGTCAAACCCGAGATCGAGTGCTTCGACCTCAGCCATATCCATCAGGCCGCCAAGATGAACCGCGACGGGCGCATTCCGGGATCGCTTTACGTGCAGTTCGTGATGGGTGTGAAAAACGCCATGCCCGTCGACCGCGAGACATTTGATTTCTACATCAAAACCGTTGAACGCCTGATGCCCGATGCCGAATGGTGCGCCGCGGGGATCGGGCCGGGGCAGATCATCCTGAACGAATGGTGCGTCGCCGCCGGCGGCCATACCCGCGCGGGGCTCGAGGATAACATCAGGCTGGATCGTGATACCTTGGCGCCCTCGAATGCGGCCCTTGTCCGGCGCATCACCGACCTCTGCGACAAATACGACCGCCCCGTCGCCACACCCGCCCAGGCACGCGCGATGCTTGGTCTGCGCCCGGCATGACACAGCGCGCTTGACGCAACAGGATTGCGCGCTTCAGCGGGTTGCGCGCAATTTTTCCAGAACATCCAAGGCGGCAGCGGTCGGTGTGACGCGTCCTTGCGCCACGTCGCGGCCCATGTCCTGCATCATCGCCCTGACCTCGGGCTGGTCCAACTGGGCCAGCAGCCCTTGCCGGACCTCCTGCCCGAACCAGTATTCCGCCTGCCTAGCCCGGCGCGCTGCAAAATGCCCTGTCTCGCGCCGCCAATCGACAAGCGCCCGCATCTCGGACCATGCGGTTTCCAGCCCTTCGACCTGAAGCGCCGACACGGTCATGGCCTTGGGAAACCCCTCGGGGTCCTGCGGCCGCTTGCGCAGCAACCGCAGCGCGCCGGCATAATCGGCGCAGGTGCGTTGCGCCGCCGCCTTCAGATCGCCATCGGCCTTGTTGACAAGGATCAGATCGGCCATCTCCATGATGCCGCGCTTGACGCCCTGCAACTCGTCCCCGCCTGCCGGGGCCAGCAGCAGCAAAAACAGGTCCGACATCTCGGCCACCACGGTTTCCGACTGCCCGACGCCCACCGTTTCGATCAGCACCACGTCGAACCCGGCCGCCTCGCACAGGGCCACAGCCTCGCGCGTGCGCCGCGCCACACCGCCCAGATGCGATTGTGCGGGCGAGGGGCGGATAAAGGCATTCGGCTCGCGGCTCAGATGCTCCATTCGTGTCTTGTCGCCCAGGATCGACCCGCCCGACCGGGCAGAACTTGGGTCAACCGCAAGAACCGCCACCCGCAGCCCTTCGCGCAGCAACATCAGGCCGAAGCTTTCGATGAAAGTGGATTTGCCAACCCCCGGCGTTCCCGACAGCCCGATGCGCAAGGCCTGCTTGTCAGATGCTTCGCGCAGCACCTCGATCAGCTCGGTCGTCTGGGCGCGGTGATCGGCGCGGCTGCTCTCGACCAGCGTGATCGCACGGGCCAGGGCGCGGCGGTCCTGCGCCATGACACGCCTTGCAAGCTCGGTCATATCCATCGGGTCGGTCCTTCGTTCTGTCCGGTCTTCATGCCTTGGCGGGCAGGGCCTGTCCAGTCAGGCGATGGACGGGGCGGGCGAAATCCCCGATAAGGCGGGCATGCAGACCGCCCTTCCGATCCATGATGCCCTTGATCCGCTTATCGCGGCCCTGCGCACCCATGGCCGCGCAGTCCTGCAGGCCCCGCCTGGTGCGGGGAAAACCACCGTCGTGCCGCTGGCGATGATGGATGGGGGGCTGACCCAAGGCCGCATCCTGATGCTGGAACCCCGCCGCCTGGCGGCACGTGCCGCAGCAGAAAGAATGGCGGAAACGCTGGGCGAACCGATAGGCCAGACCGTGGGCTACCGCATCCGGGGCGACAGCAGGATCGGCAAGACCACCCGGATCGAGGTCGTAACCGAAGGCATTCTGACGCGCATGATCCAGTCCGATCCCGGCCTGGCCGGCGTGGGCGCGGTCATCTTCGACGAATTCCATGAACGATCCCTGAATGCCGATCTCGGTCTCGCGCTCTGCCTCGAAATCGCGGGCGCATTGCGCGATGACCTGGTCCTGCTGGCCATGTCCGCCACGCTCGATGCCGAACCCGTCGCCGCGCTGATGGGCAAGGGCACGCCCGTCATCACCTCGGCCGGGCGCAGCTATCCCGTTGATCTGCATTGGCTGGATGCGCCGCTGCCCAAAACCGCCCGGTTCGAAGATGCCTGCGCCGATCTGGTTGCCAAGGCCATTGCCCAGACTGAAGGCGGCGTGCTTGTCTTCCTCCCCGGCGAGGGCGAGATCAGGCGCGTGGAATCGATTCTGGCGAAACGCCTGCCCGCCACCTGTGCCATCCGCCCCCTCTTCGGCGCGATGGATTTCGCCGCCCAGCGTACCGCCATTGCCCCTGTAACGCAGCCGGGCATCCGCAAGATCGTGCTGGCGACCTCGATCGCGGAAACCTCGCTGACCATCGAAGACATCCGTGTTGTCGTCGATGCGGGCCGGTCCCGTCGCGCCCGCTTCGATCCGGGCTCGGGCATGTCCCGGCTGGTGACCGAACGTGTGACCCGGGCCGAGGCCACTCAGCGCGCGGGCCGCGCTGGCCGTGTCGCGCCGGGGGTCTGCTACCGCCTCTGGACGAAGGGCGAGGAAGGCGCGCTCCCTGCCTATCCGCCCGCCGAGATCGAAGCGGCTGACCTGTCCCCCCTTGCGCTGGAGCTGGCGCTCTGGGGCGCGACGCCGGATCAGTTGGCCTTCCTCACGCCGCCCAATGCAGGCGTTTATGCCGAAGCCCAGTCTCTGTTGCAGATGCTGGGCGCACTGGATGCATCCTGCCGGATCACGGATCATGGCCGAAGGCTGGCTGCCCTGCCCCTGCATCCGCGCCTGGCCCATATGCTGGCATTGGCCGGGCAACAGGCCGCACCCTTGGCAGCCCTTCTGGCAGACCGGGATCCATTGCCGCGCGCCGCGCCGGTCGACCTGACCCTGCGCCTCGAAGCCATAGCCGACCTGCGGCGCTACAATGACACCCGCCCCCATCCCGCCAATCGCGTCGCAATCGAACGGATCAAGGCCGAGGCAAAACGCTTGGCCGCAGGCGCCGGGTCGGGCACGACAGGTAAGATCGGTCTGGCCGAAATGGCGGCACTGGCCTATCCCGATCGGATCGGACAACGTCGCAAGGGCGATGCCGCGCGCTTCATCCTTTCGGGCGGAAAAGGCGCGGTTCTGGACGATCACGACCCGTTGGCATCGGCCCGGTTGATCGTCGCTACCGATCTTGACGGCAACCCGCGCGAGGCCCGGATCAGGCAGGCGGCGGCGATAACCGAAAGCGCCCTGCGCAGCCTCTTTGCCGATCAGATCGGTTGGCAGGATGTCTGCGAATGGTCGCGCCGCGAGCGTCGCGTCATCGCCCGCCGGCAGGAGCGTTTTGGCGCGCTGGTCCTTGACGATCGCATCTGGTCCGATGCGCCCGCCGATATGGTCGCCCGCGCCATGTTGGACGGCGTGCGGGATCTGGGCCTGTCCCCCTCTCCCGCCGCGCAACGCTTTCGCGCACGCGTGGCACTTGCGCGCAAGGGTGGTCTGGACCTGCCCGACATGTCCGATGCCGCGTTGATGGACAGTCTTGGCGACTGGCTGCTGCCTCATCTGACCGGGGTCCGAAGCGCCGCGGATTGGAAAACCTTCGACCTTCTGCCCGCCCTCCGCGCCATGCTGGACTGGGACAGGCAGCAGGCCCTTGATCGCGCGGTACCTTCGCATTTCACCACGCCACTGGGGCGCAATATCCCGATCGACTATGACGGCGCGGCGCCTGCCATCGAACTGCGCCTGCAAGAGATGTTCGGCCAGACAACACATCCCACCGTGGCAGGGCAACCGCTGCGCGTGACACTTCTGTCACCCGCGGGACGGCCGGTGCAGACGACAATGGATATTCCCGGCTTCTGGGACAGCTCCTATGCCGATGTGCGACGCGACATGCGCGGCCGTTACCCTCGCCACCCCTGGCCCGAAAACCCGCGCGAGGCCGATCCGACCCTGCGCGCCAAGCCACGCGGCACCTGACACCTGCCGCTTTTTTACGCCACTCGGGGCCGCGTCTTGCTCAACAATCGCGCATTGCTTTGCGTTTCCGCGACAGACGATATATAATCGAACGATAACGAAAAAACACACAGGCAGAAACTGCCAGGCAGGCGCGGACCAACGGTTATGTTCAACCCATTGAAAGCAGCATGGACCAATATGGTCCAACCCCTTCTGACTCGACCCAAACGGTTGCAGGTCGCAGCGCTCTGTTTGCGCGGCGAAGGCGCGGCGCGCGAAGTCCTTCTGATCACCTCACGCGATACCGGTCGCTGGATCCTGCCCAAGGGATGGCCGATCGACGGTCTGTCAGCACCCGGCGCAGCCCTGCAGGAAGCCTGGGAAGAGGCCGGGGTAAAAACCGGCCGCATCGCCGAAGAGCCGATCGGCACCTATGACTACGCCAAGCGCATGGAAGGCGGCGTCCCCGTCCCGGTCGAGGTGAAAGTCTTTGTCATCACCGATGTGCAGATGGTCGAAGCCTATCCCGAAGCCGAAGAACGCAATCGGCGCTGGTTTTCCCCGGAGAAGGCTGCAGACCTTGTGGACGAACCCGGATTGCAGGAGATCCTGCGTGATTTGTAACGGTTTTGTTACAAATCCATGACACCTTGCTTGAATTGAGGGGCAAACCCCTCTAGGCCGTGGCTGATTGTCAACGGCTCGTCCCTGCGGATGCGCCAACGGAAAAAGGCGCTTCACGATGTCAGAGCATGGCAACAGCTGGGCCACGCTGGACAAGGACCTCAATCGTATTTCCCGGGTGGAATCCGCGACGGCCTATGTCTCGCGCCCGCTGGTGGGAATGGGGATTGCCCTGGCCTTCATCGTGTTGGCTGGCCTGATGGCCGCCATGCTGATGGGCACCGAGGATCTGAACATCGTGGTCATCGCAGCCTCCGTCTTCGGGGCCTACATGGCGCTGAACATCGGCGCGAATGATGTGGCCAACAACATGGGCCCGGCGGTCGGGGCCAATGCTCTGACCATGGGCGGCGCAATCGTGATCGCCGCCATCTTCGAAAGCGCCGGCGCCCTTCTGGCGGGCGGCGACGTGGTCTCGACCATCTCACGCGGCATCATCGACCCGGCCGGCATCGCCGATCCGCGCATCTTTGTCTGGGCGATGATGGCGGCCCTGATCTCCTCGGCGCTCTGGGTCAACCTGGCCACTTGGATCGGCGCACCCGTCTCGACCACCCATTCCGTCGTCGGCGGCGTGATGGGGGCCGGTATCGTCGCCGCGGGTCTCGGCGCAGTGAACTGGTCCAGCATGAGCGCGATCGCCGCAAGCTGGGTGATCTCGCCTCTGTTGGGCGGTCTGATCGCCGCAGCCTTCCTCGCCCTCATCAAAAGCCGCATCATCTACCGTGAAGACAAGATCGCCGCCGCCCGTACGTGGGTCCCCGTTCTGCTGGGCATCATGGCCGGGGCTTTCGGCACCTACCTGTCGCTCAAGGGGCTCAGCAAGGTCATCAAGATCGACATCGGAACGGCCCTGCTGATCGGCCTAGTCGTAGGGGCAATCTGCTACGCTGTCTGCGTACCGCTCATCAGGCGCCAGTCAGAAGGCATGGAAAACCGCAACAAGTCGCTCAAGGCCCTCTTCGGCCTTCCACTGGTCTTTTCGGCTGCCCTGTTATCCTTCGCTCATGGCGCCAATGACGTGGCCAACGCAGTCGGGCCGCTGGCCGCCATCGTCCACGCGATCGAGGATGGCGGCACCGCCGCCAAGGTCTCGATCCCGTCATGGGTCATGGTGATCGGGGCCTTCGGCATCTCCTTCGGCCTTTTCCTATTTGGCCCCAAGTTGATCCGCATGGTCGGCAGCCAGATCACCAAGCTCAACCCGATGCGCGCCTATTGCGTATCACTCTCGGCCGCCATCACCGTGATCGTCGCCAGCTGGCTGGGCCTGCCTGTCAGTTCGACGCATATCGCGGTGGGGGCCGTCTTCGGCGTGGGCTTCTTCCGCGAGTGGGATCACGAAAGACGTGCCCGCAACGGAAGCCACATCCCGTCCGAAGCCAAACGCATCGCCCCCGAGGAACGGCGCCGCCGCAAACTGGTGCGCCGCTCGCATTTCCTGACAATCATTGCCGCATGGGTGATCACGGTTCCGGCAGCCGCCCTGATGTCAGGCGTCATCTTCCTGGGCCTGTCAAGACTGCCGGGCTGAACCTGCCAGCGGTTTCTTCTTGCCCGAAATATCCCGGGGGGAGTCCGCAGGACGGGGGGCAGAGCCCCCCTGCCCGACAGCCATCACTCGTTACTTGCCCAGGCACCAGCGCATGATCGCCTTTTGCGCATGCAGGCGGTTCTCGGCCTCGTCGAAGATCACCGAATGCGGTCCGTCCATCACCGCGCTTGTCGCCTCGTCATCACGATGCGCGGGCAGGCAATGCATGAACAGCGCGTCGGGCTTGGCGCGCGCCATCAGCGCCTCGTTCACCTGGTAGGCGCGCAGCTGGTTGTGGCGACGCTCGCGCGCCGATTGCGGATCATGCATGCTGACCCAGGTGTCGGTCACAACCAGGTCCGCCCCCTCGACGGCCTTGAACGGATCACGCTCGATCGTGACACTGACGCCCTTGCCACGGGCCTCGTCGATGAAGACCTGCTCGGGGTCCAGCGGCGGCGGCCCGGTGAACACCAGGTCGAAGCCGAACTGCCCCGCCGCATGGGCAAAACTGGCAAAGACATTGTTGCCGTCGCCGGACCAGACCACCTTGCGTCCCCGGATCGGGCCGCGATGCTCTTCGAAGGTCATGATGTCGGCCATGATCTGGCAGGGATGGGTACGATTTGTCAGCCCGTTGATCACAGGAACCGTCGCATGTTCGGCCATCTCCAGCAGCGTCGCCTCTTCGAAGGTGCGGATCATGATCATGTCGACATAGCGTGACAGAACCCTCGCCGTATCCGCGATGGTCTCGCCATGGCCAAGCTGCATGTCCGCACCCGACAGCACCATGGTCTGTCCACCCATCTGGCGAACGCCGACATCGAATGACACCCGCGTGCGGGTCGAGGGTTTCTCGAAGATCAGGGCGACCATCTGACCGGCCAGCGGCTGGTCGTCATCGGGCATTCCCTTGGGACGTCCGGCGCGCGCATCCTTGATCGCGCGGGCATCGTCGATCATGTGGCGCAGATCGTCAGAAGAGGTTTTGTTGATATCCAGAAAATGCGGCATGGCAATCGGTTCCTGAAGAGCGGGGATCGAAGGGGGGCCAGCCCCCCACGCTCAACTGCGTTGAGCGTTCCCCCCGGGATATTTGTGGCAAAAAGAAGCTCAGGCGGATTTGGCCTCAAGCGTAGTTGCGGCACGGTCAAGTCGGTCGATCGCCTCGGCGATCTCCTCCTCCGACAGGTTCAGCGGTGGCAGAAGGCGGATCACGTTGTCACCTGCGGGAACGGTGATCAATTGCTGCGCGTAACCCGCCGCCACCACATCCAGGTTTGATGGCTTGCATTTCAGGCCCAGCATCAGGCCGGTGCCGCGCACGCAGTCAAAAACGTCAGGATGTGCCGCGACAAGCCCCTCCAGTTTCTGGCGCAGCGCGCCGGCGCGGGCGCGCACCCCTTCCAGGAAGGCCGGATCGGCCACGATCTGCATCACGGCCAGACCAACCGCGCAGGCCAGCGGGTTGCCGCCATAGGTCGATCCATGCGTCCCCGCTGTCATGCCCGATGCCGCATCCTCGGTGGCCAGAACCGCCCCAAGGGGGAACCCCCCGCCGATGCCCTTGGCGACCATCATGATATCGGGGGTGACGCCAGCCCATTCATGGGCGAACAAGCGGCCCGTCCGGCCCATGCCGCACTGCACCTCGTCCAGGATCAGAAGCGTTCCGGTCTGGTCGCACAGCGCGCGCAACCCCTTCAGGCACTGATCCGGCAGCGGGCGGATGCCGCCTTCGCCCTGGATCGGCTCGATCAGGATGGCGGCGGTGCGTTCGTTGATGGCCGCGTGCAGGGCATCATGATCGCCCCAGTCCAGATGCACGAAACCCGGCAGCAGCGGCGCGAAACCCTTGACCATCTTTTCCGACCCGGCCGCAGCAATGCCCGCCGAGGACCGGCCATGGAACGATCCGTTGAAGGTGATGATATCGGTCCGCTCTGGCTGGCCTTTGTCATACCAGTACTTGCGCGCCATTTTGACCGCCAGCTCGCAGCTTTCGGTGCCTGAGTTGGTGAAGAAGACGGTATCGGCAAAGGTCGTCTCGACCAGCTTGTCAGCCAGCGCCTGCTGCTCCGGGATCCGGTAGAGGTTCGACACATGCCACAGTTTGCCCGCCTGTTCGGTCAGCGCCGCGACCAGCGCAGGGTGCGCATGGCCCAGGGCATTCACCGCAATACCAGCCCCCATGTCCAGGAAGCGTCGCCCATCAGCCTCGATCATCCAGCTACCTTCGCCCTTCACGAATTGCAGGGCAGCGCGGTTGTAGGTCGGCAAAACGGACGGGATCATGGCGATCTTCCTTTCATGGCAAGGCCCTGTGAGTGCATCAGCAGGGGCCTCAAGTCAACAATCTCGAAGGAAATGCGCCTTGTGACGCAACAAATGGCAAGCACTGCCTTCGATGGGGATGGTCGGGGGTGGGTTGCGCGGTTGCGCAAAAAGCAAAGCGGCGGGACCGTCAGGCGCGGATGCGTCGACGTCGGCTGATCGCGGAAAGGCGGATGCTCTTGCTCATGGCGGCGTGCATACCTGCAATCTGCCGTCGCGCCAAGATGGAATCGCGCGCGCCGACATCCAAGGCATCACGCCTTCAGCCGATACCCGCTGCGGAACATCGCCCAGGCGGCAAGACTGACCGCGATGGTTGTCACGGAACATACCGCCAGGCCCAACCATGGCGAGCTGTCGGACACCCCCAGCACCCCGAAGCGCACGCCGTCGATCAGGTAGAAGACGGGGTTCACATGGGTGATCTCGTAGATCACCGGCGGCAGGGCGGCGACGGAATAGAATGTGCCCGACAGGAAAGCCAGCGGGGTGACGATGAAATTGGTGATCGCCGCCATCTGGTCGAACTTGTTCGCAAAGATCCCCGCAACAAGACCCACCGCGCCCATCAGGGTTGACCCCAGGATCACGAAAACCAGCGCCCAAATCGGATGCGCAATCGGGATGCCCAGCACCAGCAGGATGCCCAGGCCGATCGCCAGCGCCACGGCCAGACCGCGCACCAGACCGCCCGCCAGGTAGCCGATCACCAATTCACCCGCCGAGAGCGGGGGCATCAGCGTATCGACGATATTGCCCTGCACCTTCGAGATCACGATCGATGACGAGGTATTCGCAAAGGCGTTCTGGATCACCGTCATCATCAGGATGCCCGGCGCGATGAAGGCGGTGAAGGACACGCCCAGCACCTCGCCCCGGTTGGGACCGATGGCGATCGAGAAGATCAGCAGGAACAGCGCGGCCGTGACCAGCGGCGCCAGCAGCGTCTGCGTCCAGACTGAAACAAAGCGCATCACTTCGCGCAGGCACAGGGTGTAAAGCCCCAGCCAGTTCACGCGGCCAAAGCGGCGGTTTCCCATGTCCAGTGTCTGCGGCATCTGGGTTCCTTCGTGGTTGCGCCCGTGAAAGGGCATTGGCAGCGCCGGAGGCGCCCATCCCGACGACAGGCATGATTCGGCACCTTGTAACTCGGCAAGGGTTGTTTAGAATAGGACGCTCTGAGATGACAGGGCGGCCCCGGGCAATGCGGGCCGCCTTTTGGGTAAGGAAAGACCATGTCCTGGACCGATGAGCGCGTCGAGCTGTTGAAGAAAATGTGGGGTGAGGGCCAGTCGGCCAGCCAGATCGCCAAGGAACTTGGCGGCGTGACGCGCAATGCCGTGATTGGCAAGGTTCACCGCCTGGGCCTGTCCAACCGTGCCGGCCCGACGCCGGCGCCGGCGACGCCGGCCGCCGCAGGTGCGGCCGCCAAGCCAGAGGCCAAGGCGAAACCCGCGCCGAAACCCGCCGAGGCCAAGGCAAGGCCCGCGGCGAAGCCGGCGCCGCGCCCGGTCGAGGACGACGTCGCGGAGGTCGATGAGGATGAGGATACCGATACCCGTCCCGCCACGGTGCCGCATACCCGCAAGGCGATCATTCCCGCGGGTCAGCCGCTGCCGCCGCAGCCATCGGCCAACGAGATCAGCCCCGAGGCCCTGGCCAAGGTCAACGAGATCGAGAAGAAGGCCCGCCGCCTGACCTTGATGGAACTGACCGAGCGGACCTGCAAATGGCCGGTGGGTGATCCCGCGACCGAGAACTTCTGGTTCTGCGGCCTGCCGACCCAGCCGGGCAAGCCCTATTGCGAGGCCCATGTGGGCGTGGCCTTCCAGCCCATGTCCTCGCGCCGCGACCGCAAGCGGTAAGCCTCAACCTGACCCGTCCCATGATGAGACATTTTCCAAACCCTTTGTTTTTCAAAGGGTTGGAAAATCGCGTTAGGGATATTTTAACGGTTTGGGGGTGAGTTGCTCCGGTTCCACCCCTCCTGAACCCAGCGCAGATCACTGCTAGTAAACATCCTGACCAAGTATCTCGGCGAGAATATAGCCCAAGCGTTCGTACAGGCCCAGCGCAACGAGTTCAGAATCGAGCACATTGATGGCGGGGTCATCCTTGGCCAGCGCGAAGCGATAGGCGGGCGCGCCAGTATTGGCCTGCACATCTGCCACACCGTCCAGCAAGGCACAAATGTCGAAGACGAGGAGCTGCGATGCAAAGCCCATCAGCACAAGCTGATCGCAATATGTGACCCCTCAAAACAACTTGCTTTCTACATGCGCGAGTACCGCTCTCAATTCTTCAACGGGAAGCAATAGTTCACAGAGCTTTCGGTCGGGTCCATCTTCGTACTTATCAAGCATAACGTGAATTTCGACGACGACACCATCGGCAGTATTAGTTTCGCCCATACTTAAAATTTTTTCAGGTAACGGCTGGACACAATGCAATTCACTGAGGTCGAGCCGCGACGGTTTTTTATCCGCTGCCAATGCTTTGTCGGAAACTTGGTAATATTCATCAACTGCAACCTCTTTCATTCTCGACTCTGCACATAGACCCTATCACGTCGGTCACTTTCTTAACAACGGCCCCTGCCGAAGCTGCGCGCTCAAACCCAACCTCTCCACCAAGACGCGCGGTCGCCGGCACGCGGGGTGGCGATGCGACGCCTGTTCGGGGCAGTTTATGGTTGCCCAGTCTTTGAACGATAACTCATGTCGCACCGGTTGCAAAATCGCCGCCCCGGGGGGCGTGTCGGCGATCGCGCGGCGGCGCGTTGCGCCTTGATTCCGCGCGGGGCTGCGCATCCTGCCTCACTCCCCCGTCTGCAACCAGTGTTCCACCAGATCGAAGATGTCATCGACCAGGCCCGGCGATTTCGCCATCGGGCCGGTCATGCGGATGATCCAGCCGTCATGCGTACGGGCGCGGGTCAGGGTCATGCCCTGGCGCAGTGTCAGGGCGTGGCGGGGGCGGCCCGGTTTGGTGCCGGTTGCCGGTTCTGTCAGGATGGTGTTGAGGATGGGGCGCAGCGCCTCCCATTGCCGGGGCAGGCCGTGCGCCGCGCCAGCATTGGCGGCGAGCGTGGCGCGGATTGCCTGCGCCCCGCCAAGCCGCAGCGCGGTGGCCAGCCGATCCATGCGGGCGATGGACAGCGCCTCGGGCGTTTGCAGGGCCGAGCCTTTGAGCGCCGCCACCACGCGGGAAAAGCCGCGCAGCCGCGCGCGCTGTTGACGGCTGGCGGCTGGGTAGAGGGATGCCACGGCCCCCGCCGCATCGGGAAAGGTGCCATCCTCGACCAGCCTGAGGATCAGGCTGCCTTTTTCCCATGGGGAAATCTGGGCGCGCACCTCGTTTTCGGTGACCATGGCGGCCAGGGCTGCGGGAATATCGGCGGGGTTGCAGCAGAGCGCCGGGATCGTATCACGGCCGAGGGCGCGGAAGGCCATCAGTCTGCGGTAGCCGGAAATCAGGCCATAGGGGCGGGGTTGGTCATCGCTTTGGACAAGGCCGAACACCTCGATCGGCTGGCGCAGGCCCATCGCCTGGATCGAGCGCATCAGGTCGTCGAGCGCCGCCGGATCGGCAAGGGACCGATCACGCGGCAGGATATCGGCGGCGATGGCGGATAGCGGAATATCGGCGATTTGCATGGCGTGCCCCTTTGCCGTGATCCGGTCAGTATCGCGGAAAATCCGGGACGTTGCCGATGGCGCACCTGTTGCGCGCGGTGATGCAATCGGTTTGCAAGACATGAACTGGCCCCGGACGCGTGGTCCGGGGCCTGCGTGGTGGTCTGGCTGCGGATTATTCCGGCAGGATCACCGCGTCGATGACGTGGATCACGCCATTCGAGGTTTCGATGTCTGCGGTCACGACATTGGCGCCGTTCACGGTCAC
>JAJLKH010000103.1:0-54584 GCA_033839205.1 Rhodobacterales bacterium | reverse complement strand
CCCCGCCCTGCTGCAGGCCAGCCGGAAAAAGCGGATCGCGGCGGGCGCGGGCCTGGATGTATCGGACCTGAACCGTCTGCTGAAGATGCACCGCCAGATGGCGGACATGATGAAGAAGATGGGCAAGATGGGCAAAGGCGGGATGCTGAAACAAGCCATGAAAGGCATGTTCGGCAAGGGCGGCATGCCCGAGGGGATGGACCCCGCGCAGATGGACCCCAAGGCGCTGGAAGCGGCTGCCAAGGCGATGGGCAACAAGCTGCCCGGCGGCTTGGGTGGCATGGGAGGTCTTGGTGGGTTGGGCGGCATGAAACTGCCCGGCGGGCTAAGCGGTTTCGGAAAGAAGAAATAAGCGATGCAGGCCCCGGCATATCCCCATTCCAAAGGTCCGCTGACGCAGGCGCCGCGTCTTGAGACGCGCAACCTTGTGCTGCGCGGACCCGAGCATGGCGATATCGAACCGATGATTTCCTTTCTGACGGATCGCGAACGCGCCTGGGGGTTCGGGTCTTATGACAACCGGCATGACGCGTGGCGCTGGTTCGGGCTGAACGTGGGGCATTGGCATATCCACGGCTATGGCTATTTCACCATCGAGGATCGCGACACCGGCGAGGTGGCCGGGATCACCGGCATCTGGAACCCGGATGGCTGGCCGGAACCCGAACTGGGCTGGGCCCTGTTCGAGGGTTTCGAAGGGCGCGGCATCGCGCTTGAGGCGGCGACCCGCGCCCGTGAATGGGCCTATGCCGATCTGGGGTTCATGACACTGACCTCGAACATCGTGCCGGGCAATGCCCGCTCCATCGCGCTGGCCGAACGGCTGGGCGCCTGGGCCGAGAGGACCTATCAGAATGTCTACATGGGCCAAGAGGTGCTGTATCGGCATCCCGGCCCGGAATCGCTGGACAGTGACAGCGACGGATCGGTGGAGGCCTACGCATGACGCAATCCCCGGATACCACCGACGTGGTGGCGCGCGCCGCCGAGATCCTGCGCGAGCATCGCGCCTCGATCGACAGGCTGGACGCGATCCTTGTCTACACGCTGGGCGAGCGGTTCAAGCATACACAGGCCGTGGGGCGTCTGAAGGCGCAGCACGACCTTCCCCCTTCCGATCCCGATCGCGAGGCGCGCCAGATTGCCCGGCTGGAACAGCTGGCGCAGGACGCCGATCTGGACCCGGAATTCGCCAAGGCTTTCCTGCAGTTCATCATCCAGGAAGTCATCCAACACCACAAGAAACACCAACAATAATAGAGAAACATGGCGGGGTATCCCGCCAGACCAAGCCATCCAAAGGAGACACTGACATGGCAATGAAAATCCGTCTGGCCCGTGGCGGCAGCAAGAAACGCCCCTTCTACCGCATCGTGGCTGCCGACAGCCGCATGCCGCGCGATGGCCGCTTCATCGAGAAGCTAGGCACCTACAACCCGCTGCTGCCGAAAGACAGCGAAGACCGCGTGAAGATGGACATCGACCGCGTGAAGCATTGGCTGGCCCAGGGCGCGCAGACCACCGACCGTGTGGCCCGCATGCTGGAAGCCGCAGGCGTGACCCCCAAGACCGAACGCAACAACCCCAAGAAGGGTGAGCCCGGCAAGAAAGCCAAGGACCGCGCCGAGCAGAAGGCCGCCAAGGCCGCTGCACCCGCCGAAGAGGCCGCAGCCGAGGAATAAGGCCGGGAGGGCCGGGAATGCAGGATTTCGACAAGGCATTCCAGGACCAACTGACCGCATTGATGCGTTGGCGCCGCGACGTGCGGCGCTTTCGTACCGATCCCGTGCCCGAGGCAATGCTGATGCATTGCCTCGATGCATTTGTGCTGGCGCCTTCGGTGGGCCTGTCGCAGCCCTGGCGGCTGATCCGGGTCGAGAGCGCGGCGGCGCGCGCGGCGGCGCTTGCGAATTTCGAGGCGGCCAATGCGCAGGCGCTGGCGGGCTATGATGGCGAGAGGGCGGCGCTTTATGCCGGTCTGAAACTGTCGGGCATGCGCGAGGCGCCGGTCCACCTGGCGGTTTATTGCGACGAGGGTACCGAAACCGGCCACGGGCTGGGCGCGGGCACCATGCCCGAGATGCGGCGCTATTCCGTTGTCGCGTCGGTCATGCAGTTCTGGCTGCTGGCGCGGGCGCATGGGTTGGGCGCTGGCTGGGTGTCGATCCTTGATCCGGCGCGGCTGGCGCGGGATCTGGATACGCCCGAGGCCTGGCGGCTGGTGGCCTATCTTTGCGTCGGCTGGCCGGAGGCCGAGGGCGAGACGCCGGAGCTTGAAAAGCAGGGCTGGGAGGTCCGGCGGGACGAGCTGGTGATCGAGACACGCTGAAACATGGAAGAACGAGGTTCGAGATGAGCGATCTGATCTGCGTGGCGGCCATCGCCGGTGCCTTCGGGGTGCGCGGCGAGGTGCGGCTGAAAAGCTTTACCGCCGATCCGGTGGCGATCGGGGAATACGCCCCGCTGATGACCGAGGATGGCAAGCGCAGCTTCGATGTGGCGCTGGCGGGGCAGTTGCCGAACGGATTGCTGGTGCGGCTGTCGGGGGTGAGCACGAAGGAGGAGGCCGACGCGCTGAAGGGTGTGAAGCTCTACGTGCCGCGCGACCGGCTGCCCGCCCTGCCCGATGACGAGTATTACCATGCGGACCTGATCGGGCTGACCGTGCTGGATACCGGCGGCGGCACGCTGGGCCGGGTCAAGGCGGTGCTGAACCATGGCGCGGGCGATATCCTTGAGGTGCAGGTGCCCGGATCGTCCGAGACGGTGCTGCTGCCCTTCACGCTGGAGGCGGTGCCGACGGTCGATCTGGCGACGGGCCGCATCATCGCGGACCCGCCCGAGGGGCTGTTCTAGGGCGCGCCAGGGGGCGTCCCACGATGGGACATTTCACGGCTTTTTTGTTTTCAAAGCGTTACGCGACCGCGTTTACCATATTTTAACGAAAACACCCGGGACAGCGCCCGTCACGGGCCTGCGGTCACGTCGCTGGATGCCGTCATATCCCGTCACGCAAGGCGCGGCTTTTTGCGGCGCTTATGCCTTAGTGTTCGGCCCTGCCAGATCGTCGGACCCGGCTGCGCAGCCATGTGGCCATCCAGAACAGGACAAACCATGGCGCAGCGTAGGCCAGAGCGATCAGCCATCCGAAAAGTGCCGCGAAGGCCAGGGGGCCACCATCCGAGAATGCCTGATCCAGAAGCTCGGGGCTTGGATTGTCGGTGGCGTCCACGTGTTGATACAGGTCTTCGAAATGGGTGATGACGGACAGAAGCCAGGCCGCCCAACCGACAACGACGATCAACATGATGATCATCCACCATTGCGGTTTGCGCCACAGGAAGCGCAGGGTCAGAAGCACCCCGGGCAGCGCCATGAAAATGCCGGCAAACAACAGAGTTTCAGACGAAATCTTGCTTTTCCTTGTGCCCCGAACCGTCAAGACCGGTGCGCGCGTCACCCGCTTTCACCCTGCATGATACCGCGCGCCGCATGATGAGGCCAGAATGCGTGTTTGCCGGGTCTTTGCAAAGGGGCACAGGCGGCGCAGGATCAGCTTGCGCCCCTGGCGGCCAGACGCGCGCAGATGGATTGAAGCCCGGCCCAGACATGGGCGCGGCGCGGAGTGTCACGTTCGGGATCGGGCGGCATCTCCTGCCAGAGACGCGCGAGACGGAGCGCGATGAAGAAGCGCAAGGCCGGATCGTCGCGCAGATCGGTGCCATAGGCCTGCCAGAAGGCCGACAGCGCCGCAGGTTGCGGACCGAACCAGACCTCGTGATCGACCAGAAGCATCGCCAGATCCCGCGCGACGGGTGCAGGGCTGTCGTTTTCGAGGTCGATCCCTGACGTGCAGCCCGGTGCGATCAGAAGATTGCCCAGCGTCATGTCGCCGTGGATGATCGCCTGTGGCAGGGGGCGGCCCTGCACCTGCGGGGCCAGATCCTTGAGCCGGGCCAGGAGCGCGGCAAATGCATCGGGGCGCGGGGGCGGCGCCTGCCGGGCCTTGCGGATCAGGCGCCGCAAGGCGGGGGCCGGATAGAAGGGGGCGGGTGCGGCCGCACGGCCCCTGTGCAGCGCGCCCAGCCATGCGCCCGCCGCCTGCATGACGTGCAGATGATCGGCGGGATCAGTGCTGTCGGACAGGAGGCTGCGTGCGTCCAACCCGGGGCAATGCGACAGGATCAGGGCCTGATGATCGGGCATGGCCAGCACAAGGCGCGGCACCGCCAGCCCCGGCTGGCCGGAGAGCGCGGCACCCGCCCCGGCATAGGCGCGGCTGGCGGGGCCGGTGATGTCCTGCTTGCCGCCCAGCCGCAGTTTCAGGATCAGATCGCCCTGCCCGGCATCGCCGCTGATCAGCATGGCGATCCGGCCGCCGCGCGCCTCGCGCCGGGCGGCC
Organism: Rhodobacterales bacterium; assembly: GCA_033839205.1. GTDB lineage: Bacteria > Pseudomonadota > Alphaproteobacteria > Rhodobacterales > Rhodobacteraceae > Seohaeicola. The sequence goes on along the minus strand of JAJLKH010000103.1, from coordinate 50,182 downwards.
AGAACGCGGGTGCGGGCAAGACGCGGATCGCGCCCAAGCTGCGGGGTGGCGGCGGCCCAGGCGGCCAGGGCCGCATCGGTCAGCCTGTTGCGGAGATCGGTCATGCGTCTTTCCGGGTCTGCGGATGCGGATGCAAGTGAGGGGCCACCCTAGGCCCGCCATGCGGAGGCTGCAATCGGGCATCTTTTGCGCGGGGGAAAAAGCCGCTATGGGACGGGCATGACGCAAGAAACCGATCCCGAGGGCCCTGCCCCGCAGAATCCAGCGACGGAAAATCCAGCTCCGGCCAAATCCCATGGCCGGATGTCGATCCGGGCCTCGCTGCGCCCGCGCGAGTTGATCACGGACAGCCCCGATCTGGCCGGGGCCTGGACCGCGCAGGTCATCACGCTGTTGCCGCAGGTCTTTCCGGGGATCCTGGGCGAAAGCCTGACCGGGAAGGCGCTGGCCGAGGGGCGCTGGTCCGTGCGGACCATCGATCTGCGCGGCTTTTGCGAGGGGAAGCATAGGAACCTGGATGACACGCCCGCGGGGGGTGGCGCGGGGCTGGTTCTGCGCCCCGATGTCCTGGGTCATGCGCTGGACGAGGCCGCATTGGCCGCGCGCGGGCGCTGGCCGGTGATCTATCTGTCCCCGCGCGGCGCGCCGCTGACGCAGAAGATGGCGCGACGGCTGGCGGCGGCGGATGGGGTGACGCTGCTGTGTGGGCGGTTCGAGGGTGTGGATGAGCGCGTGCTGGAGGCCTATGACATCGAGGAGGTGAGCCTGGGCGATTTCGTCATGACCGGGGGCGAGATCGCGGCGATGGCGCTGATCGACGCGACCGTGCGGCTTTTGCCGGGGGTTCTGGGCAATGCGGCCTCGACCGAGGAGGAGAGCTTTTCCGACGGGTTGCTGGAGCATCCGCAATACACGCGGCCCGCGGAATGGCGGGGGCGCGCGATCCCCGAGGTGCTGCTGTCGGGCAACCATGCGAAGATCGCCGCATGGCGGCGCGCGCAATCCGAGGCGATCACGCAGGAGCGGCGGCCCGATCTGTGGCAGGTGCATGAGGCCGGGAAAGGCAAGCCGCAAGGCTGATCCGCCCCAATCGGTTCTTGCCAAGCGGGCGCGCGACGGGTATGACCCGCGCGTCCGGGGCTTGCTGAGTCTGTCGGACCTGTCGCTTTTTCCCATGACCGCCTTCTTCGGGGTCGATAGCGGGGCGGGCGCAGCACCAAGAAACGACGATCCGATCTCTGGCGGGCGCACCGATCTTTCGGCAGGCGGACCCGGTTGAAGACCAAGAGCTCTGGGGTTGTGGCACACTTTGCGGGACAAACCGCAAGCAAATAGGAGCAATGCGATGAACCTGATCGCACAGATCGAGGCGGAACAGATCGCCGCCCTCGGGAAAGAGATTCCCGATTTCAAGGCCGGTGATACGATCCGCGTCGGCTATAAAGTGACCGAAGGCACCCGGAGCCGCGTGCAGAACTACGAAGGCGTCTGCATCAGCCGCAAGAACGGCAAGGGCATTGCCGGTTCCTTCACGGTCCGCAAGATTTCCTTTGGCGAAGGCGTGGAGCGTGTGTTCCCGCTGTATTCGACCAACATCGACAGCATCACCGTCGTGCGCCGTGGTCGCGTGCGTCGTGCGAAACTGTATTACCTGCGCGCGCGTCGCGGCAAATCCGCCCGTATCGCCGAAGTCGCAAACTACAAGCCCGGTTCGGGCGCTGAAGCATAAGGATCGGCACGATGAAAAAAGACATCCACCCCGATTATCACATGATCACCGTCAAGATGACCGACGGCACCACCTTCCAGATGCATTCGACCTGGGGCAAGGAAGGCGACACGCTGGCGCTGGACATCGACCCCACCGTGCACCCGGCCTGGACCGGTGGCGGCACCCGCCTGATGGATGCCGGCGGCCGTGTGTCGAAGTTCAAGAACAAGTACGCGGGCCTGGGCTTCTGATCCCGTCGCCTTGTGCAGCACGACAGAAAACGCCGTCCTTCGGGGCGGCGTTTTTGCTTGGTGCGGCTGCGTCAGCTGCCATGACCCGGGGCCAGCAGGCGCGAGATGCCGCGCGCCAGCGGTCTGAGGCGTGACCGGGCGGCGGGACAGCGGCGGATGATCCGCCCGTAACAGGCCCTGAGCCTGCGGTGCAGGCGCTGGGGCCAGGTGTCGGCCAGCCTGTCAAGCTGCGCCACCTGGTCCAGCAGGTGATGCGAGGCGAGATGCGCGGCGAAAAGCTGCATCTTGTATTCGAGGCGGGCATAGTTGCGCGCGGCCTGTTCTGGCGACATGACCTGCAGCACGCGGAACCCGCGCGATTGCGCGACATAGCCGATCAGCCGTTCCTGCACATGGGCAAGGCCACCGTCCACGTGATCGGGTTCGGGGTTGTAATCCTCCCACCGCCAGGGATGGTCGAAGAGCGGGCGGAGCGCGTCGATGCGGAACCAGAACATCGTGCCGTAGGGGGCGACGGGCGTGTGATCGTCCAGCGGGAGGGCGAGACCCAGGCGCGCGCGGAGATCCTGTGCGGCGGGGCGGTTGGCATACCAGGCATGGCCCAGCGTTCCGAAGCCCAGATGGATCACGGGCGGGAACATGAGGCCGATGTCAGGCTCTGCCTCGAAGCGGTCGAGGATCTGGCGGATCGCGGCGGGGGACGGCAGCAGGTTGTCGAAGAGATGCGCCTTGAAGCCGCGCGCGACCTGGGGCGAGACCTGGGGCGTACGCTTGGAATGCAGGCGCAGCCCGATCCGGTAGTCGCCCGACAGGGCCACGTCGCGGAAGGTGATGAAAAGCGCGGACATGTCGCGCCCGCGGTTCTGATCGACCACGCGGATGGTCCGGTGGGTGCGCGGCCAGCCCTGCCTGTCCAGAAAGGCCGCGATGGCGCGCTGATCATCGCCCGAAGCGGTACTTATGAAGAGATGCGCGGGCATGGGAAAGCGGGCGATCCTGTCCCAGAATTCGGGCATCATGTCGGCGTAGAAGGCGTGAATGAAGACGGCGACGCGGCCGAAGCCCCAGGTCGCGCGATCCGAGGGGTAATGCGGGCTGAGCACCTCGTACTGATCGGCGATGGTGGTGAAGGCGCGCAGCGGGACACGCGCGCAGGCAAAGGCGATCACGGCGCGGTAGAGATCGGGGTTGAGACCGCGCAGCCGGTCAAGTGCGGCGCGAAGGTCGATCCCGTTCAGGTCATGCAGCAGCGGGTCCAGCGTCAGGATCGAGACCGGCAGGCAGGGCGCGCCCAGCGCCACGAGCCTGTCCACCTCGGCATGGCGGGGATCGACCGTATCGAGCGCATCGTCCGGCAGGGCGTAGGCGATGCGCCGGCCCGTGTCGCGCAGCGCGCGGGCCAGCGGAACGAGGCCACGCTCAACCTCGTCCCAGCTGTCGGTGAAGGGGGGAAGGCTGTCCCAGACCCGGATGATCGCCGGATCATCGCGCAGTTCGGCCGAGAGGATCGCCATGTCGAGGCAGGGCAGGCGCGCGGGCATGTCGGGGCGGTGTTGCAGGCGCGGATCCCCGGCGGCGCGGTGCCAGTAGGGCGCCAGCAGATCCGCATCCACGGGCAGGCCACGCCAGCCGCCGGGGCGGATCGGGCCGAAGACGTGATAGCCCGCCAGGAAAACCGCGCCGCGCGGCACAGCCTGCCCCGCCAGCGCCCGCAAACCGGCGCGATAGGCCGAGAGGATCGAGCCGTCACGGTCGCAGCCGATGAAGCGCATCCGGCGGTCCGGGTCCAGATCCCGCAGGGCGGATGCGGTCTGCGCCAGTGCCGCCCGGTCGGTGACGATCAGAAGATGCGGCACCATCGCCAGAAGTTCCGCCAGCGCCAGCCGCACATGCGCCATGGTTTCGGTCCGGTGCCGGATCACGTAGATCGCGGCCACGCAGGCCGTTGCCGGTATCGTGGCGGGGGGGTCAGCGCGCATAGCCCAGCGCCTTCATCCGGTGGTGATGCCGGTCCCAGAACCTGCCGATCTGGTCGGCGGTGAGGTAGCTGGCATGGGTGCCGACCTTGCGTTTCCAGAAGAACCGCCCGTCGCCGCTGGTGAGCCTGTCGGCGGAGCGGCGGATACGGTCTATCGCGCCGGGGGCGAGGGGCAGGTCGAGAAAGGCACAGATCCCTTGCACGGTCGCGTTGAAATCATCGCTCAGATCCTCGTAGCGCAGCACATGGACGGGCTGGCCCTGCGCCCGCAGCGCCGTGAACCTGTCGATGCTGTCGAAGAGGTTGCCGAAGGGGTTGGCGGCGCGCGGATCGAAGGTGCCATGGACAAGGAACCGGCGGAAAAGCTGTTCCATCTGATCGGGTGTCAGGTCATCGACCCGGTCGAAATCGAAGCCGAACACCTTGCCGGAGAGGGCGGTGACATTGCCGGAGAGGTAGTTGAGGTAGGAGATGAAGACATCCAGCGGGTGGCGGTAGATATAGAGAATGCGATCGGGATGGATCACCTGCCCGTCCTGCACCACGCAGGGGTCCATGTTGTGGGATTTGTAGAAACACCATGTGCGGCCGGCAAAGCGCCGGGGATGCAGGCCGATGCGCTGCCCCATGTGGATATCGACGAGGCATTCGGCCATCCGGCCCCTGTCGGCCGGCAGGCCGATGATGCCGGCCATGATGGCGCGCAGCCAGGTATTGCCGCTTTTGGGAAAGGAATGCAGCGCCACCAGAAGGTCGCATCCGGGAATGCCCCTTGCCATTGCCTGCGGGGCATCTGCTGTCTGTTCGGGTGCGGATGGCACGTGCTGCAGCCCCCGTTCAGGCGATGGCCCGGGCGGCGGGCTGGCGCAGCTGGCGGGCCGACCATCGCGCGAGCGCCTTGAGCCCCGCATCGAGCGGGACGCGCGGTGCCCAGCCGAGTTGCGCGCGGGCCTTGCCGATGTCGGCCACGGCGTGGCGGATATCGCCGGGCCGGTAGGCGCCGGTCACCTGCATCCTGTCGCACGGCGCGCCAAGGCAGATCAGCAGGCGGCGCGCCACATCGAGCAGGGTAATGCCCTGCCCCGAGCCGATATCAAGCGTCACCTGCGGCATGTCCGGGGTTTCGGCCATCATGACGAAGGCGCGCACTACATCGTCGATCATGACGAAATCGCGGGTGATCCGCCCATCTTCGAATATCGAGAGGTGCTGCCCTTCGAGGATCTGGCGACAGAAGATGGACAGCACACCTGTGTAGGGATTGTCGAGCGACTGGCCGGGGCCATAGACATTCTGGAGCCGCAGAATGCCCACCTGCGTGGCGCTGCCCCAAAATGCCTGCCGGAGCAGATGTTCCTGCATGAGCTTGGTCGCGGCATAGATCGAAGCGGGTGCCGCGGGGCACCCGGCATCGGTGGGCACGGGCACCAGCGGTTGGCCGTCTGCGCCCCGCAAGCCGAAACGCCCCAGCGCCATGTCATCCGGCCGGCGCGGCGCGGCCTGCGCGGGCTGGCCGTTTTCGTCGATGCAGGCCCCTTCGCCGTAGACCGCGCGGGTGCTGGCCAGCACCAGCCGCGACAGGTGCGGCGCGTGGCGGCGGACAGATTCGACAAGGTTGGCGGTGCCCAGCACGTTGACCTGCACATAGTGGGCGGGCTGGCTGAAGGATTGCCCGGTGCCGGTTTCGGCCGCCAGATGCAGGATCACGTCGGGCCGGGTGTCGGCCATGGCGGTGCCCAGGGCGGCAGGGTCGCGCATGTCGCCCGTGATCACCCGGACGCCTGCGCGCGCGAGGGCGATGCGTGTCGCGGCGGGGGCCGGATGCGCCTGCGGCGTGAAAGAGTCGAAGACGCGCACATGGTGCCGCGCGGCCAGCGCGATGGCGACGCGCGATCCGATGAAACCCGCCCCGCCCGTGATCAGTACAGTCTTTCCCGTCGTCATGGCACAGCCCCCGGCACCGTTGAGCGGCAGGGTCGTCATGGCCATGACAGATCAGGGAAGATCACGGCATGAGGACGCAAGCCCGAGCCTGCATCCTGACAGCCGTGCCTTAAGATCGGGTTAGTCCAAGAGCTGCTTGAGGTATTTGCCGTAATCGTTCTTGGCGAATTTCGCGGCCAGGGCGGCCAGCGCCTCGCGGGTGATCCAGCCGTGATCGAAGGCGATTTCCTCGGGGCAGCCGGTTTGCATGCCCTGGCGCTTTTCCAGGGTGCGCACGAAATTGCCCGCGTCCAGAAGGCTGCCGTGGGTGCCGGTGTCGAGCCAGGCATAGCCGCGGCCCATGCGTTTGACCGACAGGGTGCCTTCGGCGAGATACATTTCCAGAAGCGAGGTGATTTCAAGCTCGCCGCGCGGGGAGGGTTTGACCTGCCGCGCCTTTTCGGGGGCGGTGCCGTCGAGGAAATAGAGCCCGGTGACGGCATAGTTCGAGGCGGGTTTTTCCGGCTTTTCGATGATCGAGACGACGCGCCCCTCGGCATCGAAATGCACCACGCCGTAGCGTTCGGGATCGCTGACGCGGTAGCCGAAGACGGTGCCGCCGGTGGCATGGCCATCGGCCTCTTGCAGCAGTTCGGGCAGGCCGTGACCGAAGAAGATGTTGTCGCCCAGCACCATCGCGGAGGGGGCGCCGGCCAGGAAATCCTCGGCCAGGATATAGGCCTGGGCCAGGCCATCGGGGGAGGGTTGCGTGATATAGGTGAAGGAGACGCCCCACTGGCCGCCGTCGCCCAGCAGGCGCTTGAACTGGTCCTGATCTTCGGGGGTGGTGATGATCGCGATATCGCGGATGCCGGCCAGCATCAGCACGCTGAGCGGGTAGTATATCATCGGCTTGTCGTAGATCGGCAGAAGCTGCTTGGACAGGCCCATGGTGATGGGATAGAGCCGTGTGCCCGAGCCCCCTGCGAGGATAATGCCCTTGCGGTTCGTCATCTCAATTCTCCTTCAAGTCACTCATTACACTGGCCAGGCTTGCGCGCCAATCGGGCCGTTCGATACCAAAATCACGGGTCAGGCCGGTGCAGTCCATCCGGGAGTTGCCCGGACGGCGTGCGGGCGTGGGATAGGCCGAGGTGGGAATATCCTCGACCGTGCAGGTCAGGCCGGCCTGCGCGAAGATCTCGCGGGCGAAATCCGCCCAGCTGACATCGGGGGCGCCGCTGAAATGATAGGTGCCGGTGGTGCCCTGACCTGTATGGAAGGCGCGCGCCATGGTCAGCAGCGCCGCCGCGATATCGGCAGCGGCGGTGGGGCCACCGACCTGGTCGGCGACGATGGTCAGTTTCTCGCGCTCGGCCCCGAGGCGGAGCATGGTTTTCACGAAGTTCGCGCCATGGGCCGAGAAGACCCACGAGGTGCGCATGATCGCATGGGCGCCGCCTGCCGCGCGCACCGCCTGTTCGCCCGCCAGTTTCGAGCGGCCATAGGCGCCCAGCGGGCCGGTGGCATCGTCAGGCTGCCATGGACGGGTGCCGGTGCCGTCAAAGACGTAATCGGTCGAGACATGCAGGAAGGGAATGCCGCGCGCGGCACAGGCCTGCGCCATGGCGCCGGGGGCTGCGCCGTTGATCGTTGTGGCCAGATCCTCTTCGGATTCGGCGCGGTCCACGGCCGTATAGGCGGCGGCGTTGATGACCACATCGGCGTCAGAGGCGGCGATGGCGGCGGCGCAGGCGGCGGGGTCCGCCAGATCGGCGCGGTCGCGGCCCATGCAGGTCATGGCGATGTCGGGGGTGGCTTGCCGGGCCAGTTCGGTGGCGACCTGTCCGGTCTGCCCGAAAACCAGAACGCGCATCATGCCTTGGTCCCCAGACGCTGGCCGACGCCGTGGCGTTCCTGCAGCGGGCGCCACCATGCCTCGTTATCCAGATACCATTGCACGGTGCGACGCAGGCCTTCTTCGACGGTGACGGAAGGACGCCAGCCCAGTTCGGCGCGGATGCGCGACGGATCAATGGCATAGCGCGCGTCATGGCCGGGGCGGTCGGTGACGAAAGTGATCTGATCGGCGTAGGAGCCTGCCGCCTTGGGGCGCAGATCGTCGAGGATGGCGCAGAGGGTGCGGACAAGTTCAAGATTGGTGCGCTCGTTCTCGCCGCCGATGTTGTAGCTGCGGCCAAGCGCGCCCTTTTCCAGCACCAGCAGCAGCGCGTCGGCGTGATCCTCGACGAACAGCCAGTCGCGGATGTTGGAACCATCGCCGTAGATCGGCAGCGGCTTGCCCGCCAAGGCGTTGAGGATGATGACCGGCACCAGCTTTTCGGGGAAATGGAAGGGGCCGTAATTGTTCGAGCAATTGGTCAGCACCACCGGCAGGCCGTAGGTTTCATGCCATGCGCGCACCAGATGATCGCTGGCCGCCTTGGAGGCGGAATAGGGCGAACGCGGATCATAGGGCGTGTCTTCGGTGAATTTCACCGCCGGATCGGCGGGCAGCGAGCCGAACACCTCGTCGGTGGAGATGTGGTGAAAGCGGAAACCGGCGGGCTTGCCTTTCGTCGTCCAGTAGGCGCGCGCGGCTTCGAGCATGTTGTAGGTGCCGGTGATATTCGTTTCGATGAAATCGCCGGGGCCGTCGATGGAGCGGTCCACATGGCTTTCGGCCGCCAGATGCATCACGGCATCGGGTGCGTGGGCGGCAAAGATGCGGTCCAGCGCGGCGCGATCGCGAATGTCGGCCTGTTCGAAGGCATAGCGCGGGTCATCTGCCACCGATGCCACGTTATCAAGGCAGGCGGCATAGGTCAGCGCATCGAGATTGACCACCTCATGCCCGCGGGCGATGGCAAGGCGCACGACAGCGGATCCAATGAAGCCCGCGCCCCCCGTTACAAGTAGTTTCATGCCTCAGCCCTCGTAGACGAAAGGTGTTTCGAAATCGCGCAGCCATTGGGCCCTGGCGTCCTTGTCCGACAGCAGCGGCGTGACACCCGCGGGCAGGCCCCAGTCGATCCCGATGTCGGGATCGTCGTAGCGCACCGCACCATCACATTCGGGGGCGTAATAATCGGTGCATTTGTAATTGATCTCGGTATCCGGTTCGCGGGTGACGAAGCCATGCAGGAAACCGGCCGGAATCAGCAGTTGCTTGCCGTTTTCGAATGACAGTTCCTCGCCGATCCAGCGGCCATAGGTGGGCGATCCGCGCCGGATGTCGACGGCGACGTCGAAAAGGCGGCCCTTGCCGCAGCGCACCAGCTTGGCCTGGGCATGGGGCGGCGACTGGAAATGCAGACCCCGCACCGTGCCGACCTGCGCCGAGACCGAATGGTTGTCCTGCACGAAATCCAGCGTGATCCCGTGGCTTTCCAGGGTCTTGCGGTTCCAGCTTTCGGAAAAGAACCCGCGCGCATCGCCGAACCGGGCCGGGGTCAGAACCAGAACGCCGGGCAACTGTGTTTTTTCAATCTTCACGTCATGACCTATCGTTTCACCTATTAACCAACGCTGCCTAGCAAGCTAATCGGCGGATGTCACGCGGATCACACGATATGAACCTGTCGTGGCGCGCGCTGGGTGCTTGACCTTGCCCATGCTTCCCATAAGAGGGCATACAACATATGGTGGCCATCGCCGGGGAACGCCCGGTTGGGGTCGCGTTTGTCGCAGGGGAAGGCGGGGACACGGTTTGGCGCATATCATCGTTGTAGGAAATGAAAAGGGCGGCGCGGGGAAATCCACCGTCTCGATGCATGTGGCGACAGCGCTGGCGCGGCTGGGGCACCGGGTCGGGGCGCTGGACCTGGACCTGCGGCAGAAGACATTCGGCCGCTATGCCGAGAATCGGGCGGCCTTTCTGGCGAAGTCGGGGCTGGATCTGCCCGGCCCGACCTATATCGACCTGCCCGAAGCCGACCCCGAGATGCTGAAGGACGGCGAGAACCCTTATGATCAGCGCCTGTCGGCGGCGATCGCGCAACTGGATCCGGTCAGCGATTTCATCGTGATCGACTGCCCCGGTTCGCATACGCGGCTGAGCCAGGTGGCCCATAGCCTGGCCGATACGCTGATCACGCCGCTGAACGACAGTTTCATCGATTTCGACCTGCTGGCGCATGTGGATGGCGACGGGCGCAAGATCCTGGGGCCGTCTGTCTATTCCGAGATGGTCTGGGGCGCACGGCAGTTGCGGGCGCAGGCGGGGCTGAAGCCGATCGACTGGGTCGTGGTGCGCAACCGGCTGGGTGCGCAGCAGATGGTCAACAAGGAAAAGATGGGCCGGGCGCTGGACAACCTGGCCAAGCGGATCGGGTTCCGCGTGGCGCCGGGGTTCAACGAGCGGGTGATCTTCCGCGAATTGTTCCCGCGCGGCCTGACCTTGCTGGATCTCAAGGATATCGGGGTCAAGCAGCTTAACATCTCGAACGTGGCGGCGCGGCAGGAGTTGCGCGATCTGATCAAGGCGCTGAACCTGCCGGGGGTCGAGCCGAAGTTCTGATCCGGCCCAAGGGGGTCATGCCATCCGCGCCAGCTTGCGCAGCGCGGTGCGCAGGATGCGTTCTTCCTCGGCGGTGAGGGTATCGGCCAGTTCCGCGTCATAGCGATGGGCCACGGCGTGCAGATCGCGATAGGCCGCGCGCCCCTGCGGGGTCAGATCCAGATATTCCTGGCGGCGGTCAGCCTCGTCCGGGTCGCGGGTCAGGAAGCGGCGTTCCTCCAGCCGCTGCACGGCGCGGCTGATCTTGGTCTTGTGCATCTTGGAGCGCGCGCCGATGTCCTTGGCGGTCAGGCGCCCGTAAAGGCCAAGGTGGAACAGGACGCGCCATTCCGTGCGCAGCATCCCGTAGCGATCCCGGTAGACCTGCTGAAAGGCAAGGCTGCTTTCCTCGGCGGCCTGGTTCAGCAGGTAGGGCAGGAAATTCTGCAGATCGAAGGCGTCTTTTTGTGACATGATGGGGACTCCTGTTGTTGTTAGTTACAAAAACAACCGTTAACAACGCAACCATAAAGGAGGACGCCCCATGAATCGCCCCACTCTTCCGCATTCCTTCGTGCAGGCGGCCACGCCGCAGGGCACGACACCCGGCTACATGCCCGGCTTTGGCAATGACTTTGAGACCGAGGCCCTGCCCGGTGCGCTGCCGCAGGGCATGAACAGCCCGCAAAAGTGCAACTATGGCCTTTATGGCGAGCAGTTGTCGGGCACCGCCTTCACCGCACCCAGCCATCAGAACGAGCGGACCTGGTGCTATCGGATACGGCCATCGGTCAAGCATTCCAAGCGCTATGTAAAGATCGACGTGCCCTATTGGAAATCGGCGCCGCATATCGACCCCGATGTGATCAGCCTGGGCCAGTATCGCTGGGACCCGGTGCCGCATACGGATGCGCCCCTGACATGGATCACGGGGATGCGCACCATGACCACGGCGGGCGATGTGAACACGCAGGTGGGCATGGCCAGCCATATCTACCTGGTCACGGCCTCCATGAAGGATGAATACTTCTTTTCGGCGGACAGCGAGCTTTTGATCGTGCCACAGGAAGGCCGGCTGCGCTTCTGCACCGAGCTGGGGATCATCGACCTTGAGCCCAAGGAAATCGCGATCATCCCGCGCGGTCTGCTCTACCGGGTCGAGGTGCTGGAAGGCCCCTGCCGCGGGTTCGTCTGCGAAAACTACGGCCAGAAGTTCGATCTGCCCGGGCGCGGCCCCATCGGCGCGAACTGCATGGCGAACCGGCGCGATTTCAAGACGCCCGTGGCAGCGTTCGAGGATCGCGAGGTGCCGTCATCGGTGGTGATCAAGTGGTGCGGGCAGTTCCACCGCACCGAGATCGGGCATTCGCCGCTGGATGTGGTGGCCTGGCATGGCAATTACGCGCCGGTGAAATACGACCTGCGGACCTATTGCCCGGTCGGTGCGATCCTGTTCGATCATCCCGATCCGTCGATCTTTACCGTGCTGACCGCGCCTTCGGGCGTGGAGGGGACCGCGAATATCGACTTCGTGCTGTTCCGCGAACGCTGGATGGTGGCGGAGAACACTTTCCGCCCGCCGTGGTATCACAAGAACATCATGTCCGAGTTGATGGGCAATATCTATGGCCAGTATGACGCGAAGCCCCAGGGTTTCGTGCCGGGCGGCATGAGCCTGCATAACATGATGCTGCCGCATGGGCCGGACAAGAACGCCTTTGAAGGGGCATCGAACGCGGATCTGAAGGCCGAGAAGCTGGACAATACCATGTCCTTCATGTTCGAGACGCGCTTTCCGCAGCACCTGACGCGCTTTGCCGCCGCCGAGGCGCCTTTGCAGGACGACTATATCGACTGCTGGGAAAGCCTGGAGAAAAAGTTCGACGGCACGCCCGGCAAGAAATAAGCGGTCACTGTGCCGCCTTTGGGCAGGGGTCGCGCGCCCTGCCCTTCCCTGAATTCCCGGCCCTGCTGAGGCAGCGGGGCTGACCCCCGGAAGGACCAAGACATGCCTTTGATGACAAGCTGGGTGGCTTCGGCCAATGCGCCCGGCCACCCGTTTCCGCTGAACAACCTGCCCTGCGGCGTCTTTTCCGCCGGCGATGACGATCCGCGCTGCGGCGTTGCCATCGGCGACATGATCCTGGATTGCCGCGCCGCCGAGGATGCGGGGCTATTGAGCCTCGATGACGCGCCGGTGTTCGACGTGCCCTTCTGGAACGAGGTGATGGAACTGGGCCCCGAGGCCTGGGCCGCGCTGCGCGCGCGGCTGATCCATTTGCTGAAGGAGGGATCGGCAGAGCGTGCGGCGGTCGCGCCCCTGCTGGTGCCGATGGCGGATGCCGAGATGCACCTGCCCTTCCTTGTCGCGGAATATACCGATTTCTACGCGGGCCGGCATCACGCCACCAATGTGGGCACGATGTTCCGGGGCGCGGAAAACGCGCTGCCGCCGAACTGGTTGCATATTCCCATCGGCTATAACGGTCGCGCGTCATCCGTGGTGGTGTCGGGCACGCCGGTGCGCCGCCCCTGGGGGCAGCTCAAAGGCCCCGATGATGCCGCGCCCCGGTTCGCGCCCTGCGCGCGCTTCGACCTGGAGCTTGAGATGGGCGCCGTGGTCGGCACGGGCAGCGAAGGCCCCGTCACGGTGGACGAGGCCGATGCGATGATCTTTGGTTATGTGCTGCTGAACGACTGGTCGGCGCGCGATATCCAGGCCTGGGAATACCAGCCGCTGGGGCCGTTCCAGGCCAAGGCGACCGCCACGACCATCAGCCCCTGGATCGTGACGAAAGCCGCGCTTGAGCCGTTCCGCGTCTCGACGCCCGCGCGCGAGGTGCCGCTGCTGGATCACCTCAAGGATACCGGGCCAATGCTTTACGACATCGACCTGGCCGTGACGCTGGCGCCCGAGGGCAAGGCCGCCACCGAAATCGCGCGCACCAATTACCGCGAGATGTATTATTCCGCCGCCCAGCAACTGGCCCATCACACGACCAGCGGCTGCCCGATGACACCGGGTGACCTCTTGGGGTCGGGCACGATCTCGGGCCCTGAAAAGCACCAGCGCGGCAGCCTGCTGGAGCTTAGCTGGGGCGGCAAGGAGCCGCTGACGCTGGCTACCGGCGAGACGCGCAGCTTCCTGGCCGATGGCGATACGCTGACCCTGACGGGTGCGGCGCATGGCGATGGCTATACGATCGGCTTCGGCACCTGCGCGGGCACGATCCTGCCCGCCCTGAAAGACCCCTACGCAAGATAGACCCCGTTTCTTCTTGCCGAAAATATCCCCGCCGGAGGCTCCGACATCCGACCCCGGTACCGACATCAGAAAGGACGACCCATGGCCAAGGCTTTCGCTTCGCAAGGCGACATGACCGAGAAGAAGATCACCTTCACCGAGGTGGGGGATGGTGTTTACGCCTTCACCGCCGAGGGCGACCCCAATTCCGGCGTGATCATCGGCGACGAGTCCGTGATGATCGTCGAGGCGCAGGCGACCCCGCGCCTGGCCAACAAGGTGATCGACTGCGTGCGTTCCGTCACCGACAAGCCGATCAGCCATGTGGTGCTGACACATTATCATGCCGTGCGGGTGCTGGGCGCGTCCGCCTTTGGCGCGTCACAGGTGATCATGGGCGACAAGGCGCGCGCCATGGTGGTGGAACGCGGGCAGGAAGACTGGGACAGCGAATTCCAGCGTTTCCCGCGTCTTTTCGAGGGGCATGAAAGCATCCCCGGCCTGACCTGGCCTACCACCACCTTTTCCGAGGACATGACCGTCTACCTGGGCAAGCGCCGGGTCGACCTGATGCATCTGGGCCGCGCCCATACGGCGGGCGATATCGTGATCCATGTGCCGGATCAGAACGTGATGTTCACCGGCGATATCGTGGAATACCACTCGGCCTGCTATTGCGGTGACGGGCATTTCAGCGACTGGGGCGATACGCTGGATGCCATCGCATCCTTCCAGGTGGATGCCATCGCGCCGGGGCGTGGCGATGCGCTGATGGGGCAGGACATGGTGACCGCCGCCATCGAGAACACGCGCGATTTCGTGGACAGCACCTATAACGCCGCCGCCCGCGTGGCGGCGCGCGGGGGCAGCCTCAAGGAGGCCTGGGATGCCGTGCGCGCGGCCTGCGATCCCAAGTTCAAGGATTACGCGATCTATGAACACTGCCTGCCCTTCAACGTCGCGCGTGCCTATGACGAGGCGCGCGGCATCGACACGCCCCGCATCTGGACCGCGCAGCGCGATCTTGAGATGTGGGCGGCGCTTCAGGGCTGAGGGAACGGGCGTGGCGGGTAAATACGGGCCATCGCGGGGCGAGTTGAAGCTGCGTCTGGCGGTATCCCTCTTCGGGTTGGGGTTGATGGTCTTTGCCCTGCTCACGCGCGGTTTCGGCGGCATCGCCATGATCGAGGTGGTGCTGATCGCGGGCACATTCTTTGGCGGCTCGGCGGTCTGGTCCGCGCGGGCGCTCATGCGAAAGGACGACTGATGAACAAGATCTTCGAGGTTCCGCTTTATCCCTATACACGCAGCGCCGATCAGGATGCGGTCACCCCGGCCCATCACCGGGTGGTGATCGTGGGGGCGGGTCCCGTGGGGCTGGCCGCGGCCATCGACCTGGCACAACAGGGGATCGAGGCGCTGGTGCTGGACGAGAATGACAAGGTCAGTTTCGGCAGCCGCGCGATCTGTTTCGCCAAGCGCACGCTGGAGATCGCGGATCGTCTGGGCTGTGGCGCGCCACTGGTGGACAAGGGCGTTCAGTGGAACATCGGCAAGGTCTTTTTCGACGATCGCAAGGTCTATGACTTCAACCTGCTGCCCGAGGACGGGCACAAGCGTCCCGCCTTCATCAACCTGCAACAGTATTATTTCGAGGATTACCTGGTCAAACGCGCCCGCGAGATCGAGGCGCAGGGCGCGCCGCTGGAGTTGCGCGGCGGCAACCGGGTGACGGCGGTCACCGATCAGGGCGATCATGTGGAATTGAGCGTCGAGACACCCGAGGGTGCTTACACGATCACCGCCGATTACATCATCGCCTGCGACGGGGCCGCAAGCCCGATCCGGTCGATGATGGGGCTGGATTTCGTGGGTCGTGTGTTCGAGGACAATTTCCTGATCGCCGATGTGATCATGGAGGCGGATTTTCCGACCGAGCGCTGGTTCTGGTTCGATCCGCCCTTCAACAAGGGGCAGTCGGCGCTTCTGCACAAGCAGCCCGACGGCGTCTGGCGGATCGACCTGCAACTGGGCTGGGACATCGACAAGGCCGAGGAGAAAAAGCCCGAGCGCGTCATTCCGCGCCTCAAGGCGATGCTGGGCGACGATGTGGAGTTCAGCCTGGAATGGGTGTCGATCTACACCTTCCAGTGCCGCCGGATGGAGCGTTTCCGCCATAACCGGGTGATCTTTGCGGGCGACAGCGCCCATCAGGTCAGCCCCTTTGGCGCGCGCGGGGCCAATTCGGGCCTGCAGGACACCGACAACCTGGCGTGGAAGCTGAAGCTGGTGCTGGAGGGTCGCGCGCCCGAGGCGTTGCTGGACAGCTATGACATCGAACGCATCCATGGCGCGGATGAGAATATCCTGAACTCGTCCCGCTCGACCGATTTCATCACGCCCAAGTCCGAGATCAGCCGCATCTTCCGCGATGCCGTGCTGGACCTGAGCGAGCATCACGCCTTTGCGCGGCCCCTGGTCAATTCCGGGCGTCTGTCGATGCCCTGCACCTATGACGGATCGCCGCTGAACAGCGCCGATGCCTTGCCGGGCGGGCCTTCGCGGACGCGGCCCGGATCGCCCTGCCCCGATGTGGCGCTTGGCAATGGCTTCCTGCTGGACAGGCTGGGCGGGGGTTTCACCCTGCTGACGGTGAACACAGAGGCGCCCGACAGCCTGAGCGAGGGCGGGATCGACGTGACGCGGCTGGCGCTGTCCGCCCAGGACGATGCCACGGGCGCGCTGGCCGCGCGCTACCTGGGCGATGCGCCTGCCGCAGTCTACCTGATCCGTCCCGATCAGCATGTGGCGGCGCGTTTCCCCGCCTATGACGAAGCTGCCATCCGCGCGGCACTCCGCCGCGCCACCGGACAGGAGATGCAGTGATGATCGCCGATCTGATCCTTTCGCCCAACATGGACCGGCCAGATGATATCTATGCCGATCTGCTGGCCGCGCATGAGGGGCTGAGCAAGGCCGAGAGCGACGCGCTGAACGCGCGGCTGATCCTGATCCTGATGAACCATATCGGGCGGCGCGAGGTTCTGGCGCAGGCGCTGGCCGCGGCGCGCGCGCCTGCGGGAAGCTGAGCCACCCTTTCACCTTGCCGGAAATACCCGCAATCCCCCGCTTGCCAAGCTGTGCAACGCGGGGGATTTTCGTTGCGTCTGCGTGATACATGATATAGTTATCATGTTAACTATATATGGGAGGCACGGACATGCGCTGGGACGAATTTCCGAAATGGGGCCGCTGGGCCGCCGACTGGGCCGGGCGCTATCATGCGGGGCTGCGTGACCGGCCCGTGCGGGCGCAGACAAGGCCCGGTGACACCCTGGCCGCCCTGCCCGCGCATCCGCCCGAGGCGGCGCAGCCGATGGAAGAGATCATCGCGGATTTCGAATCCATCGTGATGCCGGGGATCACCCATTGGCAGCACCCGCGTTTCTTTGCCTATTTCCCGTCGAATGCCTCGCCCGCCGCCGTGCTGGCGGATCATCTGGTCACTGTGATGGCGCCGCAATGCATGCTTTGGCAGACCTCGCCCGCCGCGACCGAGATGGAGACGCGGATGATGGACTGGCTGCGCCAGTCCATCGGCCTGCCCGACGGGTTTTCGGGCGTCATCCAGGACAGCGCCAGTTCGGCCACGCTGGCCGCCGTGCTGGTGATGCGCGAGCGCGCGCTGGCGTGGGACGGCAACGCCAGCGGCTTGCCGGGGCAGAAGGTGCTGCGCATCTATTGTTCGGCCGAGGTGCATTCCTCGGTCGACCGGGCCATCTGGATCGCGGGCATCGGTCAGGCCAACCTGGTGCGCATCCCGACCCAAGGCCCGTTGCGGGGCATGGACCTGGCCGCGCTGGAGGCCGCGATTGTCGCGGACAAGGCGGCGGGGATGCTGCCGGCGGGTGTGATCGCCTGCACCGGCGGGACCGGCACCGGGGCTTGTGATGACATCGCGGGGGTTTGTGCCGTGGCGCAGGCCCATGGGCTTTACACCCATGTGGATGCGGCATGGGCCGGGGCGGCGATGATCTGCCCCGAGTTCCGCGATCTGTGGGCCGGGGTCAAGATGGCGGATTCGGTCGTGTTCAACCCACATAAATGGTTGGGCACACAGTTCGATCTGTCGGCGCATTTCATCCGCTCGCCCGCCGATCTGACGCGGACGCTGGCGATCCAGCCCGAATACCTGAAAACCCAAGGGGCGGACGGGATCATCAACTATTCCGAATGGTCGATCCCGCTGGGCCGCCGTTTCCGGGCGCTGAAGCTGTGGTTCCTGATCCGCGCCTATGGGCTGGAGGGGTTGCGCGGGATGATCCGCAACCATGTGGCCTGGAGCAAGGACCTGGCCGAACGTTTGCGCGCGACACCGGGGTTCGAGATCGTGACCGAGCCTGTGCTGTCGCTGTTCACCTTCCGCTACGCGCCCGAGGGGGGCGATGCCGAGGCGCTGACGCAGGCGTTACTGGGGGCTGTCAATGATGACGGGCGCATCTACCTGACGCAGACGCGGGTGAGGGGCGATTACGTGATCCGCTTTCAGGCCGGGCAATTCGATGCCACAAAGGCGGATATCGACATGGCCTATGATGTGATCACCGAACTGGCCGCCACGCTGAGAGAAGGATAACCGATGCCCGCCCCTGTGAACCGATTCAAGGCCGCCCTTGCCGCGGGCCAGATGCAATATGGCTGCTGGGTCGGCTTTGGTGACCCTTACCCCACCGAGGTCATGTCGACCGCCGGGTTCGACTGGCTGGTGATCGACGGGGAACATGCCCCCAATGACATCCGGTCGATCATGGCGCAGTTGCAGGTGCTGGAGGGCAAGCCCGACAGTCACCCCGTCGTGCGCCTGCCGATGGGCGAGGCCTGGCTGATCAAGCAGGCGCTGGATATCGGTGCGCAGACGCTGTTGATCCCGATGGTGGAAAGCGCGGATCAGGCGCGCGACCTGGTGCGGGCGATGCGCTATCCGCCCGAGGGCATCCGGGGATCGGGGGCGGCGCTGGCGCGCGCCTCGCGGTTTGCGGCGATCCCGGATTACATCCGCACGGCCAATGATCAGATGTGCCTGCTGGTGCAGGTCGAAACCGTCAAGGGTATTGAGGCGCTGGACGCGATCCTTGCGGTCGAGGGGGTGGACGGGGTGTTCATCGGGCCGTCGGATCTGGCGGCCGACATGGGGCATCGTGGCGACAGCACCCATGCGGAGGTGCGCGCGGTGATCAAGGATGCGCTGGGGCGGATTGCGGCATCGGACAAGGCGGCGGGAATCCTGGCGTTGGATCACGAGACGGCTGTGACCTATCGCGACTGGGGCGCGCAATTCCTGGCCGTGGGGATCGACGTGGTGCTGCTGGCGCGCGCCGCGCGCGATCTGGCGGCGCGCTGGACCAAGGGCTGAGGCCGGGCCGTGGCGGGGCAGACCGAAACCATCGTCGCCGCGATCCTGGGCGCGATCGAGACCGGCAGCCTGCGCCCCGGCGGGCTGATCGACGAGCAGGAGCTGATCGAGGCGCATGACGTGTCGCGTACGCCCGTGCGCGAGGCGCTGATCCAGCTGGAAACCGCCGGGCTGATCCGGCGGCTGCCGCGCAAGGGGGCAGTGGTGTTCAAGCCATCGCTGGAGGAGTTCCTGGCGATCCTTGAGGTGCATGCCAAGCTGGAGGGGCAAGCCGCAGGGCTGGCCGCACGGCGGCTGTCGGCGGCCCATGCAGCGGCGCTGGAGGCGGCGGTTGTCGCCTGCGAGGATCACGCAGTGCGGCTGGGGGATGGGGAACCGGATCGTTATTACCAGCTGAACATGGATTTTCACCGGGTGGTGGCCGAGGCGGCGGGCAATCCGTTCCTGCTGGAGATGATCAAGACCAATGCGCGCAAGCTGATGGCCTATTACCGGGCGCGCTATCATTATGCGGGGGCGATCGGGGCCTCTGCCCGCGATCACCGGGCGATTGCGGCGCTGATCGTGGCGCGGCGGTCGGATGAGGCCGAGGCCGCCATGGCGCGGCATGTGCAGTTCGACCAGGTGACGGCGATGGATCTGCTGGCGGTGCTGGGCTGAGCCATCCGGTGCGCCCATGGCCGGCGTCGGATTTCGTGCATTGCCGACAAGATGATGCGCGGTCAGCCCTGCGCTTGCGCCTGTTCGAAGAAACGCGCGATGCTTTCGGCGAAGGGCCGCGTATCGGCGGGTTCGGCCAGCGAGGCGCGGGCGCGGGCGATGACCCCGGCGGGTTTGTCGTCTTTCAGATGCTCGATCAGCGCGGCGATAAAGCCGGGTGTCATCTCGGGGTGGTATTGGGTGGTATAGACGTGATCGCCCAAGGCGAAGCCACCGATGGGGCATTCGGGCGATGCGGTCAGGATGCGCGCGCCCGCAGGCAGGGCGGTGACCTGTTCCACATGGGCGGCATAGAGGCCAGCCTGCGGCGGCAGGGGCGACATCCACGGCGCGGGATCGGTGAGCCGTGTTTCGGTGCGCCCGAAGACCCAGCCACCCGGATTGGGGCCGACCTGCCCGCCCAGCGCCAGCGCGATCGCCTGATGGCCGAAGCAGGCCCCGAAGAGCGGCAGGCGCGCGGCGACCATCCTGCGGATCAGGGCCAGCAGATCGGCGACCCAGGGATCGGAATCATGGACAGAGGCCGGGCTGCCGGTGATCATGGCCCCGTCGAAGCCCGAGAGATCGGCGGGGAACTGGCCATCCTTCACGGAAAAGACGCGGGTCGTCCAATCGGGGCGGACGGAGTGGACCAGCGCCGTGAACTTCGCGCCATCACGGGGATGGGCGGCGGCAAAATCGCTTTCATCCGTGTTGGCCATGAGGATCGCCAGATGCATGCGCCGGGCCTTTCGATTGCCGTTAATTTTTCTTTACATATTTATATCCGCTTTTAATATACATAACAGGTTAACGACAAGTCCCAATCGGGGCGGCTGACGGAAAGGTGACGCGATGACGGTCTGGACCCCCACTGACGACGGTTTCGCCGATCTGACCAGCCATGACACCTTCACGCGCGGCGCGCCGCACAACACTTTTGCCCGGCTGCGCCGCGAGGATCCGGTGCATTGGACGGACTGGGACCAGGGACAGGGGTTCTGGTCGATCACGCGCCATGCCGACATCACCGAGATGAACCGGCAGCCGGATGTCTTTTCATCGGCGCGGGGGATCCGGATGGAGGATCAGACCTATGAGGAATACCTGGCGCGGCGCACTTTTCAGGAGACTGATCCACCCGAGCACATGCAGACCCGCGTCAAGGTGGCGCGGGCCTTTTCCAAGCCGGTGATCGCGGAATACGAGCAGGATATCCGCGATCTGTGCGACGAGATCCTGGACCAGGCGCTGGAGGCGCGGGAGTTCGATGCGACCAAGGCCATCGCGCGGCAATTGCCGATGCGGATGCTGGGGCGCATCCTGGGCACGCCGGAGGCCGATCTGCCCTGGCTGGTGGAAAAGGGCGATGCGCTGATTGCCAACACGGACCCGGATTTCACCGATCATGTGCTGGACAAGATGGACACCGATGAATTCCGCATGATGCCCTTCAACTCGCCCGCCGGGGCGGAGCTTTATCAATACGCCAAGGAGTTGATGGAGCATAAGGCGCGGACCGGCGACACGAACGGGATCCTGAACCTGATCCTGAACCCCGGCCGGGACGGCGGGGTGATCAGCGAGACGGAGTTTCGCAATTTCTTTTGCCTGCTGGTGGCGGCAGGGAATGACACGACGCGCTATTCCATCGCGGCCGGTATCCAGGCGATGTGCCATCAGCCGGAGCTGCTGGGCCAGATGCAGGCGGGCGGCGCCATCTGGGAGACGGCGGCGGATGAAATCATCCGCTGGGCGACGCCCGCGATCTATTTCCGGCGCACCGCCACGCGGGATGTCGAGATGCATGGCAAGACGATCCGCGCGGGCGACAAGGTGCTTTACTGGTTCGCCTCGGCCAACCGGGACGAGACGGTGTTCGACGATCCGTTCCGGGTGGACCTTGCGCGCAGCCCGAACAAGCATCTGAGCTTTGGCCAGGGCGGGCCGCATATCTGCCTTGGCATGTGGCTGGCGCGGCTGGAGGTGCGGGTGCTGTTCGAGGAATTGTCGAGGCGGCTGCGCGCGATCGAGGCGGCGGGGCCGCATGAATTCCTGCGGTCGAATTTCGTGGGCGGGATCAAGACATTGCCGGTGCGTGTCGTGCCTGCATGAACAATACGCGCGGGACAGACCCGCGCCTCAGGGAGAGAGATGAGATGAACACCCGCCTGCGTGCGCTATTTTGCGACCATCTGTCGATCATGCGGGGCAAGTATCTGCCCGGCTCGAAGATCGGGGATGGGTATACCCGTTTCTGCCGGTCGAATTTCGGCGTGCATTACGACAAGGACCTGCTGAATTCCCCCGGCTCGATGATGATGGAGGGCTTGCCCGACATGGTGCTGCACTGGCGCGGGGACGAGATCCGCGACAGCTGGGACCGGGCGACAAAGATCGTGGTGGGCGATCTTTACGACACCGACGGGGCGCCGCTGCCGATGTGCGGGCGCGGGGCGCTGAAACGGGCGGTGGCGGATTGGGGCAAGCTGGGTCTGACGCCCAAGGTGGGGATCGAGCTGGAAGCCTTTGCCATGATCGCGGATGACGAAGGCCGCCTGCGCCCCTATGACACGCCCGGCGCGCATGTCTATGGCACGGGGCCTTTCACCGATCCGTTGCGGTTCAACGATGCGATCTGGGAGAAGGCGGATGAGCTGGGTTTCAGCCTTGACCTGATCACGTCGGAATATGACAGCCCGCAGTTCGAATACACGCTGACCTTCGACGATGCGGTCAAGGCGGTGGATGATATCGTGCTGTTCCGCCTGATGGCGCGCGAGATCGCGCTGGAGCATGGCGTCGTGCTGACCTTCATGCCCAAGCCCATCGCCACGGCGGGCGGATCGGGGATGCATATCAACTTTTCCTTCGTGGACGAGGCCGGCGGCAATGCCCTGTCCGATGGGCCCAAGGGCGGGCCCGATCACATGAATGCCTTGGCGAAGGGCTGTGTCGCGGGGCTGCTGCGGCATCACAAGGGGCTGGCGGGGCTGATCGCGCCCACGGCCAATTCCTATCAGCGGCTGCAACCCGGCAGCCTGTCGGGGCATCTGTGCAATTGGGGCGGGGATCATCGCAACGTGACCACGCGCATTTCCAGCGAAGGCGGCGCCAAGGCGCGGCTTGAGCACCGGATGGCCGATGCCTCGTCGAACCCTTACGTGGCGGTGGCGGCCGTGTTGCAGGCCGCACGGCTGGGCTTTGCGGGCGGCTATGACCTGCCCGCGATGGAGACGGGCGACGGGTTCGAGACATGGGACGCCAAGGAGGCGACGGCGCTGAACCTGAAAGGGGCGGTGGCCGATCTGAAGGCCGATACCGCGCTGACGCAGGCGGTGGGGTCGCTGCTGGTGGAAAACCATGTGTTCATGAAGGAACACGAGGTCAAGAAGACCCGTGATCTGGAAGGCGACGCTTTGCGCGATTTCTATATCTGGTTCGTCTGAGGAGGCTTCTGACATGAAGGTGACGTGGAAACTGCCCGGTGGGACCGAGATTTCGGCGGAGGTAGCCGAGGGGCTGTCGCTGATGGAAGCCGCCGTGGCGCATAATGTGCCCGGCGTTGTCGGCGAATGCGGCGGCAACCTGAGTTGCGCGACCTGCCATGTGCATGTGGCCGGGGACTGGGCCGACCGGGTTGGCGGGCCGGATGATTTCGAGGATGCGATGCTGGATACGGTCGAGGCGGCGCGGGGGCCGGCCTCGCGACTGTCCTGCCAGATCAGGGCCAGTGCCGATCTGGACGGGCTGGTGTTGATCGTGCCCGAGGTCTGATGCGCGGCGCAGGTGGCGCCGTTGCGTGATGGATATTTGAAGCAAGAAGAAACAGGGTGCCGCGTCAGGGAGTTTCATCCCGGTTGCGCGGGGCGTCCTGTTCGGCCTCGCGGGCCTTGATGCGGCGGATCTGGATTTCGAATCCGATCCAGGCGATGGCCGCGATGACGATCACAGTGACAAGGACATAATAGCCCAGCGCGGTTTCGGACAGAAGCGCGCCGGGGGTTTTGCCGTCAGTGAAGGATGCCATGCCGCCCGCCCCGGTCGTTGCCTGCGTCACTGCAACAGTAGCGCAGGGCGAGCCGTTTACCAAGGCGGGCGGCGGTCAGATGGCTGCAAAGCCTTCGTTGAGCGCGTCAAGGATCACCTGCACATCTTCCGCTGTCAGGATCAGGGGCGGCGACATGATGATATTGGCGCCCGAAACGCGGACCATGGCGCCGGCGCGGTAAGCGACCTCTTGCACGGTGCCGATGGTCTTCTTGTCGATGGGGGTTTTCCGGGCGCGGTCGCTGACCAGTTCCAGCGCGCACATCAGGCCGTGCCCGCCGCGCACATCGCCGATGATGTCGTATTTTTCCGCCAGTGCCTGGAGGCCCTGGTGGAGTTGCGTGCCGCGCGCGGCGGCGTTCTCGGGCACGTTCAGCCGTTCGGTTTCGGCCAGGCAGGCCAGCGCCGCCGCCGCACCGACCGGGTGGCCGGAATAGGTGTATCCATGGCCGATGGCGGCGGCGCCCGTGGTGTCGGATTCGAAGACCTGCGCCACCTCTTCGGCGATCATCACGGCACCGAAGGGGAAATAGCCGTTGGTGATGGCCTTGGCGGTGCACATGAAATCGGGCTGCACGCCCCAGTGGCGGCTGCCGGACCAGCTGCCGGTGCGGCCGAAGGCGGTGATCACCTCGTCCGCGATCAGCAGGATGCCGTGGCGGGTGCAGATTTCGCGCACGCCGGGCATGAAGCTTTCATGCGGCGGGATCACGCCGCCTGCGCCGAGGACCGGTTCCATGATGAAGGCGGCGATGGTGCCCGCGCCCTGGAAGGCGATTTCATCTTCGAGCGCAGCGAGGCAGAGCTGCGCCAGCCTGGCGGGATCGCTTTCGTTGAAGGGGTTGCGGTAGGTATAGGGTGCCGGGATGTGGTGGCAGCCGGCGAGCAGCGGTTCATAGGCACTGCGGAAATTGGCGTTGCCATTCACGGAAGCGCCGCCGAAATGGGTGCCGTGATAGCCTTTCTTGAGGCTGAGGAACTTGGTGCGCTGCCCCTGCCCCTTGATCTTGTGATACTGGCGCGCGAGGCGCAGGGCGGTTTCCACGGAATCCGAGCCGCCCGAGGTATAGAAGGCGCGGGTCAGCCCGTCGGGGGCGAAGAAGCGGCGCAATTCCTCGGAAAGCTCGATCACCGCATCGTTGGAGGTGCCGCGAAAGGTCGAGTAATAGGGCAGACGATCGAGCTGCGCGGCGATGGCCGCCTTGATCGGAGCGCAGGAGAAGCCGAGGTTCACGTTCCACAGGCCGCCCACGGCATCGACCACCTCGTGACCGTCGACATCGGTGATGCGTACGCCCTGCGCGCCGGTGACGATGGTGGGCGGGTTGGCGAGGCTGTCGGCCGGATGGGCCATCGGGTGCCACATCGACCGGGCGTTATGCTCTTTCAGGAAATTGCTGTCTTTCATCGGATCATCCTTTCGAAAGGCCCAGAAGGCGCAGGGCCTGGTCATAGCTGCGGGCGGGTTGCGCCACGTCGAATTGCACGCATGGCAGGCCGACCGCCTGCGCGCCGGTGATGTTGCGCGCCTGATCGTCCACGAAGACGCAGGCGCGGGCCGGCAGGCCAAGCCGGTCGAGGCAGAGGCGATAGGCGGCGGGATCGGGTTTCAGAACGCCGGTATAGGTGGCGTCCACGATCACCTCGAACCGGTTCAGGACGGGCAGCTTGTCGCGGAAGTCGGCGCCGTAGAAGAGATCAAGCTCGTTCGAGAGGATCGCGAGGCGGATGCCCGCGGCGCTGGCCTTTGCGATGGCCTGACGGAATTCGGGCCGGATCACGGCATCGGGGTCGGCGCCGCGCGCGGCGCGCACGAAATCGGACATCTCGGTCCAGGTCTGCCCGGTGAGCATGGCCACTTCGGCGGTGCGCAGACGCCAGTAATCGCGTTCGGTGATGCGGTCGGCCTGCATGTCCTGCCAGAGCGGATCGGAGCCGGGATCGAAGGGGCCGCGCCATGTAAGGGTGCCGGGGGGCAGGCCAAGGGCAGCTTCGGTCAGGTCATGGGTTTCGAAGAGGGTGCGCGAGATGACACCGCCGAAGTCGAGGATCAGGGCGCGGTCGGACAGGGTCATTCCGCGGCCTCCTGCGCGGTGAAGCCGTCGGGGGCAAAGCCGTCGGGGGGGAAGCCGCCCAGCGCGCGGGTCAGGCCGGTGGCGTTTTGCCAGAGTTCGCGCCGGATCAGCGCGGTGAGGGCGGGCGTCATGCGCGCCACGGGGGCGGCCACCGCCATGGCGCCGATGACGCGGGAATGCGCATCGAAGAGGGGCACGGCGTGGGAATGCACATCCTTTTCGAACCCGCCCACGGATTCCGCGATGCCGGTGCGGCGCACGCCCGCAAGCACGGCGCGGATCGCGGCGGGGTCGGTCAGCGTATCTTCGGTGCGTTTGTCGAGCGGCGCCGAGAGGATGCGGTCGATCATCTCGGGCGGGCTGAAGGCCAGGACGGCGAGGCCGGAACTGGTGGCGTGAAAGGCGAGGACCTGCGCATCCTCCATCGTGACGCGGGTGCCGTGGCGGGGGCTGTAGGCGTAGCTGAGCATGCTGAGCCTGTCGCCTTGCAGGAGCGACAGATGCGCGGTTTCATCCGTGGCATCCGACAGCGATTGCAGCGCGCGGGCGGCCATGTCGCGCAGGGGCACGGCGGCTTCGCGCAGGGCGGCAAGGCGCAGGACGGCGGGCCCAAGGCGGTATTCGCGGCCCGATCCGGTCTGTTCGACGAATCCCCCCTGCTGCAATTCGGACAGCAGCCGATAGGTGGTGGCCTTGTTGAGACCGGCCAGTCGCGCCATGTCGCTCAACCCGATCTCGGGCCGGGTGCGGCTGAAATGATCCAGCAAAGACAAGGCTTTGACGACGGTTCCCATGGGGGGACTGCTCCGGGTTGGGGCCTGATATTCGGGCATCCGAAAAGACGGATACGCAGGTTGCGTTCAAAATCGTTGACAGAAACGCGGGCGGTCTGTCAATCTATTTTAGAACCAATGGTTCAAATAATGAACCGATCAAAACAGGGAGCCAAGACATGAAGACGAACTCGATCCTGGGCGGGGCGCTGGCCCTGTGCATGGCCGCGGTGGGCGGCGCCGCGCTGGCCGATTACCCCGAAAAGCCGGTGACATTCATCGTGCCCTTCCCGCCGGGCGACCTGGAGGATGTGCTGACGCGGATGATCGCGGATGACTTCCAGGCCGAATATGGCGTGGCGGCGGCGGTGGTGAACAAGCCCGGCGGCGGCGGCGGCCCCTTCCCCGGTGCGATCGACGTGGCGACGGCGCCGGCGGATGGCTATACCATCGGGTCCTTCGTGATCGGTGTGCCGGTGGTGGGGCACCAGATCGGCATTCCCGAACTGACGCCCGAGAAGTTCGATCCGCTGGGCATTTTCCTGACCTATCCCTTCGTGATCGCGGTGGCGGGCGATGCGCCCTATGACGACATGGCGGGGCTGGCGGAATACGCCAAGTCCAACGACCTGGCGCTTGGGCATTTCGGCAATGTGCTGACGCCCACGCAGGTGACGATGGCGCTGGCCAAGACGCTGGATTTCGAATGGGGGTCGGATGCCGCATTCGATGCGCTGGATTGCAACACGCTGGCCAGTGGCGATGCGGATGTGATCAACACCACGCTGCAACTGATCCTGCCCTGCCTGGACAGCGTGAAGGTTCTGGCCTCGATCACGGACGAGCGCATCCCGCTGGTGCCCGACGCGCCGACGGTGGGCGAGATCGAGCCGAGCCTGGATATCGCGCTGTGGAACGGGCTGTTCGTGACCAAGGACACGCCGCAGGACGTGCGCGACAAGATCATCGCGGTGGCGCAGAAGACAGTGATGAGCGAGCGCGCGCAGCAGGTGGCCAAGGACACCGGCGGTCTGGTCTACTGGCAGAACGCAGAAGACAGCGCCGCGCGCATCCAGGCCGATATCGCCAAGGTCGCGGCAATCGAGGCGATGCTGCAGTAATCCGGCACGGGGGCGGTGCGGTGTCAGCCGCCCGCCCCGTCCTTCCATCAACCTGCCGCCGCCATGGGTGAATGATGTCTGACGATCCTTTCCTGGCCAGCAAGGGGCCACGGCGCGGGCAGATCCTGTTCGCGCTGGCCTTTGCGGGTTTCGCGGTGTTCATCCTGTCCAACCTGGGCAACCAGACAACCTGGGCGCCGCGCACCAAGCTGTTCGCGCAGCCCGGGTTCTGGCCGGGTGTGGCGGGGGCCGGGATGGTTCTGTTCGGCTTTCTGCATCTGCGCGGATTGCGGCGCGGCAAGGGGTTGCGCCGCCCCTGGATCAGCCGCGAGGACCGGAGCGAGGCGCGCATCTGGTTGCAACCGCTGGAATACACGGCGTGGTTCATGATCTACGTGCTGGCGGTGCCGCGTGTCGGCTATCTGCCTGCAACGATGGTTTTCGCCCCGGCGCTGACATGGCGGCTGGGGTATCGCAACCCACGGCTGCTGTGGGCCTCGGTGGGCTTTGCCGTGGCGGTGGTGCTGATCTTCAAGGGGTTCCTGGGGGTGAAGATCCCCGGCGGCGCCATCTACGAATTCCTGCCCGACGGCCCGCGCGCCTTCGCGCTGCGTTACCTGTGAGGCGGGCATGGATCTGATTTTCGCGGGTCTTGAGGTTCTTTACCGTTGGGATGTGGCGCTGGCGCTGCTGGTGGGGTCGATCGGCGGGGTGATGATCGGGGCGGTTCCCGGCGTGGGGCCGGCGGTCGCCATCGCGATCCTGCTGCCTGCCACATTCTCGATGGATCCGATCGTGGGGCTGACGCTTCTGCTGGGGATTTACGGCAGTTCGATGTATGGCGGTGCGATCCCCGCGATCCTGATCAACACGCCGGGCACGGCGGTGAATGCGCTGACCACCTATGACGGCTATCCGATGACCCTGCGGGGCGAGGGGCGCAAGGCGATATCCATCGCCTATACGGCCAGTTTCATCGGGGCCATCATTTCGATCATCTGCCTGATCAGCCTGGCACCGGTGCTGGCGAAGGTGGCGCCGATGTTCGGCGCGCGCGAGATATTCCTTGCGGCCCTGCTGGGTCTGGTGCTGGTGGTGGTATCGCATCGAGGGCAATCGGCGATTGCCGCAGCGCTGGCCTGCCTGGGGATCTTCATCGGCACCATCGGGCTGGAGCCGGTCAAATACACCAAGCGCTATACCTTCGATCAAAGCTGGCTGGCCTCCGGCGTCGATCTGATCGTGGTGGTGCTGGGGCTTTACGCGATCAGCCAGGCCTTTGCGCTGATGCAGGGCGACGATGTGAAGACGCGCCGCGTGCCGCTGGGCGGCGGGATGTTCCAGGGCCTGCGCGAGGTGGCGCGGCATCCGCGTGTGACGGGCGTGTCATCGGGCTTTGGCGTGATGATGGGGATCATTCCGGGGGTGGGGGAATTCACCTCGCAATTCCTGGCCTATACCTATGCGCAGAAGACATCCAAACGGCCCGAGGATTTCGGGCAAGGATCGGTCGAGGGGCTGATCGCGTCGGAGAGCGCCAACAATTCGGTTCCCGCCGCCGCGATGGTGCCGCTGCTGGCGCTTGGCATTCCGGGCGAGGAGCTGACCGCGATGATGCTGGCGGTCTTTTACGTGCATAACGTGGTGCCCGGTCCGGGGCTGTTCCAGAACCAGATGGATTTCGTCATGGCGATCTACCTGGCGCTGCTGTTTCTGAACATCCTGGTGATGGTATTCCTGCTGTTTTCCACCAATGCGCTGATGACGGTGGCGCGGCTGCCGAACCGTTTCCTGGGGGTGGGCATCCTGACGCTGTCCTTCGTGGGCATCTATTCGCTGCGCAATTCGGCCACCGACTGCCTGATGGCGGCGGGGTTCGGGTTGTTCGGGTTCATCCTGAAGCGCCTGAGCCTGCCCATCGTGCCGGTCATCATGGGCATCGTGCTGGGCGGCATCATGGAGGCCAAGCTGCGCATCGCCATGGCGCGGGTCAAAACGCCCTTCGACTTCATCGACCGGCCCATCGCGATGGCGCTGTTTCTGTTCATCATCCTGATCATCGCCTTCCAGATCCGGGGCGCGGTGATCCAATCACGCCGTATCAAGGAGGCACAATGGTCGACCAGACCCGCATCGAGGCGCTTCGGAATGTTGCTATCCCGCCGCAGGGACTTCTTGTTGACGGAACGTGGCAAGAGGCTGAGGGCGGAACGCTCGATGTTGTCTCGCCCATCGACGGACAAGGACTGACCACGATCGGGGCGGCCAATGCCGCCGACGTGGGCCGGGCCGTGGCTGCCGCGCGCCGCGCGTTCGAGGACGGGCGCTGGTCGCGCCTGGCGCCTGCCGCGCGCAAGGCGGTGCTGCACCGGATCGCAGACCGGATCGAGGCCGAGGCGCTGGCCCTGACCGTGCTGGGCGTGCGCGACAACGGAACCGAGATCGGCATGGCGTTGAAGGCCGAGGCTGGATCGGCCGCAGGCACTTTCCGCTACTATGCCGAGGCCATCGACAAGGTTTACGGGCAGATCGCACCGACCGCGCCGGATGTTCTGGGGCTGGTGCATCACGTGCCGGTGGGCGTTGTGGGGGCCATCGTGCCGTGGAATTTCCCGCTGATGATCGGCGCGTGGAAACTGGCGCCCGCTCTGGCCGCCGGTAATTCCGTGGTGCTGAAGCCGGCGGAAACCGCATCCTTGTCCTTGCTGCGGCTGGCGCAGATCTGCATGGAATGCGGGCTGCCCGATGGGGTTCTGAACGTGGTGACGGGCCATGGCCATGTGACGGGCGAGGCGCTGGCGCTGTCGATGGATGTGGATGTGATGGTCTTTACCGGATCGGGGGCGACGGGGCGGCGGCTGCTGGAATATTCCGCGCGGTCGAACCTGAAGCGGACCTACCTGGAATTGGGGGGCAAATCGCCGAACGTGGTCTTTGCCGATGCGCCCGACCTTGAACAGGCGGCGAAAGTGTCGGCCATGGGGATTTTCCGCAATGCCGGACAGGTCTGCGTTGCAGGCTCGCGGCTCTTGGTGGAGCGCAGCATTCATGATGACTTTGTCGCGATGCTGGCGCGTCATGCTGCCGCGCTGAAGGTGGGCGATCCCCTGGACCTGTCCAGCCAGATCGGGGCCGTGAATTCCGAGCGGCAGCTGGCGGGCAACCTTGGGTTCGTGGCGGATGCCGTGGCCGAGGGGGGCGAGGTGGTGCTGGGCGGCAAGCGCATCCTTGAGGCGACGGGCGGCACCTATATGGAGCCCACGATCGTGACGGGTGTCGCGCCCCATCACCGGCTGGCGCGGCAGGAGGTGTTCGGCCCGGTTCTGGCGGTGATCCCGTTCGATGGCGAAGCCGAGGCGCTGCGGATCGCGAATGACAGCGACTATGGCCTGGCCTCGGCCGTCTGGACATCGAACCTGAGCCGCGCGCATCGCATGGTGGGGGGTCTGCGCGCCGGCGTGGTGCATGTGAACACCTATGGCGGGTCGGACAACACGGTGCCGCTGGGGGGTGTGAAGCAATCGGGCAATGGGCATGACAAATCGCTGCATGCGCTGGATAAGTATCACGACCTCAAGACCGCATGGATCCAGCTATGACCGAATCCCTGACAGACCGCCGCGCCCGCCTGCTGGGGCCGAACATGTCGACCTTTTATGACGAGCCCGTGCATCTTGTGCGGGGGCTTGGCACCAAGCTGTGGGATGCCGCGGGGCGCGAATACCTGGATTGCTACAACAACGTGCCGCATGTGGGCCATTGCCACCCGAAGGTGGTCGAGGCGATCTGCGCCCAGGCGGGCAGGCTGAACACGCATACGCGCTATCTGCACGAGGGCATCCTTGATTATGTCGAGGCGCTGACGGCCACGGTGGGCGCGCCCTTTGACACCGCGCTCATGACCTGCACCGGGTCCGAGGCGAATGACGTGGCCCTGCGCATGGCGCAGGCCTTGACGGGCAAAACGGGCGTGATCGCCACCGATCACACCTATCACGGCAATACCACGGCGGTGCATCAGCTGAGCCGGACAAACCCGCCGCCGGGCGGCTATGCCACCAACGTGGCCTTCGTGCCCGCGCCTGACAGCTATCGCCCCCTGGGCGGAGAGGCAGGGATGGCCCATGCCCATGCCTTTGCCGCGAAGGTGCAGGAGCAGATCGACGCGCTGGAGGCGACCGAGCACGGGTTTTCCACGCTGATCCTGTGCCCCTTCTTTGCCAATGAGGGCTTTCCCGACCTGCCGAAAGGCTGGCTTGATCCGACGGTCGCGGTGGTGCGGCGCGCAGGTGGCGTGATCATCGCGGATGAGGTGCAGCCCGGTTTCGGCCGGCTTGGCACGGATTTCTGGGGGTTTCGGAAGATCGGCTTTACGCCCGACATCATCACCATCGGCAAGCCCATGGCCAATGGTCATCCCGTGGCCGCCGTGATCGCCCCGCATGACACGATGTATGCCTTCCGCAGTACCTTTCGCTATTTCAACACCTTCGCGGGCAACCCGGTGTCCTGTGCCGCGGCCATGGCCACATTGAAGGTCGTGCAGGAAGAGGGACTGATGGAAAACGCCCGCGTCGTGGGGGAATATGCGCGCGCGGGGCTGCGCGATCTGGCAGAGCAGCATGGCTGCATCGGGGATGTGCGCGGATCGGGCCTGTTTTTCGGGGCGGAAATGGTGCTGGACCGTGATGCCAAGACGCCTGCCACGGCCTTTACCAAGCGGGTCGCCAACGGGATGCGCCAGCGCGGTGTGCTGCTGAACTTCCTGGGCATTCATTACAACGTGCTGAAGATGCGCCCGCCGATGGTGTTCAGCCGCGCCGATGCGGACCGGATGCTGGAGACGCTTGATACGGTGCTGCGCGACATCCCGCTGGAGGCGTGATGGAGGCGCTTGCACAGCGGGCCGCGCGCCTTTGGGGTTTTGGGCCGGATCAGATCCGGCTGGCCGCGCGGCGCGAGAATATCGTCTGGCGGGCCGAAGATGCGCGCGGCGCCTTTGCGCTGCGGCTGCACCGTCCGGGGTATCGCGATGCGGAACAGTTGCTGTCGGAATTGCAGTGGATGGATGCGCTGGCGCAAGGCGGCCTGAACGGGCCGCGCCCGGTGCCGTCACGCGCGGGCGCGCTGGTGGAAGAGGTGGGCGATACGCTGGTCGATCTGCTGACATGGCTGCCCGGCGCGCCCATCGGATCGCAGGGCCAGTTGGCGGTGGCGGACCGTGTCGGCCTTTGCCGCGACCTTGGGGCCCTGCTGGCCCGGCTGCATGATATCAGCGACGCCTGGACGCCGCCTGCGGGATTCAGCCGGCCCGCCTGGGACCGTGCGGGCTTGCTGGGGGATCACCCGCTCTGGGGGCCATTCTGGGACAATCCGGGCCTGAGCGCGGCGCAGCGCGCCACGCTGTTGGCCGCGCGGGCCAAGGCCGATGCGCATCTGGCGGCGATCGAACCGGGGCTGGATGCGGGGCTGATCCATGCCGATGCCCTGTCCGAGAATATCCTGATCCACGATGGCGCGCTGTCGCTGATCGATTTCGACGATGGCGGCTGGGGCTTTCGCGATTTCGACCTTGCCACCTTCCTGATGCGCTTTCTGCCGGCATCCGATTACGCCGCCCTGCGCGCCGCCTTGCTGGAGGGCTATGCCACGCGGCGCGCGGTGGATCCCGGCACACTTGATCTGTTTATCCTGCTGCGCGCGCTGACCTATCCCGGCTGGATCATTCCGCGCCTGCACGAACCCGGCGGGGCGGAGCGATCCGCCCGCGCCATCACCACCGCCCTGCCCCTGGCAGAGGCCTATCTGGATACGCCCTGAAACACAGGAGGACCGCATGACCACTGCTCCAGACAAGACCATCCTCGTCGTCGGCACCTATGACACCAAGGATGACGAACTGTCCTACCTGTCGGGCCGCATCCGCGCACAGGGGGGCGGGGTTCTGTCCATGGATGTCTCGGTGCTGGGCGATCCGAAGGCGCCCACCGATATCTCCAAGCACCAGGTGGCCGAGGCGGGCGGAAGTTCGATCCAGGCGGCCATCGACAGCGGCGACGAGAATGTCGCGATGCAGATCATGGCGCAGGGGGCGGCGGCGCTGGCGCGGCGGCTTCACGCCGAGGGGAAGATCGACGGGGTGATCGTGCTGGGCGGCACGATGGGCACGGACCTTGCGCTGGATCTTTGCGCCGCACTTCCGCTGGGGGTGCCGAAATACGTGGTCTCGACCGTCAGTTTCTCGGCCATGCTGCCGCCCGAACGGATCGCGGCGGATATCCAGATGATCCTCTGGGCGGGCGGGCTTTACGGCCTTAATTCCGTGTGCAAATCCTCGCTCAGCCAGGCGGCGGGGGCGGTGCTGGGGGCCGCGCGCGCGGTCGAGCCGCCACGCCGCGACCGCCCGCTGATCGGGATGACCAGCTTTGGCAAGACGATCCTGCATTACATGGTGCATCTGAAACCCGCGCTCGAAGCGCGCGGCTTCGAGGTGGCGGTATTCCACGCCACGGGCATGGGCGGGCGCGCCTTCGAATCGCTGGCGGCCGAGGGCGCCTTTGCCTGCGTGATGGATTTCGCCACGCAGGAAATCGTCAATCATCACATGGGATCGGGCATTTCGGCGGGTGCCGACCGGATGACACATGCCGGGCGGCGCGGCATCCCGCAGATCGTGGCGCCGGCCTGCTATGATCTTGTCGATCTGATCGGCTGGCAACCCATTCCGCCACGCCTGGCGGGCCGACCCACCCATGACCACAACCGGCTGCTGACCTCGACCATCCTGACCCCGGAGGAGCGGCGCGAGATCGCGGGCGTCTATGCCGAGAAGCTGGCCACGGCCACAGGGCCCACCGCCTTCGTGCTGCCGCGCGGCGGGTGCAACGAATGGGACCGCCCCGAAGGCCCGCTGCATGACGCCGCGGGGCTGGCGGCCTTTTGCGAGACGATGGAACGGGTTCTACCCGACAACGTCGATCTGCACGCGCTTGATTGCCATATCAACGACGCGGGCTTTACCGACACGGTGCTGGCGATCTTCGACGACTGGGTCGCGCGCGGCATCGTCAAGGCGTAACCCCAGGCGCCCCCGCGCTTCTTGTTTCTTCTTGCCGCAAATATCCCGGGGGTGGCGTTCAACGCAGTTGAACGCAGGGGGCAGAGCCCCCCCGCGCGCCTGCCTCAGCCGCGCGGGTCACGTTCCAGCGCATCCAGCTCGTTCAGAAGGTCCAGAAGCGCATCAAGCTTGTCGGCGCCGAAGCTTTCGCGCAGCCAGGCGTTCAGCCGCTGGCTTTCCTTGAGGTTGTCGGCGATCAGCTGCCGCCCGGCGTCGGTGATCGTCACCAGCTGGCGGCGCTTGTCGGTGGGATGCGCCTCGCGCGTGATCAGGCCCTTGGTGGTGAGGGCTTGAAGGATGCGCGTCAGGCTTGGCATCAGCAGGCAGGATCTATCGGCGATCTCTGTCGGGTCCAGCGTGCCGCGTTCGGCCAGCACGCGCAGCACGCGCCATTGCTGTTCGGTCACGCCCACATCGGCCAGCATCGCGCGGATCGGGCCCATCACCTTTTCCCGCGCCCGCAGGAGCGCGATGGGAAGGGAGCGATTGGTATCGGGTGCTGTGTCGCGGGTCATGTCCATGGCCCTATCTGCCCCGAAAACGCCTCGCAGGCAATATGAGGACTTGACGCAACCCCACGCATACTTAACATGTTAATTGCAAGTTCCGGGGAGGGGATCATGCCGCATATCACCATCGACTATTCACCGAACCTTGAACCCGAGGTCGATATCGCCGCGCTTTGCGATGTGCTGCGCCGGGCCGCGATCGAGACCGGAGAATTCCCGGTGGCGGGGGTGCGGGTACGCGCCTTTGCAGCCGATCATGTCAGCATCGCGGATGGCAACCCGGATCACGGCTATGTTGATATCGGGGTGCGGCTGCGCGGCGGGCGCGATCTGCCGACGCGGGAACGCGCCACGGCGCATATCTTTGCCGCCGCCGAAGGGTTTCTGGCGGATGTGATGGCGCGGCGCTCGCTGGCCTTGTCCTTCGAGATGCGGGATATCGACCCTGCCCTGTCGCCCAAGACCGGTTCGACCCGCGAGCATATGAAAGGCTGATCCGATGACCGACACCGCCGCACTTGATGCGAACATGGCCAAGCTGCGCCCCATTCTTGCGCGTATCGCGAAGACGGGGGTGATGAACCGGATCGGGGGGCAGGATTGCCCGGCGTCCGATGGCGCGACCTTCGCCAATCATTCGCCCGTGGATGAAAGCCTGATCTGCCAGGTCGCGCGCGGGACCGCCGCGGATATCGACACTGCCGCCGCTGCGGCCAAGGCGGCTTTCCCGGCATGGCGCGACATGGAAGGAGCGGCGCGCAAGAAGATCCTGCACAAGATCGCCGACGGGATCGTGGCGCGCGCCGAAGAGATCGCGCTGGCCGAGTGCTGGGACACGGGGCAGGCCTTGCGCTTCATGTCCAAGGCGGCGCTGCGCGGGGCGGAGAACTTCCGCTTTTTCGCGGACAAGGCCACATCGGCGCGCGACGGGCAGCACCTGCCCTCGCCCACATTGATGAACATCACGACCCGCGTGCCGATCGGCCCGGTGGGGGTGATCACGCCGTGGAACACGCCATTCATGCTGTCCACATGGAAGATCGCGCCCGCGCTGGCCGCCGGTTGCACTGTCGTGCACAAACCGGCCGAGTTCAGCCCCGTGACCGCGCGCATCCTGCTGGAGATCGCCGAAGACGCGGGCCTGCCGCCGGGCGTGTGGAACCTGGTGAACGGCTTTGGCGAAGAGGCGGGCCGCGCCCTGACCGAGCATCCCGACATCAAGGCGATTGCCTTTGTGGGCGAGTCGAAAACCGGGTCGATGATCATGAAACAGGGGGCCGACACCCTGAAGCGGGTGCATTTCGAGCTGGGCGGCAAGAACCCGGTCATCGTCTTTGACGATGCCGATCTGGACCGCGCGCTGGATGCGGCGATCTTCATGATCTATTCGCTGAACGGGGAACGCTGCACATCGTCGTCGCGGTTGCTGGTGCAATCCTCGATCGCGGATGATTTCACCGCCAGGCTGATCGAACGGGTCAACCGGATCAGGGTCGGTCATCCGCTGGATCCTGCCACCGAGGTGGGGCCGCTGATCCACAAGGTGCATTTCGACAAGGTGTGCAGTTATTTCGACGTGGCGCGCGCCGATGGGGCGACCATCGCTGCGGGGGGTGCCGCGCTGGACCGGCCGGGGCATTACGTGCGCCCGACCCTGTTCACCGGCGCGCGTGCGCAGATGCGGATCGCGCAGGAGGAAATCTTTGGCCCCGTCCTGACCGCCATCCCCTTCGACACCGAGGCCGAGGCGCTGGAAATCGCGAATGGCGTGGCCTACGGGCTGACCGCCTATGTCTGGACCAATGATCTGACCCGCGCGCTGCGTGTGACCCATGCGCTGGAAGCCGGGATGATCTGGGTGAATTCGGAAAACGTGCGCCATCTGCCCACGCCCTTTGGCGGGGTCAAGGCCAGCGGCATCGGGCGCGATGGCGGCGACTGGTCCTTTGATTTCTACATGGAGCAGAAACATATCGGGCTGGCCACCGGCCAGCATCCCATCCCCCGGCTTGGTGCCTGACAAGGAGGTATCGACATGCCCGTTCCCGCCCCGGTTCTCTATCCGCCCTTCAACATCGTCCGCCTGTCCCATGTGGAATATGGCGTGACCGACCTGGCCGCGTCGCGCGCGTTCTACGTGGACACGCTGGGCCTTCAGGTCACGCATGAGGATGCCGACAGTCTTTACCTGCGTGCGATGGAAGAGCGGGGGCATCACTGCATCGCCCTGCGCAAATCGGACGCGGCCTGCGCCCGGGTGCTGGGCTTCAAGCTCTATGACACGCCCGATCTGGAGAAGGCCGAGGCGTTCTTTCGCGCCAAGGGTCTGCCGGTGGACTGGGTTGACCGGCCTTTCATGGGCCGCACGCTGCGCACCCGCGATCCTTTCGGCGTGCCGCTGGAATTCTATGTCAAGATGGACCGGCTGCCGCCGATCCACCAGAAATACGCGCTTTACCGGGGCGTGAAGCCCCTGCGGATCGACCATTTCAACATGTTCGCCAGCGATGTGGATGCGAGCGTCGCCTTCTACAACGAGATCGGGTTCCGCACGACCGAATATACCGAGGATGATCAGAGCGGAAAGCTTTGGGCGGCGTGGATGCATCGCAAGGGCGGTGTGCATGACGTGGCCTTTACCAACGGGACCGGCCCGCGCCTGCATCACACGGCTTTCTGGGTGCCCAATCCGCTGGCGATCATCGACCTGCTGGATCTGATGGCCACCACCGGCTACGTCGCCAATATCGAGCGCGGGCCGGGACGACACGGTATCTCGAACGCGTTTTTCCTTTATATCCGTGACCCGGACGGGCATCGGATCGAGATCTACAGCTCGGACTACCAGACGGTCGACCCGGACCTGGAGCCGATCCGCTGGAGCCTGACGGACCCGCAGCGCCAGACGCTGTGGGGCGCGCCCGCGCCGCGCAGCTGGTTCGAGGAGGGCAGCCTGTTCGAGGGGGCATCGCTGGTGGAGGCCGGGTTGAAGGCGCAGCCGATCATTGCGCCGTGATCCCTGCGCGGAAGCGTGGCACTTGGATATTTGAGGCAAGAAGAAACGGGGGGTTGCCATGCGATTTGCAACGGTGAGTGCCGAGGGGCGGCAGATTTACGGGGCCGTGGTCGCGGGCGGGTTCGTCGCGCTGTCGGATGAGTTCCCCGATTGGCCGAGCCTGCGCGAGGTGATCGCGGCGGATGGTCTGGGCGCGCTGGAGGCGGCGGCGCAGGGGCGCGCGGTCACGCATGCCGAGGGGCATTTCGCCTGGGAGATCCCGATCCCCGCGCCCGAGAAGATCATCTGCGTGGGCGTCAACTTTCCCGACCGCAACGCCGAATACAAGGATGGGCAGGAGGCGCCGCCGAACATGTCGCTGTTCATCCGCTTTCCGCGGTCCTTCACCGGGCATGAACGGGCGTTGGTCCGCCCGCCGGAGACACCGCAGCTGGATTACGAGGGCGAGATCGCCGTGGTGATCGGCAAGGGCGGGCGTCGGATCGCGGAAGCGAAGGCGCTGGATCACATCGCGGCGCTGACGCTGTGCAACGAGGGCACGCTGCGCGATTGGGTGCGGCATGCGAAGTTCAACGTGACGCAGGGCAAGAACTGGGACCGTTCGGGGGCGATGGGGCCGTGGATCGTACCGTTCCGCGATCACGCGCAGATCCTGGACGTGCATTTGCAGACGCGGGTGAATGGCGAGGTCCGGCAGGATGACCGCACCGGGCGGATGCTGTTCCCGGTGGCGCGGCAGATCGCCTATATCTCGACCTTCACCACGCTGGTGCCCGGCGACATCATCGTGACGGGCACGCCCACGGGCGCGGGCGCGCGGTTCGATCCGCCGCGGTACCTGGTGCCGGGGGATGTGATCGAGGTGGAAGCCGAGGGGATCGGCATCCTGCGCAATACCGTGGAGGACGAGGCATGACGCCAGAGCAGATTTCCGCGGCGGCGGAGGCGCTGTACCAGGCCGAGGCGACGGGCCGGCAGATCGGGCTTTTGTCGCTGGCGCATCCGGGCATGACGATGGACGACGCCTATGCGGTGCAGAAGGCGCTGGTTGCGCGGCGCCTGGCGGCGGGGGGCCATGTGATCGGCTGGAAGATCGGCCTGACGTCGAAGGCGATGCAGGCGGCCTTGAACATCGACATTCCCGACAGCGGCGTGCTGACCGATGACATGGCCTTTGACAGCGGCGCGGTGATCCCGCGCGGGCGGTTCATCCAGCCGCGTGTCGAGGCCGAGATCGCCTTTGTCATGAAAGCCCCGCTGGCAGGCGAGACGGTGACACGCGATGATGTAATCGCGGCGACCGACCATGTGGCCCCTGCCCTGGAAATCCTGGACACGCGCATCCTGCGGGCCGATCCCGCGACCGGGCAGACGCGCAAGATCTTCGACACGATCGCGGACAATGCCGCCAATGCGGGGATCGTGATGGGCGCGCAGCGCCATGCCGTGGATGCGGTTGACCTGCGCTGGGTGGGCGCGATCCTGACCCGCGACGACGAGGTCGAGGAGACGGGGCTGGGCGCGGGCGTTCTGAACGATCCGGTGGAGGCGGTCGTATGGCTGGCGCGGCGCATGGCCATGTATGGGCAGCGAATCGAGGCGGGCCAGGTGATCCTGTCGGGCAGTTTCATCCGCCCGGTGGAATGCCCGCCAGGCAGCCGCATCGTCGCCGATTTCGGCGCTTTCGGGCAGGTTTCCGTGGATTTCGCCTGACAGGTCAGGCGCCTTCTGCTTCGCAGGACGCAGGGCGCGCGGCAAGACCGTGTTCCGCGCGGCACAGTGCCATTGTCCGCATCGCGGAACTTTATCCCGAAATATCGCGTTCCGCTGCGTCAGGCAGGGGCAAATCTGTTGACGGATTTGGGTAAACATGGAGAGGTAGGGCCATTCCACGGCGCCTGCCTTTCCTCTTTTGGATAGAAATCGTGACGTCGTGGGCCCCGCGCCGGACCTTTTGGAGGAGGGACGGCCGCAGGGACAAGAACACCGGCGCAAAGCCGGGGCACCCTGCATCACAAGCATGGGCCGCAAAACAGGGAGGATCGCGTGGAGGTTTTGCAACTTCTGATCAGCGGGCTTGCGAATGGCTGTGTCTATGGCCTGATCGCGCTGGGCTTCGTGCTGATCTACAAGGCGACGGAGGCCGTGAATTTCGCGCAAGGCGATTTCATGATGCTGGGCGCTTTCGTGACCCTTGGGCTGGTCAATCCGGAATATGCGGGCATCCCGTTCTGGCTGGCGCTGCCGCTGGTCTTTCTGATCATGGGCGTGCTGGGCTATCTGCTGGATATCGTGGTGCTGCGGGCGGTCTTTGGGCAGAGCCAGGTGGCGGTGATCATCGTGACCATCGCGCTGGGCTTCGTGATCCGTTTCACCGTCGGCGAGATCTGGGGACATGAGCCGCAATCGCTGCGCTCGCCTCTGGCGCTGGGCGATGTGCGTATCGGCGAGCTGGTTCTGGGCCTTGCCGATATCGCCGTGATCATCGTGACGGTGATCATGACCTTCCTGCTGTGGCAATTCTTTCAGCGCACCAAGATGGGCCTGGCCATGCAGGCGGCCAGCCAGAACCAGATGGCGGCCTATTACATGGGCATCCCGGTCAAGCGCATCCAGGGCATGGTCTGGGCACTGGCGGGGATCGTGGCCGCGGTGGCCGGCATCCTTTATGCCTCGAAGGGGGCGCTGGACCCGACGGCGGGTTTCATCGGGATCAAGGCCTTTGCCGCCGCCGTGATCGGCGGATTCGGCAGCCTGCCCGGCGCGCTTCTGGGGGGGCTGATCGTGGGTGTGATCGAGCCTTTCGCCTCGCGCTACCTGCCGCCGGGCTGGAGCCAGATCGCGCCTTATGCGCTGCTGATCGCGGTCCTGCTGTTCCGCCCCCATGGCCTGTTCGCGCAGGTCCGAGCGAAGAAGGTCTGAGCCGATGAGATTCCATTTCAAGACAGATTACGACCAGGACATCCGCCTGTTCGAGGATGGGTGGACCTTTGGTCTTTATGCGGCCCTGCTGGTGCTGGCGCTGGCCCTGCCGCTGATGATCGACCCGTTCTTCCTGGGCGAAGCGACGAACGTTCTGATCTGGGCGATTGCCGGGCTGGGGCTGATGCTGCTGACCGGGCAGACCGGGCAGGTGAGCCTGGGGCATTCGGCCTTCATGGCGCTGGGGTGCTATTCCTGCGTGCTGCTGATGGAGGCGAATGTGCCTTTCCTGCTGGCCTTTCCGCTGGCGGGGATCATCACTGGCGTGGTCGGCGCGCTGATCGCCATTCCGGCGCTGAAGCTGCATGGCGTCTACCTGGCGATTGCCACGCTGGCGCTGGCGATCCTGGCCGATGACATCATCGTGCTGCTGAAGGAATGGACCGACGGGGTGAATGGCAAGATGTCGCCCCCCATCGACCTCTTTGGCCTTGAGGTCAGCCGCTGGAACAACCCGGTCGAGTGGTATTACCTGACGCTGGCGGTGGTGCTGATGGTCACGCTGTTCTATCGCAACCTGCTGCGCGCGCCGCTGGGCCGGGCCTTTGCCGCCGTGCGCGACAGCGAGATTTCGGCGCAGGCCATGGGTGTGAACGTGGCGCAGACCAAGACGATCGCCTTCGGCATCTCCTGCGCGATCACGGGTCTGGGCGGGGCGCTGATGGGTCTGTTCGCGGGGGCGTTCAACAACGAGACCTTCAACTTCCTGCTGTCGATCCAGCTTTTGATGATGATCGTGGTGGGTGGCCTTGGCTTCATCCACGGCGCGTTCCTTGGGGCGGTGGTCATCGCCTTTCTGCCGCAGGTCCTGTCGATGACGACGGACCTGTTCGGGCGCGGTGTCGCGATCCCCGGCCTGGAATCGGGTGTCTTCGGGGTGATCCTGATCCTGTTCATCCTGTTCGAACCCATGGGGCTTTACGGGCGCTGGCTGAAGATCCGTGTGTTCCTTGAGCTGTTCCCCTTCGCCCGCAAGGACATGTTCAAGCGGCAGAAAAGCTACCTCAAGACGGAGCGGCTGAGATGAGTTTGCTGGAACTGGACAGTGTCACGCTGAAATTCGGCGGTCTGACGGCGGTGAACAACCTGTCGATGTCGGTCGAGGAGGGTCAGGTCTTTGCGCTGGTCGGCCCCAATGGTGCCGGCAAGTCGACCGTGTTCAACCTGATCTCGCGCTTTTACACGCCGGTCACCGGGTCGATCACCTTTGACGGCAAGGATGTGCTGAAGATGGCGCCGCATGAGGTGCCGAACCTGGGCATCGCGCGGACCTTTCAGAACATCGAGCTGTTTCACCAGGCGACGGTGTTGCAGAACCTGCTGGTCGGGCGGCATCGGCATCGCCAGACCAACATGATCGCGCAGATGCTGCATCTGCCGTCCGTGCGCGCGGAAGAGCGCGCGCATCGGCATGCGGTGGAAGAGGTGATCGATTTCCTGGACCTGCAACCCTATCGGAACAGCCGCATCGCGGGCCTTCCTTACGGGGTGCGCAAGGTGGTGGAACTGGGTCGCGCGCTGGCGTCGAAGCCGCGCCTTCTGCTGCTGGACGAGCCTGCATCGGGCCTGTCGGTCGAGGAAACGCAGAACATGCGCTGGTGGATCGACGATATCCGCCGCCACATGGGGATCACCGTTCTGATGGTCGAACATGACATGGGGCTGGTCGGGAAGGTCTGCGACCGCGTGCTGGCGCTGGCCGATGGCGCGAAGCTGGCCGAGGGCACACCCGCCGAGGTGCAGTCGCATCCGAAGGTGATCGAGGCCTATCTGGGCACCAATGCGGTCAGCAAGGGGGGCAAGGTGGCATGAGTGACCTTTTGCTGGAAGTGCGCAACCTTGAGACATTCTATGGCCCGATCATGGCGATCCGGGGGGTCAGCCTCGAGGTGCGCAAGGGGCGCGTCGTGACCGTGCTGGGGGCCAATGGCGCGGGCAAGACGACGTTGCTGAAGACCATTTCCGGGATCATGGACCCGGAGAAGGGCAAGATCATCTTCGAGGGTCAGGAGATCCAGGGATGGGAGCCGCACAAGGTGGTGCGCGCGGGCGTCGTGCATGTGCCCGAGGGGCGCGAGGTGTTTCCGCTTCTGACGGTCGAGGAGAACCTGGCGCTGGGGGCCTATACCCGCAGCGACAAGGCCGAGATCGCGCGGGACCGCGACCTGGTGTTCAACTATTTCCCCATCCTGGCCGAGCGGCGCAAGCAGGAGGCGGGCACCCTGTCGGGCGGGCAGCAGCAGATGCTGGCCATCGGGCGCGGGTTGATGCTGCGGCCCAAGATCATGCTGCTGGATGAGCCCAGCCTTGGCCTGTCGCCGCTGCTGACGCAGGAGATCTTTGCGATCCTCAAGCGGCTGAACAGGGATGAAGGCGTGACCATGATGCTGGTCGAACAGAACGCCGCCGTGGCGCTGGACCTGGCCGACGATGGTTACGTGATGGAACTGGGCCGGATCGTGATGTCGGGCACCGCCGACCGTCTGGCGGCGTCCGAGGATATCCAGAGCTTCTATCTGGGCCATGACACCGAAGGCGCGCGCGGCGAACGCCGCTGGAAGCGCAAGAAGACATGGAGGTAAGGCCATGACAAAGCACGATCCCATCCAGCCGCAAGTGGTGGTCAACGGTGTGTCGCTGAACGCGACACCGGGCCAG
Organism: Rhodobacterales bacterium; assembly: GCA_033839205.1. Classification (GTDB taxonomy): domain Bacteria; phylum Pseudomonadota; class Alphaproteobacteria; order Rhodobacterales; family Rhodobacteraceae; genus Seohaeicola. Next base: position 6,164 of record JAJLKH010000103.1, on the reverse strand, counting down.
CGCCCGCTGGTGATCGACGGGTGCACCACCCTGCCCGCCCTGTTCCAGTCGCGTTGCAGCACGTTGGGCAGCCGCACCGCGCATCGCGAAAAGGACCTGGGCATCTGGAAGGCCTATAGCTGGGCCGATTACTGGAACCATGCCCGACTGATCGGCCTTGGCCTGATGCGGCTGGGGCTGGAGCGCGGGCGCGTCGTGTCGATCCTGTCCGAGGATCGAAAGGAATGGCTTTATGCCGATATGGGCATTCAATGCGTGGGCGGCATTTCGTCGGGCGTCTATACGACCGACAGTTCCAGCCAGCTGGCCTATATCCTGAAGGACAGCGACACCCAGTTCCTGATCGTCGAGAACGAGGAACAGCTGGACAAGTTCCTGGAGATCCCGGACGGCGCGCCGGGTGTCGAGAAGGTGATCATCCTGGAGGATGAGGGCCTGCACGATCTGAAGGGCGAGCGGTTCCTGTTCCTGGAGGAGCTATACGATCTGGGCCGGTTGCATCTGGCCGAGCATCCCAAGCTGTTCGAGGCCGAGATCGAAAAGGCGCAGGCCGGGGATATCGCGCTGCTGATCTATACATCGGGCACCACGGGCGCGCCCAAAGGCGCGATGCTGAGCCATGAGAACATCATGGCGGCGATCGAGGGGGGCATTCGTGCCCTGCCCACGGATTCCAGTGCCGAGCAGCTGTGTTTCCTGCCGCTGTGCCATATCCTTGAGCGTGACAGTTCGATCTATTTCCCGCTGGCGGTGCGATCCACGGTGAATTTCGCGGAAAGCCCCGAGACGGTGTTCGACAACCTGCGCGAGGTCAGCCCGCATGTGTTCACCGCCGTGCCGCGCGTCTGGGAAAAGGTCTATTCCCGCGTGACCGTTCTGTCGATGGAGGCGACGACTCTGGGCAAGCTGGCTTTCAAGGCAGCACTGGGCGTGGGCATGAAGCGCGCCACGTTGATGCAGGCGGGCCAGCCCGTGCCCGCGATGACCGCGCTGGGCTACAGGCTGGCGGATCTGCTGGTGTTCCGGAACCTGCGCCAGATGCTGGGGCTGGACCGTCTGCGGCAAGGCACATCGGGCGCGGCCCCGATCAGCCCTGCCCTGCTGATGTGGTATCGCGCCATCGGCGTGCCGCTGCTGGAAGGTTACGGCATGACCGAGAACGCAGGTCTGGCCACCGTGAACACCGAGGATGACAACCGCCCCGGCACCGTCGGGCGTGCCGTTCCCGGCGTGCAGTTGCGCATCGCGGATGATGGAGAGATCCAGACCTTCGGGCTGAACAATTTCATGGGCTACTGGCGCAACAACGAAAAGACCGCCGAGACCTATACCGATGACGGCTGGCTGCGCACCGGGGATATCGGGCGGCTGGACGATGACGGTTTCCTGACGATCACGGGCCGCCTGAAGGACATCATCATCACGGCGGGCGGCAAGAACATCACCCCCGCCGAGATCGAAAGCCGGTTGAAGTTCAGCCATTACATCTCGGATGCGGTGGTGATCGGCGACAAGCGCAAGTTCCTGACCTGCCTAATCATGATCGACCAGGAAAACGTCGAGAAATACGCACAGGACAACAAGGTTCCGTTTTCGGATTTCGCCTCGCTCTGCCGGGCGGAGCCTGTGCTGGACCTGATCCGCGCCGAGGTGGACCAGGTCAACAAGGAGTTCGCCCGCGTGGAACAGATCAAGGATTTCCGCCTGATCGACGTTCTGCTGACGGCGGAGGACGAAGAGCTGACGGCAACGATGAAATTGCGCCGCAGCTTTGTCGAAAAGCGCCACAAGGCGCTGATCGATGATATGTATAAATGAATCCCGCAATCGGGGTGTTTCTGGGAGGAGACCAAACATGAAGAAAATGATGACATCGCTCTTTGCCGGTGCGGTTGCCCTGGGCATGGCCCAGGCCGCCGTGGCGCAGACACAGGGCGTGACCGATACCGAGGTGGTGCTGGGGTCCGTCAACGACCTGTCCGGCATCTTCGCCGCCGTGGGCGTGCCTGCCGTCAATGGCGCGAACCTCAAGTTCGACCAGGTGAACGCGGCCGGTGGCATCCATGGCCGCCAGATCCGTTTCGTGGTCGAGGATCACGCCTATCAGCTGCCGAAATCGACGCAGGCCTATAACAAGCTGATCAACCGCGATCAGGTGTTCGCCAACCTGCTGAGCCTTGGCACGCCGCATAACCTGGCCGGTTTCCAGCTGATGGATCCAAAGGGGATCTTCAACATCAACCCGCTGACCGCCGCGCGCGAGATGCTGCAGGAACCGGTGGACAACAAGTTCACGGGCTTTTCCAGCTACTATGACCAGACCACGGCCGGCATGCGCTATCTGGCGAAGGAATACGGGCTGACCAAGGTCTGCACCATGTACCTGCCGACCGATTTCGGGCTGGAAATCTCGAACGCGACCAAGGAGCAGGCCGAGAGCCTGGGCATGACCTTCGTGTCGGAAACCACGCACAAGCCGGATGAGCAGGAATTCGTGGGCGCGGTGCAGAAGCTGCGTGCGGATGGCTGCGAGGTCGTGACCATGGCGCTGGGTGTGCGCGCGGGGATCACCGTTGTCGGCACCGCCAAGCAGCTGGGCTGGACCGATGTCAAGTTCCTGGCGACTTCGGCCGGTTTCCTTGAAGCCGTGGCCGCCGTGCCCGGTGGCGTGACCGACGGTCTTTATGCCGCCGCAGGCTGGGTGGATCTGCAGGCGCGCCGCAACGATCCGGCCCCTGCCAAGTTCATCGCCGAGTATGAAGCGGCATTCGGCCAGCCCGCGACCGGCTTTGCGATGCTGGGTTACAACGCGGCGGATACCGTGGTGCGCGCGCTGGAAGCGGCAGGTCCCGACCTGACGCAGGACAGCTTCCGCGCCGCGATGGAGAACCTGGAATATTACAGCGACCTGCTGGATACCCAGATCAAGTACAGCCCCGACAATCACCAGGGCGCCAATGACATCACCATCTCGGTGGTCGAAGGCGGCCTGTGGAAGCTTGTCGGCCGCGAGTAATCGGGCAAGGCCAGATCACACGGAAAGGGGCGCTGCGGCGCCCCTTTTTGCGTTCAATCGCGTATTTCCTGCCGATTTCACCGGTTCGGGCGGCTTTTCCACCGTTAAAAGGTAGTTTTTCTCGGAAAAATTGTATTTCTAAAGATTGGCTCTCTTGTAGTTCTCATGTCGTGCCTCCAGTATGACCCCAATGTGGCGAGGGACCGGCACGATGCGATTAAGCTTGCAATTTCCGCAGCTTGCAAAAGCAGACCTGTTCGAAGACATGGATCCGAAAGACGTTTCCGAGTTTCTGGATGGGTGTGCGTTGAAAACCGTACCGACAGGTACGGTCATTTTGCAGCAGGGCGCAGAAGTACCCGGCACGGTTCTGATCGCCCATGGCTGCATCGAAGTGTCCCTGAAGAACCGATATGGTCATGTGGCGATCATTCACCACGCCCGCGAAGGCGAAACCCTTGGTGAGATCGAAAGCATCTCACGCGAGCCCTGCCTTGCAAGCTGCACCGCCGTGGGGCCCGCGACTTACCTGACCTGCCCGGTCGAGTTGCTGGGCAACCATCTGTCCAACCCGCTGATCCAGCGCAATATCATGCGGATCACGCGGGGCCGACTGCAGCGTGACAACGAACGCAAATATGTCGATCAGAATTATCCGCTGGATCGCCGGATCTGCGCCTACCTGCTGCGGCTGGCCGACCGTAACAACAGGGTGTCGCAAAGCCAGGGCTATATCGCCAAGCTGGCCAATTGTTCGCGCCAGTCCATCAACCGTGCGCTTGCCGGGCTGCGGGATGACGGGTTGGTCGCGATCGAGAAGGGCAAGATCCGCATCCTGGACCGGATCGGGCTGGAACTGCGGCTGGCGGGGCAGAGCCCTGCCGCCGTTCAGCCGGAGATGGGGATGACATCCACCGACTGACGGCTGCTTTGCGCGCCCGCGACACGCAGGATGCCCTTGACCGGGGACACATCGGCGTAGTCGCGCCCCCAGGCCACCTCGATATGGTCCATGCCGGCCTGGCAATCGTTGGTCGGATCGAAGTCGATCCATCCGGTTTCCGGACCACACCAGGCGCGGACCCAGGCATGCATGGCATCCGCCCCTTCGAGCCGGGGCTTGCCGGGGGGCGGCAGGGTGCGCAGGAAGCCGCTGACATAGCCCGCGGGTATGCCAAGGCTGCGCAGCGCCGCGATCATGATGTGGGACATGTCCTGGCAGACCCCGTGACGGTTGGCAAAGGCCTCGGCCACGGGGGTATCGACGGTGGTTGCCTTGGCGTCGAAACGGATATCGCGGTGCAGGGCGTGCCCGATGGCCAGAACCACCTGCTGACAGGTGACATCAGCGGAGAGATCCCGGCGCAGCCCCGCCGCGTAGTCGGCGATCTGGGGAAGATGCGGAACCCGCACCGAAGGCGCCACGAAATGGAGCGGCGATCTGCCGTCAAGATCACGACAGGTTTTCAACACCGTGTCCATGTCCGACAGGCGGATCGACAGCGGCAGCCAGCCTTCGGCAGGTTGCCGTTCCACCCGCGCCCTGAGGGTCAGGTCGATATGGTCATGCGCGCCGCTGAGGGCGAATTCGACGGTGGGATTGAGGAAGAAATCCCGCCAGGACCGCCGCTCGGCGGGGGTGGGTGTGATCTCGATCAGGCTGGCGACGACCCTTTGACGGCCCGGCACATCCAGCGGCGTGATGCGCACCATCTGGCGCCCGCCGGCGGCGGCACCGGTATAGTCGTAGCGGATCTTGAGCGTGATGTCGTAGATCACCGGGGGCTTACTTTCCTAGAGCAGAAAGGCGTCATGCAAGGCCGTGGACAGGGCCAGAAGATCGCCATGCAGCGCTCGCAGCGCCGTGCCGTCCATCGTCTCGACCGTGAAGAGGGCAAGGCGCGTGTCGAGTTCAAGCACGCGGCGTTCGAATTCGGTCATGTCGGAGCCGGGGCGATGCGCTGCAAGTTCCTGCGCACGCTGGCGTATGGAAATCAACTGGAACCTGATCGAGCGCGGGTTCTGCGGATCCAGCGCCAGCAAGTCGATCACGCTGTTGCGGGTCGTGGTCACGGCATAGCGCTGCCGGTGGATCATGATGCTGTCACCGATTTCGATCACGAGGTCCAGCGCGCCTTCGGGGGCATCCGGTTCTGCGGTGACGGCCAGCAGATCGGCCAGCATCGCCGCGCGTTCAAGCGAGCGGCCGATGGTCAGGAACTGCCAGCCCGTAGCGCGGTACATGTTCTCGTGCACGAGGCCGGAAAAACCGGCGATCTTGCGCAACAACACGCTGAGCGCCAGGGCCGCGTCACTGCCGCCCTGCGCGGTCAGGGCGATGCGCCCCATCGATTTCTCGAGATCCTTGAGCGCCGCCCAGCCATCCACCGAGAAACGGTCGCGGATCTGGCTGGCGCTGCCGACGGCACGGCCCAGGGTCTGGCGCAGCCCTTCGGGCAGGGGTTGATCCACATCCACCCCCTGGAAATCAAGGCGCGCGCGGATCAGGGCCAGCAAGGGTTCGGTCGCGGCTTCGTCGATGCGGCTGTGATAGGCGCGCAAGAGGCGCAGGATGCCTTCGGTCCGTTCGACATAGCGGCCCAGCCAGAACAGGTTGTCCGCCGCGCGCGACGGCAGCGGGCCCAGTTGCGCGCGTTGAAAGGGTTTGTCGGCGGGGGCCAGCATGCTGACAGGTTCGACCGCCTCGTCGCTGACAACCCAGACATCGGCCACGGCCCCGCCCTGCCGCATGGCGATGGCGGTGGCATCCTGACCGGTGCCGATGCGGCCGAAACCGCCGGGCATGACCTGCCAGCCCTGGGGGGTGCGCGCCAGAAAGACGCGGATCGTCATCGGGCGCGGCACAAGCGTTCCGTCTTGGAACACGGGGGTCGTCGACAGGGTCACCAGCTCCTGCCCCACAAGGTTCGCGGCATTCTGCGTGAGCCAGCGATCCAACTCGTCGATATCGGCGCCGCGCATCCGGCCGCCGATCGCATGGGGGGCGTTGGTTTCAAAAGGCATCCGGGTGGACAGCGCCGGGCCGATCATCATGCGGTCCGCATGGGCGCGCACATGGGCCAGTTCATCCGGCTGGCCGCACCACCATGTCGCGACATTGGGCAGGGTCAGGGGCTGGCCGGTCAGG